>JBIKSF010000087.1:0-9152 GCA_044348785.1 Limnohabitans sp.
GACCCACGCCTACACCCCCAGCTTTGGCCTGATGGGTCACGAGTCGCTGATCATGCAGCAGTCGGACATTGGCGAGATCGCGGCCAGCGTGAAAGACTGCCTGCGCTGCGGCAAGTGCAAGCCGGTATGTGCCACGCATGTGCCGCGTGCCAATTTGCTTTACAGCCCGCGCAACAAGATTTTGGCGACCTCCTTGCTGGTTGAGGCTTTCCTTTATGAGGAGCAAACCCGCCGTGGCATTTCGATCAAACACTGGCAAGAGTTCGAAGACGTGGCAGACCATTGCACCGTCTGCCACAAGTGCCTGACGCCTTGCCCGGTGAACATCGACTTTGGCGAAGTGTCGATGAACATGCGCAACCTGCTGCGCAAGATGGGGCAAAAGAGCTTCCGGCCCGGCAACGCCGCCGCCATGTTCATGCTGAACGCCACCAACCCCGAAACCATCAAGTTGGCTCGCATGGCCATGGTGGGCGTGGGCATGAAGGCGCAGCGTTTTGTGGCCGGTTTGCTCAAGGGCGTGGCCCGCAAGCAAACCAGCGCACCACCCGCCTCGGTGGGCACCGCGCCCATCAAAGAGCAGGTGATCCACTTCATCAACAAGAAGATGCCGGGCAACCTGCCCAAGAAAACGGCGCGGGCTTTGCTGGATATCGAAGACAACGATTACGTGCCCATCATCCGCAACCCGAAAGCCACCACGTCGGAATCCGAAGCGGTGTTTTATTTCCCCGGTTGCGGCTCGGAGAGATTGTTCAGTCAGGTGGGATTGGCCACCCAGGCCATGCTCTGGCATGTGGGTGTGCAGACCGTGTTGCCACCGGGCTACCTGTGCTGCGGCTACCCGCAAAAAGGCTCGGGCCAGTTTGACAAAGCCGAAAAAATCATCACCGACAACCGGGTGCTGTTCCACCGCGTGGCCAACACGCTCAACTACCTGGACATCAAGACGGTGGTGGTCAGCTGCGGCACTTGTTACGACCAGCTCCAGGGCTACCAGTTCGACAAGATCTTCCCCGGCTGCCGCATCATCGACATCCATGAGTTCTTGCTGGAAAAAGGCATGAAGCTGGGCGAAGGCGGCGCTTATCTGTACCACGACCCCTGTCACAGCCCCATGAAGCAGCAAGAGCCCATGAAGACCGTCAAGGCCTTGATGGGCGATAACGTGATCGAGAGCAAACGCTGCTGCGGCGAGTCGGGCACGCTGGGCGTGACGCGCCCGGACATCTCGACCCAGGTGCGTTTCCGCAAGGAAGAAGAACTGCTCAAGGGCGAAGCCGCTTTGCGCAGCAGTGGTGCCTTGGCCCCGCAAGCGAACGTCAAAATTTTGACCAGTTGCCCCAGCTGCCTGCAAGGCTTGTCGCGCTTTGGCGACGACATGAAAAACGGCCTGCTCGAAGCCGACTACATCGTGGTCGAGATGGCCAAACACATCCTGGGCGAAGAGTGGATGCCCGAGTACGTGAATGCCGCCAATGCCGGTGGCATCGAGCGCGTGCTGGTGTAAGCCTGACACGCAACCCGACAGCAAGATTTCGAAAGCAAAAGATGGCCGGATTGAAAAAAGACATGCCCCACCCCGAGTCGCTGACCCTGCACGGTCAGACCCGGGTGTTGGAGATCGGGTTTTCCGACGGGGCGCAGTTCCGCATCCCTTTTGAGCTGATGCGCGTGTACTCGCCCTCGGCCGAGGTGCAAGGCCACGGCCCCGGCCAGGAAGTGCTGCAGACCGGCAAGCGCGAGGTCGGCATTGCCGAAATCGAGCCTGTGGGCAATTACGCCGTGAAACCCACCTTCACGGATGGGCATGAGTCTGGGCTGTTCACTTGGGAATACCTGTACTTTTTGGGCGACCAGGAAGCCGCCCTTTGGAAACAATACGAAGATCGCCTGCAAGCCGCGGGCATGAGCCGCGATGCGCCCATGATCGAAGCCTCAGCAGGCGGCAGCTGCGGTCACAAGCATTGAGGGGCCCGGCATGAGCAGCACCCACTTCGGTTTCAAAACCGTCGACGAAAGCGAGAAAGCCAAGCACGTGCGCGGCGTGTTCGACTCGGTCGCGTCCAAATACGACGTGATGAACGACCTGATGTCCATGGGCCTGCACCGCGTGTGGAAGGCTTACACCGTGCAGGTGGCCAACCTCAAAGAAGGCGATCAGGTGCTGGACATCGCAGGGGGTACGGGTGACCTGTCGATGGCTTTCGCCAAAAAAGTCGGCGCCACAGGCCGTGTGGTGCACACCGATATCAACGAAGCCATGCTGTCCACAGGGCGCGACCGCCTGGTCGACCATGGCCTGGCTTTGCCTACCTTGGTGTGCGATGCCGAAAAACTGCCTTTTCCCGATGGTCACTTCAACGTGGTCAGCGTCGCCTTTGGCCTGCGCAACATGACGCACAAGGATGTGGCGCTCAAGGAAATGTGCCGGGTGCTCAAGCCGGGCGGCAAGTTGTTGGTGCTTGAGTTTTCAAAGGTGGCCAAACCTTTGGAAAAAGCCTACGACTGGTACAGCTTCAAGATCTTGCCCCAGTTGGGCAAGCTGGTGGCGGGCGACGCCGACAGCTACCGCTATCTGGCCGAATCCATCCGCATGCACCCCGGACAAGAAGACCTGAAAACCCTTATGAAAAATGCCGGATTTGGCCATGTGGATTTTCACAATTTGTCCGCCGGGGTGGTAGCCTTGCATATGGGCATCAAATGTTGAGGCCCGAAAACTGTATTTCCTGAGTTGGAGACACCATGAACAAGAAGTTGATGACACTGATGCTCGCAGGCGTGATGGCCTTGGGCAGCCTCAATGCAGAGGCCGCACGCCGTATGGGTGGTGGCAAATCTTTGGGTCAGCAGTCAAACCAGGTCACCAAGCGCGACGCCGCCCCGCAAACCCCTGCCGCACCGGCACAAAACGCTGCGCCCACCAATGCGGCCAAACCCGCTGCTGCACCTGCAGCCGCTGCGCCCAAGAAGCCTTGGGGTGCCATGTTGGGTGGCTTGGCCGCTGGTCTGGGCCTGGCTTGGTTGGCCAGTTCGCTCGGTATGGGTGAAGCCTTTGGCAACATTTTGATGGCTTTGTTGATCGGCGTTGCTGTCCTGGCTGTGATCGGCATGATCATGCGTGCCCGCCGAGGTGGCGCATCGCAGATGGGTGGAAACAGTGGCCTGGCTTACCAAGGCGCAGGTGCCTCTGCAGAAAACCCTGCCACTTACAAACAATACAGCCCCCAAAACGTGGGCAACGACGCTTCGGCTCGCCCATGGGAAGGCCAAAACACCCGATTCGACAGCTCGGCTACATCGCAGTCCACCGGCTCCATGATCGGCTCGGGCATTGGTTCCGGACTGAATGCCAGCACCAATGACAGCCTGAGCGGTTCGCAGACCTGGGGCATCCCTGCAGGCTTTGATGTGGACAGCTTTGTCACCGCTGCCAAGCGCAATTTCGTCACCTTGCAAGACGCCTGGGACCGCTCGGACATCAGCGCCCTGCGTTCCATGATGACGGACGCCATGGTGGTGGAGATCCGCAACCAATTGTCCGAGCGCGAAGCGCAGTTCCCCGGTCAGCCCAACAAGACCGAAGTCGTCATGCTCGACGCACAGCTGTTGGGCATCGAAGAGCAGGCCGATGCCTACCTGGCCAGTGTCGAGTTCAATGGCATGATCCGCGAAGACGCGGCTTCAGGCCCCAGCCCATTCCGCGAAGTCTGGAACATGAGCAAGTCCAAGCAAGGCGGCGGCTGGTTGGTGGCTGGCGTTCAAGCGCTCCAATAAAGACCGGACCAAAAAGCCCGAGCCATAAAGCCCTGAAGCTTTGGGGCTGGCACTTTCGGGAATAATCGGGGACTATGGCAACACAGTCCCCTTTTTCATGGGCCGCTCAGGCGCTCCCCGACATGGTCAACCGGCTCGCAGCCAATTTCCAGCCCCCGGCCTGGGTGGTGGACGAGAGCGTCAACCGCTTGGTTTTGTTCCTCAACCACGTGCTGATGAGCGAGCCGGAGGCCATGGCCCGTTTGGCCCGCCAAAAAGGCCAGCGCATCGAGATGGTCTGGGACCGCATGCAACTCCAATTGAGCCCCACCCCTGCAGGCCTGCTTGAGCGTGGGCATTTTGAGGGCTTTGACCTGCGTCTGACGGTGACCGAAGAGTCGCCCGTCTCGATGGCTTCGGCTTTGGCCCGTGGCGACAAACCCAAGGTCCGCATTGAAGGCGATGTGCAGCTGGCGGCTGAAATCAATTGGCTGATCGACCATGTGCGCTGGGATGCCGAAGAGGACCTGGCTCGCCTGATCGGGGATGCGCCTGCACACACCCTGGCACAAGCGGCCCGTCAGGCCGTGGCGGCCTTGCGCAGTTTTGTCGCCCAGCGCCCTGGCACCGGGCTGCGCACGGGCAGCGCAGCATGATGCGCTGGGGCCGTTTCGGGCGCGGTGCCTTCATCGTCTTCATCGTCCTGCGCTACGGCCTGGACGAGTTGGTGTTGTCGAGCTTTCAAAAGCCCTGGATTCGCTTGCTGGCCCGTGTGTTGTCGGTCGGACGTGACCTGCGCTCACCTCGGGCGGTGCGCCTGCGCGAAGCGCTGGAGCGTTTGGGGCCGATCTTTGTGAAATTCGGCCAGGTGCTGTCCACCCGGCGCGACTTGCTGGCCCCTGATATCGCCGAAGAATTGGCCAAGCTGCAAGACCGGGTGCCGCCTTTCAGCTCGGCCATCGCGGTGGCGTCAATCGAGCGGGCTTTCAATCGCAAAGTCGACGACATCTTTGAAACCTTTGAGCGCGAGCCTGTGGCCAGCGCCTCGATTGCCCAGGTGCACTTTGGCACCTTGCGCGGCAAATCGGGCGAAGTGCGCGAAGTGGCCGTGAAGGTCTTGCGCCCAGGCATGTTGCCCGTCATCGACAAAGACCTCAGCCTCATGCGCATGATGGCGGGCTGGGTGGAAAACCTGAGTGCTGACGGCAAACGCCTCAAACCCCGCGAGGTGGTGGCCGAGTTCGACAAATACCTGCACGACGAGCTGGACCTGGTGCGCGAAGCGGCCAATGCGGCCCAGCTGCGCCGCAACATGCAAGGCCTTGATTTGGTGCTGATCCCCGAGATGATCTGGGACTTTTGCCACCCCGAGGTCATCGTCATGGAGCGCATGCACGGTGTGCCCATCAGCCAAGTGGACCGTTTGCGCGAAGCGGGTGTGGACATTCCCAAGCTGGCCCGCGATGGCGTGACGCTGTTTTTCACGCAAGTGTTCCGCGATGGTTTTTTCCACGCCGACATGCACCCCGGCAACATCCAGGTGAGTCTGGCCCCAGAGACCTTTGGCCGCTACATCTCCTTGGACTTCGGCATCGTGGGCACGCTCACCGAGTACGACAAAGAGTATTTGGCGCAAAACTTCACGGCATTTTTCCGCCGCGACTACAAACGCGTGGCCGAGCTGCACATCGAGTCCGGCTGGGTGCCGCCCGAGACGCGGGTGGACGAGTTGGAGTCGGCCATCCGTGCGGTCTGTGAGCCTTACTTTGACCGCCCGCTCAAGGAAATCTCGCTGGGCATGGTGCTGATGCGCCTGTTCCAGACCTCGCGCCGCTTCCAGGTCGAGATCCAGCCGCAGCTGGTGCTGCTGCAAAAAACCCTGCTCAACATCGAAGGCCTGGGCCGCGACCTCGACCCCGAGCTGGACCTCTGGAGCACAGCCAAGCCCTTCCTTGAAAAGTGGATGCTGGAGCAAATCGGGCCCAAAAAGCTCTGGGAAGAGCTCAAGGCGCAAGCCCCGCACTACGCCAAACTGCTGCCGCAGTTGCCCCGCTTGCTGCACGAATACTTGAAACAACCGCGCCAAAACGATGCACGGCAGATCGAGCAGCTGTTGGTCGAGCAGCGCCGAACCAACAAACTGCTGCAAACCCTGATTTACGCGGGACTGGGCTTTGTGGTTTCCTTGCTCGTTTTGCAGGTGGGCATGCATCTGCAACTTTTCATTTGAACCTGATTTTTTCGAGGAGCTGCAGGTGCTGCTGACTTTTGTGATCGCTTACTTGGCCGTGACCATCGGCATTGGTTTGTTGGCTGCGCGCCGGGTCCACGGGGCCAAAGATTACCTGGTGGCAGGCCGAAGTTTGCCGCTGTACATGAATGTGGCCACCGTGTTTGCCACCTGGTTCGGCGCTGAAACGGTCTTGTCGGTGTCCGCCACCTTTGCCAAGGATGGCCTGAACGGTATTCCAGGTGACCCGTTTGGCGCCACCGTCTGTCTGGTGTTGGCAGCCCTGCTGTTTGCCAAACTTTTTTACCGTCTGAACCTGCTGACGATTGGCGATTTTTACAAGGTGCGCTACGGCAAGTCGGTCGAAGTGCTCACCAGTGTGGCGATTGTGTTGTCTTACCTGGGCTGGACCTCGGCGCAATTGACAGCGCTCGGTCTGGTCATTCATGTGCTGTCGTCTGGGGCGATTGACCTGAACTACGCCATCATGATGGGAGGGGCCGTGGTGCTGGTCTACACCGTGTTTGGTGGCATGTGGTCGGTGGCCTTCACCGACTTGTTTCAGACCGTGGTGATCGTGGTGGGTCTGATCGCGGTCGCCTTGCTGGTGGGCGGCAACGCCGGTGGTTTTGACAAAGTCATTGCCCAAGCAGCAGCCGATGGCAAGTTAGTCATGTTCCCGGCCGACATGGACGCTGCCGCTTGGTGGGCCATGGCGGGTGCATTCTTCGCTTTCGCCTTCGGCTCCATTCCCCAGCAAGACGTCTTCCAGCGCATGACCAGTGCCAAGGACGAAAAAACGGCGGTCAGGGGAACCATCATTGGCGGCCTGATGTATTTCGTGATGGCCTTTATTCCCTTGTACATCGCCTATGCGGCGCTGATCGCCCACCCCGAGCTCAAGGCCTTGTTTGAATCGGAAGACGCCCGCGCCATCCAGCGCATCCTGCCCGATCTGGTGCTGGGCAAGATGCCCATGTGGGCTCAGATTTTGTTCTTTGGTGCTTTGCTTTCGGCCATTCTTTCCACGGCCAGTGGGGCCTTGCTGGCCCCTACCGCCACGTTCACCGAGAACGTTCTCAAGCCCTTCGTACCCCACATGAGTGATCGCCAGTTCTTGCTGCTGCTGCGTGTCATCTTGGTCACCTTCACCTCGTTTGCTTTGCTCTTCGCCCTCAACAGCACCAGCACCATGTACGAGATGGTTCAAAACGCCTACAACGTGACCCTGACCGGGGCATTTGTGCCGCTGGTGGCAGGCGCATTCTGGCGGCGTGCCAACACACAAGGGGCACTTTGCTCGGTTGTGCTGGGCGTAGGCACTTGGCTGGTGTTCAATTTCCTGGCCCCCGAGACCTTGGTGCCCGCCAACTTGCTGGGTCTGATGGCGTCCATCTTGGGCATGCTGCTGGGCTCTTTGGCACCGACTGTGATCGCCAACCAAGGCAAGTCCATGGCCAGTGCCTTGGATCACGCCGTTCAAGACAGCGCCAGCCGTTGACCTCCCTGAGCCGCAGCCCTGGGTCACTCGGGCGCGGCAATGGGCTTGGGGACTTGAAGGGCGCTGCCAAGCCTATAATTGAAGGTTTTCTTGCATCACCTTCAAAGGCTCTTCACATGCCCATTTACGCTTACAAATGCGACGCCTGCGGCCATGCCAAGGATGTTCTGCAAAAAATGAGTGACGACCCGCTGACCGACTGCCCGGCTTGTGGTGCCCCGAAATTCAACAAGCAGCTCACAGCCCCGGGTTTCCAGCTCAAGGGCACAGGCTGGTATGCCACTGATTTCAAGGGTGGTGGGGCTGCCGCAGTGCCTGCTGCAGCGGGCACCGCAGCCGATGCTGTGACCACACCTTCAGCCGCCCCAGCCAGCGACAGCGCAGCGCCTGCAGCAACGGCCAGCACCGCAGGCTGCGCGGCTTCATGTGCCTGCCATTGATTTTTCTGAACGCTGACCTCACCGATTGCCCCACCCCATGAAACACCGCAGCTTCAAACAGTATTTCGTCACCGGCTTGCTGGTGTGGCTGCCCATGGGCATCACCGTCTGGGTGATCATGTGGTTGGTGGGTATGCTCGACGCCATCTTTTTGGCCGTGTTGCATGCGGCCGATACCTTGATTCCTGGCGTACATGCCAGCGCCGAGTATCTGCGTGGCATCCCCGGTTTGGGCGTGGCCATTGTGGCCGTGTTCATTTTTGCCACCGGGGTTTTTGTGGCCAATATGTTTGGCCAATGGTGGTTGCGCAAATGGCACGGCCTCATGAACCGCATCCCCGTGGTCCGCAGCATTTACACCAGCGTCAAGCAGGTAGCCGACACCTTGTTTTCGGGCAGTGGCAATGCGTTTTCCAAGGCCTTGTTGGTGCAATACCCACGTCAGGGCTCGTGGACCATCGCCTTTTTGACCGGGAGCCCCGGGGGTGAAGTGGCCAAACACCTGGGCCAGCCCATGGTGAGTGTCTATGTGCCCACCACGCCCAACCCAACCTCGGGCTTTTTCCTGATGATGCCCAAAGCCGATGTCATCGAGCTCGACATGAGCGTTGACGATGCCCTCAAATACATCATCTCCATGGGTGTGGTCGTGCCCGGCACGCCTGTCCCCAAGCCACCGGCAGCCCTGGTCCAGCCGAAGCTGGACTGACACGCCTTGTTTTGAATCCTGTTCCTGCGAATCCTGAAAGTTCCACAACATGTCCATGCGTTCCCACTATTGCGGTCTGGTGACCGAAGCCCTGACTGGCCAAACCGTGAGCCTGTGCGGCTGGGTTAACCGTCGCCGTGACCACGGTGGCGTGATCTTCATTGACTTGCGTGATCGCGAAGGCTATGTGCAAGTGGTGTGCGACCCTGACCGCCCCGACATGTTCAAGGTGGCCGAAGACGTGCGCAACGAGTTCTGCGTGCAGATCAAAGGCGTGGTGCGTGCCCGCCCTGACGGCACCACCAACGACAACCTCAAAAGCGGCAAGATCGAAGTGCTCTGCCACGAACTGATCGTGCTCAACGCCTCTGTCACGCCGCCTTTCCAGATCGACGAAGACAACCTGTCAGAGACGACCCGCCTCACGCACCGCGTGCTGGACCTGCGCCGTCCGTACATGCAAAACAACCTGATGCTGCGCTACAAAGTGGCCATGGAAGTGCGCAAGTACCT
>JBIKSF010000015.1:0-28992 GCA_044348785.1 Limnohabitans sp.
CGTGTCCGTGATATACGTGCCCCCAGCAGGCGCAGCCGCTGCGATCTGGGAAGCCGTGGAAGCCGACCTGGACTTGGCCATCTGCATCACCGAAGGCATTCCGGTCAAGGACATGCTGGAAGTGCGCAACAAGATGAAGGCCAAAGAAGCGGCTGGCGGCAAGCGCACACTGTTGCTCGGCCCCAACTGCCCAGGTTTGATCACCCCTGACGAAATCAAGATCGGCATCATGCCCGGTCACATCCACCGCAAAGGCCGCATCGGCGTGGTGTCCCGTTCGGGCACCTTGACCTATGAAGCCGTGGCGATGTTGACCGAAGTGGGTCTGGGCCAGTCCAGCGCCGTCGGTATCGGTGGCGACCCGATCAACGGTTTGAAGCACATCGACGTGATGAAGGCTTTCAACGACGATCCCGACACTGACGCCGTCATCATGATCGGTGAAATTGGCGGTCCAGACGAAGCCGAAGCCGCCATGTGGTGCAAGGCCAACATGAAAAAGCCTGTGGTCGGCTTCATCGCCGGTGTGACTGCCCCTCCCGGCAAGCGCATGGGCCACGCAGGTGCCCTGATCTCTGGCGGTGCCGACACGGCCGACGCCAAGCTGGCCATCATGGAAGAGTGCGGCTTCATCGTCACACGCAACCCGTCTGAACTGGGCAAATTGCTCAAGGCGCAGTTGAAGTAAAAAGGCCTTTCACACAGGTGACAAGACCCAGTCCTGACCAGGGCTGTGGTTTGCCACAATACTAAAGCCGGATTTTCCGAGGGAAAATCCGGCTTTCTTTTTGAAAATCGAATAAAAGGGCCCGCTTCAGCGGGTGAAAGGAACACCGTGGAAGAATTTCTGACCCCTGCTTTCTGGTTCGCCGTCGGCCAGATCATCATGATCGACATCCTGCTGGGTGGCGACAACGCCGTGGTGATTGCGCTGGCTTGCCGCCAATTGCCCGACCACCAACGCACAAAAGGCATCATGTGGGGCACAGCCGGTGCCATCATCTTGCGCGTGATCCTGATCTTTTTTGCGCTCACCTTGCTGGCCATCCCCTTCCTCAAGTTTGTGGGTGCGATCTTGCTCATCTGGATCGGTGTGAAGCTGCTCACCCCCGACGAAGAAGACGACCACAGCAACATCCAGGGCAGCGACAAGCTCTGGGGCGCGGTCAAAACGGTCATCATTGCCGACTTGGTCATGAGCGTGGACAACGTGATCGCCATCGCTGGCGCTGCCCAGACTTCGGGCAACGCAGACCACCAAATGCCTTTGGTCATCTTCGGTTTGCTGGTCAGCATCCCGATCATCGTCTGGGGCAGCCAGTTGGTCCTCAAATTGATGGACCGTTTCCCGATGATCATCACAGCTGGCGGCATGCTGCTGGGCTGGATCGCCGGCACCATGATCCAGACGGATCCGGGCTTGGTGGCGTATCTGCCACAAGACAAGGCTTGGGGTTATGGCTTGGGCATTGCCGGTGCTTTGCTGGTGCTGGCCATGGGCAAAATCATCATGGCCCGTCGCCCTGCAAGGTCTCAAGACACCGCCTCGTGAGCTGAAAACAGGCCTTCGATGGGTGAATGATTTACCATCGAGGGCCATTCACCAGGGGGAAAACCATGCCAAAAAACCAACAAGGTTTGACATTGATTGAGCTGATGATCGTGATCGCGGTCATCGGTATTCTGGGCGCGCTGGCCTTGCCGGCTTACCAGGACTACACCATCCGGGCCAAGGTGTCCGAAATGCTGTTGGCGGCCAATGGCTGCAAGACAGCGGTCAACGAAGCCGTCAGCTCATCGTCGGACGCCAATGTGTCGGCGGCTTTGCCCAAAGTCTGTGAGAGCCAGACCAGCAAATACGTGGCCAGCGTGGCCGTGGATGGCAATGGCGTGATCACCGTGGTGGGCAACCATGAAGCGCTGCGCGGCAGCACCAGCGCATTGGCCAACGCCATTGCCCTGACCCCGCTGCAAACCGGCGACACCCCGGTCAACGGTAGCACCGATGGCGGCAAGACCATCTCCGGCTGGCGCTGCGGCCCTGCCAGCAGCAACGGCTTACCGGTCAAGTACCTGCCCGCTTCATGCAAAGCGTCCTGAACGTTTTTTGCACAACCCAACGCCCTGCTGAACCCAGGGCGTTTTTCATGGTGGCTGGCGCATGGCGTTGAGTCTCGACGACCATCACCCCGACAGCGCGGCCACATGGGCCCCCAGACTGGCTTTGGGGGCGCTGCTGGTTTTGCCATGGCTTGCACCCTGGTCCCCTTCGCCACAACCGAACACTGTGCCCTTGCTGATCAGTTGGGCCTGCATCGGCTTGCTGCTGTTATGGGGTCAGCGCATTCAGGCCTTGGATGTGGCCCGGGCATGGACCATGGCTGCCCTGATCAGCAGCGTGATGGGACTGATCCAGTATTTTGGGGCGGCCGATGCCCTCAGCCCCTGGCTGCATGTGCCCGGCTTGGGGGAGGCCAGCGCCAATTTGCGCCAACGCAATCAGCTCGCCACCTTGCTGGCCATCGGCATGCTGGCGGTACTGTGGTGGCAAGCCCATGGGCTCAAAACCCGTCACGCACTGTGGATGCTTGCCCTGCTGGCTATCGGCAATGCCGCCACCACATCGCGCACCGGCTTGCTGCACATGCTGCTGGTCTGCGGCCTGGTCATGTTCTGGGCTTGGCGCAGCCACCCGCAGGCGCCCAAACTGTCTGTCGGCATGGTTTTTGGCGCATGCACGGTTTATCTGCTGGCCAACTGGGCACTGCCTCGGGGCTTGAGCCTCCTTTCCGGACAAAGTGTGATTGACGCCTTAAGCCGCATGGGCCACGACGAAGGCTGTGGCAGCCGACGCGTGCTGTGGGGCAATGTGCTGCAACTGATGGGTCAAAAGCCTTGGACAGGTTGGGGCTGGGACGAGCTCAAATACGCCCACTACATCACGCCGTTTTCCGGCGGATCGGAAAACAGGTTCTGCGCGATTTTGGGCAACGCCCACAACTTGCCCTTGCACTTGGGCGTCACGCTAGGCATTCCGGTGACAGCCGGTTTGGGTTTGGCCTTGCTGGCCCTTCTGATCAAAGCACGGCCTTGGATGAGCCAGTGGCCAACCCCACAGCTGGCATGGTCAGTGCTGGCCGTCATCGGTTTGCACAGCCTGCTGGAATTTCCGCTTTGGTATGGCCCGTTCCAGATGGCCGTGCTTTTGTGCGGGATGCTGCTGGCCCCTGCCACAGGCTTCAAGGCGGGTGCTGCGCGCGGTGGGCAAATAGCAGGCGGCTTGATCTTGGCAATCGTCTGCCTGGTGGGTGCGGACTATGCCCGTGCCAGGCAAATTTACATGCCTGCCGCAGAGCGCTGGCCGGTATGGCGTGAAGACCCTCTGGGCGCTGCCCGCAGCAGCTGGTTTTTCCATCGGTCAAGCAAGTTTGCCGAGCTGAGTCTGACCCGCCTCACCCCGCAAAACGCTGAATGGGTGCTGGCCGCCAGTCTGGAGATGCTGCACTACTCACCCGAACCGGTGGTGGTCCGACAACTGATCCAAAGTGCGCGCATGCTGGGCAAACAGGACTTGGTGGACCTGCACACAGCGCAGTGTCGGGCAGCTTTCCCGTCAGACCCCTTGCCATGCCCTTGAAGCGCCCAACAATGCGCGTGGCATCAACAGGCCCTCAGACCACCCCGTTCACTGCGTTCCGAAAATCCGATCTCCCGCATCGCCCAAGCCCGGCAAGATATAGCCGTGGTCATTGAGTTCGCGGTCGATGGCAGCGGTGTAAATCGGCACGTCGGGATGCTCGCGGTGCAAGGTGTTGATGCCCTCGGGGCAGGTCAAAAGACACAGGAACTTGATCGAACGCGGCTGGCACTGTTTCAGCCGCTCAATGGCTGCAGCGGCCGAATTGCCAGTGGCCAACATCGGGTCGACCACGATCACATCGCGCTCTTCCATGGCCTTGGGCATCTTGAAGTAATACTCCACCGCCTGCAACGTTTTCGGGTCACGGTACAGACCGATGTGACCGACACGTGCGCCCGGCACCACCGACAACACACCATCCAGAATGCCATTGCCAGCGCGCAGGATGCTCGCGAAAACCAGCTTCTTGCCGTCGATCACGCGCCCGGTTGTGGTCTCCAGTGGCGTCTCGATCTGTACGTCCTGCAAAGGCATGTCGCGACAAACTTCGTAAATCATCAGGCTGGCCAGTTCATTCAGCAAGCGGCGAAAGCTGCTGGTGCTGGCGTCCTTCTTGCGCATGAGCGTGAGCTTGTGCTGCACCAAGGGATGGTCAATCAGGTGCACTTGGGCGCGTGTGGCGGGGTCAATAGCGGTCATGCCGGGTTCCTCCTTCGCAATGTGGCAAACAGACAGGCACGATTGTGCCTGCAGCGCCGAGTCACCAAGGCATCGAAATACTACTTCCTGCTGCGTTAGTATGGGATTCACATTTCACGCAAGGAGATTGCCATGTCGATGTTTGAATGGAAAACACAGAACCCCGAGGTGCTGATGCGAGGCGGCACCATCGGCCCCGACGAACGCTTGCCCTGGCCGCACACGGCCGTCATGGGCTTACAGCATGTGATTGCCATGTTTGGCGCCACCGTATTGGCCCCCATCCTCATGGGCTTTGATCCGAACATCGCCATTTTGATGAGCGGCATCGGCACGCTCATCTTTTTTGTCATCACCGGCGGCAAAGTACCCAGCTACCTGGGTTCCAGCTTTGCCTTCATCGGCGTGGTGATAGCCGCCACCGCTTACGCGGGCAAAGGACCGAACGCCAACATGGGCGTGGCACTGGGTGGCATCATCGCCTGCGGCGCACTCTACACCCTGATAGGCTTGGTGGTGCAAGCCATTGGCACTGGCTGGATCGAGCGGCTGATGCCGCCGGTGGTCACCGGTGCGGTGGTGGCCGTGATTGGCCTGAACCTGGCGGGAATACCCATCAAAAACATGGCCGCTGGCGACTTTGATGCCTGGATGCAACTGGTCACCTTTGTCAGCGTGGGTCTGGTTGCCGTGTATTCGCGCGGTATGGTGCAACGCTTGCTGATTTTGGTGGGCCTGATTCTGGCCAGCATCATCTACGCAGCGCTGACCAACGGCATGGGCTTGGGCAAACCACTGGACCTCTCAGGTGTGGCGGGCGCTGCTTGGTTTGGTCTGCCCACGTTTGCAGCGCCGGTATTTGATGGCCGAGCCATGCTGCTGATTGCGCCAGTGGCCATCATTTTGGTGGCCGAGAACCTGGGCCACATCAAGGCAGTGACCGCCATGACCGGCAAGAACCTGGACGCCTACATGGGCCGCGCCTTTATTGGCGACGGCGTTGCCACCATGGTCAGCGGCTCATCCGGCGGCACCGGCGTGACCACTTACGCGGAAAACATCGGCGTGATGGCCGCCACCCGGATTTACTCCACTGCGATCTTCCTGATCGCGGCTTTGATGGCTGTGCTGTTGGGCTTCTCGCCCAAGTTCGGCGCGCTCATCCAAGCCATCCCGCTGCCGGTGATGGGTGGCGTGTCTATCGTGGTGTTCGGCCTGATTGCCGTGGCAGGTGCCAAGATCTGGGTCGACAACAAGGTGGATTTTTCAGAAAACAAAAACCTGCTCGTCGCCGCCATCACCTTGGTGCTGGGCACTGGTGACTTCACGCTCAAGTTCGGCCCGTTTGCGCTGGGCGGCATTGGCACCGCCACCTTCGGGGCGATCCTACTGTACGCCCTGCTCTCTCGCGGTGAGTCTTCACGCTGAAATCCACGCCCTGTGGTCATTCTCGGGCGCTTGTGATTTGTCATCCTCGGGCTTGACCCGGGGATCCATTTCCCCAGAGTCGATCAAGTCAGGCAATGACGACACGGGGGGAAACCGCCAAGCAATGCTTCAGGTTTCGCTGACCCAGCTCCCCGACTTGCCCCCATGCTTTTCCAACAACGTGACGCCGTTCATGGTCATGCCCCGGTCCACGGCTTTGCACATGTCGTAAATGGTGAGCAGGGCCACTTGCACGGCGGTCAAGGCTTCCATCTCGACACCGGTCTGGCCGATGGTTTCGGCGGTCGCGGTGCACACCACGGCCGATTCGGCAGACAACACTTCAAAGTCCACGGCCACGCGGGTCAGGCCAATCGGGTGGCACAAGGGGATCAGGTCACTGGTCTTTTTGGCGCCCATGATGCCGGCGATGCGGGCGATGCCCAGCACGTCGCCTTTTTTGGCGGTGCCCGACGCGATCAGCGCGAGGGTGGCTGGCAGCATGTCGATGCGGCCCGTTGCGACCGCGATGCGGCGGGAGCTGGACTTGGCTCCCACATCCACCATATGGGCCTGGCCTTTGGCATCAAAATGGGTCAAGACATCGGTAGACTGGGTCATGGTTGTGTGGCTTAAAAACCATTTACAAAAGGTTGACAAGAATGGCGCATCATACGGCCATCAATGGGTCAATCCACAGGACGTCGATCACCTTGAAAAACATATTCCGCCCTTCCAAACTCATGCTGGTCCTGTTGCTGAGCGCCTTGGGCTCGCAGGCCGGTTGGACGCAATCGAGCGCCTTACCATCCTTGGGCAACAGCGAAGGCATTTCACTGGGCGCAGAGCGCAAATTGGGCGACCGCATCGCGCGTGAGCTTTACCGCGACCCGGATTATCTGGAAGACCCCGTTCTGGACGAATACATCCAACGCCTGTGGGCACCGCTGGTCAAGGCGGCTGCAGCAAGGGGCGAGCTGTCAACGGATTTGCAAGAGCGGTTTGCCTGGCGCATCCTGCTGGGCCGCGACCGTTCGGTGAACGCCTTTGCCTTGCCCGGCGGCTACTTGGGGGTGCATTTGGGCCTGATCGCCGTCGTCAGCTCCAACGACGAGCTGGCTTCGGTGCTGGCGCACGAATTGAGCCACGTCACGCAACGCCACATCGCACGCTCCATAGACGAGCAAGCCAAGATGACCCCTTGGGTGATCGGATCGATGATCCTGGGGGCCATCGCGGTCAGCAAGAACCCGCAAGCGGCGCAAGGCCTGATCGTGGGCGGACAGGCTGCGGCGATTCAGTCTCAACTGAGCTATTCACGCGACATGGAGCGTGAGGCTGACCGAGTGGGTTATGGCATCTTGGCGGACGCAGGTTATGACCCACAAGGCTTTGTCGGCATGTTTGGCAAATTGCAGCAAGCCGCTGGCGTGAACGACAGCGGCGCTTTCCCGTACCTGCGAAGCCACCCTTTGACCACCGAACGCATCGCTGACATGCAGGCACGCTTGCAACTGAACAGCGCCAGCCCTCGCACAAGCGGCAACATGGTGCAAGCCATGCTGGCTGCTCGCGCCAGGGTGATGTCGCAAAACAGTGTGGAAGCCTTGAAGGCCTGGACGCAGGGCGGCAAGGCCTTCTCGCCACAAGCCCATACGGCGCAACAAGCGGGGGCTCTGTATGCGGCTACCTTGGCGCACCTGCAGTTGCGGGACATGGCAGCGGCTGAACGCAGCTGGCAGCAATTGTCACAATTGACCTCGACCACGCCCGAAGCCAAGCGCTTGGTGATCTTGCTGCAGGCCGAAGTGGCCGCCAAGCAAGAGCGTTTTGCGGTGGCTCTGCAAGTGTTGGAAAGCCTGAACCAGGCACCATTGCCGCGCCCCGAACTCATCGCCACCGCGCAAGCCCTGTTGCGCTTGCCACCCCATCCGGCACGCGCCAGCATCACCCAAAAACTGCGCGAACAAGTGACACAAGCGCCGCACGATGCGCAGGCCTGGAACACCCTGGCCAGCATGCTCGCCTTGCAGGGGCAAACGCTGGCGTCACTCCGTGCTGAAGGGGAAGCCCAAATGGCGCGGATGGATTGGACCGGCGCGGTGGACCGCTTTCGGGCCGCGCAAGACTGGGCCAAAAACAACCGGCTGCAAGCTGGTGACCACATCGAAGCCTCCATCGTGGACACCCGCTTGCGCCAAGCACAAGCTCAAATACGGGACATGCAAGCTGAGCGTTGAGTCGATCACCCCTAAAGCGCTATGATCGCGCTCCTTCTTCATACACGCCATGGCCGGAATTCACATCACCGACATTGAAGCGGCCATCAACCATTGGCGCCTCAAAAACCCCTCACCTGACGGGATCACCTTGCCACGTGAGTTGCGTGCGCTGGCCGAGGTGTATGGCTTGATGGTTTATCACCGGCAAGACCTGGCCGACGAATTCACACTGCCTTTGCCTGCTGCAGAAGCCTGGCAAGACTGGTACGCCAGCACACCCGACACGCCTTGCATTGCCATTTGCTCCACCAGCCAAGGCGACGAGACCTGCAAAGGTTGTGGCCGCAGCTTTGAGGAAGTGCAACTCTGGACCGAAATGAGTTCAGGTGAAAAGCGTGCCGTTTGGCGACGCATCACGGTTGACGGCACCTCATGGCGATTCAACCGTTATGCCGAGCGCGCTGCCGAAAATCGCCAATGGGCTAAAACGGCGGCAGAGGCGCAAACGAAGCTGGACCTGAAAACTGCGGATTGAGCCATGGATCCCGGATCCTGTCCGGGATGCGCTGCATCAAAACCCGTGGGTAAGCATCACTTCCAGCGGATCAACTCGATATGCACGCTGCCCTTGTCGCTGCTGAAGGTGACTGAGCCTTCTTGCACCGTGGCTTGCAGTTGCATGCTGCGCTCAGCCAATTTGGCCAACTCTTGTGAACCTTCGGTCGGCACGCGCCAGACCTGCAATTTGTCCAAGCGGGTGAGCTTGGTCTCGATGCCTTTCCACCAGACTTCGGCCGCGTGATTGAAGCAATACAGCAGCACCTCATCGGCTTTCTGGCAGGCTTTCATGATGGGCTTGTCTTCGGGCTGGCCGACTTCTATCCACATGCGCGTTTGGCCGGTGAAGTCGCGCAAGCTGCAATCCGGGTCGTCAGGGTCTGAGAGGCCAGCACCAAAGGCCAGTTTGCCGTCGCCGTTGCACACGGCTTGCAGCTTGTAGGCGTTGATGGCCAGCGCCAGCAGTCGGATCATCATGCGCTCGTCGGTCTCGCTGGGGTGACGAGCCAGCGTGAGCTGGTGGTCTTCGTAATAGCTGTGATCGATGTCAGCGATCGACAGGTTGGCTTTGTAGATGGTGGATTTGAGGGCCATGGAAACCGATCAGACCCGACGGGCCAACTCGGCGGCCTTGCCGACATAGCTGCCCGGTGTCATGGCCAGCAAACGGTCCTTGTCGGCTTGCGGAATCTCCAAGCCCTGAATCAAACCATGCAGGTCGGCGGCGCTGACTGACTTGCCACGCGTGACTTCCTTGAGCTTTTCATAAGCGCCTTGCACGCCATAGCGGCGCATCACGGTCTGGATCGGCTCGGCCAGCACTTCCCATGCGGCGTCGAGATCGGCGGCCAAGGCTTCTTCGTTGAGTTCGAGCTTGTTCAAGCCGGTCATGAGCGAAGCATGGGCCAGCGCGGTGTAGCCCAAGCCCACACCCATGTTGCGCAGCACCGTGGAGTCGGTCAAGTCACGTTGCCAACGGCTGATGGGCAGCTTCTCGCTCAGGTGCTTGAGCACGGCGTTGGCCAGACCGAGGTTGCCTTCGGCGTTTTCAAAGTCGATCGGGTTGACCTTGTGCGGCATGGTGGAAGAACCAATTTCGCCAGCTTTGAGCCGCTGCTTGAAGTAACCCAGACTCACATAACCCCAGATGTCACGCGAGAGGTCGATCAGGATGGTGTTGCTGCGAGCGACGGCGTCGAACAACTCGGCCATGTAATCGTGCGGCTCAATCTGGATGCTGTAGGGCTGGAACGTCAGCCCCAAGCCCCATTGACTCGCCTGTGTTTCGCTCAACTCGGGCGTCTCCACCACTTTTCGTGCAAAAGCTTCCCAGTCAAATTCAGGCCAGGCTGACAAGTGGGCGTTGTAGTTACCCACCGCACCGTTCATCTTGCCCATGAGCTGGACGGACGCGATTTTGTCGCGGCAGCCCTTCAATCGCATCACGACGTTGGCCATTTCCTTTCCCACGGTGGTGGGGCTGGCGGTCTGGCCATGCGTGCGGCTGAGCATGGGGACTTCTGCAAATGTGTGCGCCATCTCGCGCAATTTGGCAATCAGGCCATCGAGGCCGGGCAAGAGCACTTGAGCGCGCGCACCCTTGAGCTGCAAGGCGTGGCTGGTGTTGTTGATGTCCTCGCTGGTGCAGGCAAAGTGCACAAACTCGGCCGCTTTTTCCAACTCGGGACGGTCCTTGAACTTTTCCTTGATCCAGTACTCCACCGCTTTGACGTCATGGTTGGTGGTCTTTTCAAAGGCTTTGATGGCCACGGCATCGGCTTCGCTGAAATTCTTCACCAAACCCGTCAGATAAGTGCGGGCACCCGGTGTCAGGGGCTTGAATTCGGCAAAGCCAGCATCGGACAAAGCGATAAACCAGGCGATTTCGACCTGAACGCGGCGGTGCATATAACCCTGCTCGCTCATGAGCGGGCGCAAGGCATTGAGTTTGCTGGCATAACGGCCATCCAGCGGCGACAGAGCGGAAATGGGGGTGAAATTCATCCTTTGATTGTAATTCCCGCCACTCTGCAACCAGCCTCTTTCCCAAATACATGGGCAAGAGGGAAATCCGCACGTGTTTCACCTAGAATCGGCCATCGTTCATTGGCACCAACACCTCTTCTATGAAACTCATCGGCTCCGTCACCAGTCCTTATGTTCGCAAGGTGCGCATCGTCATGGCCGAAAAAAAACTGGACTACCAGTTTGTCACCGAAGATGTTTGGTCCGCACAGACCAGCATTCACGCCACCAACCCCTTGGGCAAGGTGCCGTGCTTGGTGATGGAAGGCGGTGAAGCGGTGTTCGATTCGCGCGTGATCGTTGAATATCTGGACACCTTGTCTCCTGTGGGCAAGTTGATCCCCACAGCAGGGCGTGAACGCGCAGAGGTGAAAACTTGGGAGGCTTTGGCCGATGGCCTGCTGGATGCGGCCTTGCTGGCGCGCATGGAAGCGGTCTGGACCGAGCGCCAAGACAGCCAGCGCAGTCAAGCCTGGATCGACCGCCAACTGGACAAGATTCAGCACGCTCTGCGTGCCATGAGCAACGGTTTGGGTGACAAAGCGTTTTGCTCCGGCATCCACCCGTCTCTGTCCGACATCGCGGTGGGCTGTGCTGTGGGTTATTTGGACTTCCGCTTTCCGCAAATTGACTGGCGCACCCCTTACCCTAACCTACACAAGCTCTACGACAAACTGGCTCAGAGGCCGAGCTTTGTGGACAGTTTGCCGGGTTGAGAAATTTTGCATAAAAAAAGCCCGACCAGTGGTCGGGCTTTTTTATGCCTGTCATTTAGAAATCATCTGCCACCGCCTTTGGCGACATGGCAAAAGGTCATCCTTACTCAGGAATGGTCGGGTTCTTGTCGGCTTCCATTTTGGAGTCAGCCGCTGGGTTACCTGGATCAACTTTGACATCACGCATCAACTTCAAACCCGTTGACAAAATGCTGGGCATTTTGGGCAAGGCCGAAGCAAACACTGACATGCCGTCCTTGACGGGCAGAGCTTTGGTGATGTTCATAGGGTTGCTGCCCACGCCTTCAATGATCTTCTTGCCCTTGTCCATCATCACAGGAATTCGCAAGGAAGCCACGCCCACAGCAAAAATAGATTTCGCTACTTTTTGCTGCATTTCAGGGGCCATTTTTTCGACTTTGGCTTTGGCCTGATCGGACTTCAACAACTCTTCAGCAATGGTGGCTTGTTCTTTAATCGCTGTACCTTGAATACTGCCTTTTTCTTTGGGGTCAGTGGTTTTGCTCAAGTTGTCGTTGACGGCCTTGACCGCAGCGATTTGCTGCTTATCGCCCAATGCAGCCACAATTTGAATCAAGGAATAGGTAACCACTTCATTGATGGCCGATGCATCGCGGTTGAACTCTTCAGCCATGGCACCAACATCACCGCCACCGCCCCTGCTTCCACCCAACATGCCGCCCAGACCACCCAATTGGGCATTGGCCGAAGAAGCCACGCCAAGCGCCAAGAAAAGCGCCATCAGTTTGTTTTTCATACGAGATCCTTTAATGAAGTTTAGTTTTGTGCTGAGAAATGCTGTTCAGCTGATGTTCGTAAGCTTTGACACCTACAAATTGAGAAAGGGCGTCCGGTTTAATTTCTGAGAAATCAAATTTCGCCCCTACAAGGGACTCACCAATTTTGTTGGCACCCTCATAGATTCGCACCCCTGAAACCACGTTGGCCGAACCGGCACATTTGTCAGCCGCGCAGTCGTTTTTAAGAAGTTGCTGCACTTCTTGCGCCACTGCGCAGTAAGGTGTGTCCACATTTTTGATGACATCTGTGCTGCTAAAAAAGCCTTCTTTGAGCGCCAACTCAACACTGTCCAGATAATGAGCTTGGGTCTCGACAAAGTTGTACCCCTTGGCTTTGAAAGGAATCACACGGCCCACCAAGGACTCGCCATTGGAAGGGTGCTTCAAATTGGGCGTCAACAAGAAATGGCGCTTGCGGGTGTCGTCACAAAATTTGAGTGGCTTGTTGGTGGCATCGGTCGCCCCGAGCATGATCAAGTCGGTCGTACGAACTTGGCCTTTGATCTCAATTTTGTCGGTGTCTTGTGTGGGCTTGATCAGCTGTGCCACACTGCCCGGCAAAGGCATCAAAACCGGGGCCTTGGACGATCCGGCCTTCAACGGCCGAACGATTCTGGCTTGGTTAAACACAGACAAAGGCAAGGGCTGAGCCAAGGTGAGCACACCGTTGCTGACCGATTTAATGCCGACGGTCTTGGGCGCCGAGGAAAAACCTGCCAACATGGACTGCATGGACGCCAAGGCGGCATTTTTCAGGTTGATTTCATTGGCTTGGTTGTTGTCCAATCCTTTTCCGCCTGTGCGGGTCAACTCGTAAGGGCTGCTGCCCGCAAAGACCTGGTTCACCACACTGGAGCGGTCAATCAAACTCAATGACACCGAATTAGTAAAGATGGACTTGGTGGTGGCGCCGCCAACACCAATGGCCGTGAATACAGGCGAACTGTGAGCATCGAGCTTCAGGTACAAATCGGGGTTGACCCTGGGTTTGGTCGAGTTGTCAGCAAAACCGTTCATGTCCTGGAACATCGTGGATTCGCAATTGGCTTCACCTCGAATTTGAGTTTTGAGCCGCGAAAAGTCAGCGTCGTGTTTGACCAAGTTGAAGGGCGCCTTGAAGCCAATGTCATCGGCCACAATCGACAACAAAGCGTTGTCGAGCACCTGTTGGTCCGTCAAGCTGGCTCCAGCCGCTGGCGTGTATTGAACAGCAAGTACGGAAGGCTTGGCGTCATCTTTACCTTGCTTGGTAAAGCTGAAGGTTAATTTTTCACCCTGACGCAGTCGGTTGGTAGCACGCTTGATATCTGCAGTGAAATCACTGGCCACCGCCACAGCGATACCATTGCTTGCATATTCCACCGTGAATGAAAATTCTTCACCTTTGTCGTTGACAGCATCGAAATCTTCACCAGAAGAAAAACCGACTTCACTGCCGTTGTTGAAAATGAAGTAATCACCGTCTCTTGCCGCAATGGTGATCGCAGACTGCTTGGGCGCAAAACCCTTGGCTGCGGCATCAACATGGCGTTGCACCATCTGCAAACCATCGGTCATGATGGCCGCTTTGAGTTTGGCCACGTTCTCGGGCTTGATCTCTTTGCCGCCTGGCATGAAGAAGTCCGCCGTCGGCGCTGTCATGCCCGTGTAGATGGTTTCACTTTTGGAAAAAACAACAGACGCCCCGTTGAGCTTGACAAAGCGCACGGTGTAAGTGATTGGAATCAGCACCTGAGTGAAATCGCTGTACGTATTGAAATACGTGGACAAACGACTGATACCTATCGCGATGGCAAAGCTGTCTTTGTAGTTGACCGTGAACTGGGGCGAACACTGAGTGGCCTCATAAGGCTGGTAAGCGTATTTGCCAGATCTGCTGGTGCGAATCTGATTGCCCCCCACCACGGAGCTTGGAAACTGCTTGGCAACCCCTTCTTGAAAGCTTTTGACCAAGGCTTGCTGAGTCGGCGCATCAAAAAAGAGGTCGGCATATTTTTCATTGATCATGCCGCCGTATTTGGGACCGACTTGTTCTGTCTTGATCGCTGATTGACTGATCCCTGTGATCCCTCCGACTGGGTACACGTAGTACTGGAATTCGGCTGCAGCGTGAGCGCTGGAAAGCCAGCTGGTACACAAAGCCAATGCGAGGGAAAAACGGTTGGAGATCATGGTGTCTATCAGGAAAAATTAACGCAGATCAGCTGGGCAAACTTGTTTGCCTTCCAGGCCAATGCAAATGCGGTTGCCAGGGCGTGTCACGTAGTCGGCCTTGTCCCAATTCAGCGAGTCCAGAACTTTGTTGATCGTGCTGTCGAGTGAACCCGCCATCTGGACGCTGACAGCCATGTAGTTGTCGCCAATCCGCGGCTCGCTGGCTTGCAAACCGTCGGTGCTTTTAAGGCTTGTTTGGAACTTGTTGCGCTCGCCACGACCCAAAGAAGCGGCGCTGTAAAGGTACAAGGTGTAAACCGAGCCGCGTGAAGAACGAGCGTTCAATTCTTTGTTGGCTCTTTGGCCCAAGACTTTGGCCAAAGATGTGGCCAAAGCAATACCCAAACGTCCACGGCAATCTTGGTCGCCATTGCCTACAGCTGCGGCTTGCAATGAGTCTTCAAAGAAAATTTCGTTGCCGTCAATGAACCGGCCCTGTACGGCGAGGTTGCCGTTGCACTGGGTGCCGCTGGGCGTGGTGCCCACAATCGTGTAGTTGGCTTGACCTGTTGCCCACACATCGGCTTCGATGCTCTTCTTTTGAATCAGATCGACAAACTGGTTGATCCGTCCGTTGTTGGTGATTTCAAAAATCGGAAGAATACGACCACCTTCAGCACGCAAATCGTTTTCAGCGACCAATCGCAAACCGTTGTTCTGAAATTCACCACTCAAGCGTGAAGCCAACACACGGTCTTGCGCGCCCAATGGTTTGGCGTTGTTGAACTCTGGCATTTTGGTTTTGACCGAGTAACTGACCTTGTCCGTTTGCTGCTGCACGTTTTTCTGATCTGCACTAAAGGAAGATGCTGACGATGCACTTTGAGCATTGGCGCTTTGGCTTCTATCGCTGTAGGCACGGGAAGACGATGCAGCGCCGGCATATTGCGACGATTGAGCCGCTTGGTACTGCGTGCTTTGCGCACCTGCGTATTGGCTTGAAGATGCTGCCGCAGCATTGCCATCACGGCCTTGGTAAGCGGCAGCAGAGTCGCGGCGTCCGGCCACTGCGGTATCTTGGCGTGCAGCGACCGCAGACGATTGGCGGCCCGATACGGCCACGGAATCACGAGATGCCATGGCGACATCATTTTTACGGGATGAAGAAGACGAAGACGATTCGCTTTGGCTTCCAGAAGCCTTGGCGCTGGTATCAGAAAAAGAGCTCTTGTCGTGCGAGTACTGAATTTCTGTCTGGGTCGCTGTTTTGCCGTCATTGGTCGTGGCGACGCCAATGAATTCGTCAATCGAAACCAGAATCTTGGCAGATTTGGCTGCAATGTCACCTGCGCCGATGCCTTTGTTGATCAGGTACTCTTTCAGTTTGGCAGATGCGACCGAAATCGTGGCTTTTCCTGACAACACTTCGCCGTCGGCTGGATCCATTGAAATTTGAATCGAGTCACCCAGGAGCTCGACGAGTTCGGGCAATTTCGCCTCGACTTGGGGCGTCATCTTGATCGCAAAGGAAGCCTCCAACAAATTCTTCACTGCTCTGATTTCGAGTTCTTCTTTCAACTTCCTCTTGAGAGAAGCAGGGCTGGCGCCCTTGGTGATTTGAATTTTGGTTTGTGTGGAAGCGGTCACCGTTTGGGCGTGCGCCAAAGTGCCTGCAGCCATGGAAAGCACCAAACCGGATGCCAATGCAATGATGTTTTTCTTCATGATGTCTCCAATCAATTAGGAAGTTTGATAACGACGTCGCCCGCTCGGACCTCGGTACCTTGGTTGTTGATCTTGATGTGCGTGTCTTCACTGGCTTTCACTTGCGTGTCAGAGGGTGAAGATTTTTTTGTTGTCGAAACAGTGCTGAACTGTCCGGTGATCGTTTGTAAGAAACGAATGTCTGTGTGCATCGCATTGAAGGCTTCGTCTGCCATCAGTTGGTCTGGCGCAAGATTCAAAGTCGCCACCGCACGCGCCAAATAACGCAGCGCAGTGTCTATGTTTCCTTGCATTGCAGCCACACGGGCTGCCGCCAACTCAAAGTCCCCGCGTAAATCACCTGGTTTTTCCATGAAAGATTCAGCTTTGGACAGCGCATCTTTCAGCTGCCCAGCCGCCACCATGGTGTCAATCGACTTCAGCGCGTTTTCAGGAGACTGCGGCGCAATCAGTTCTGCCAGTTGGCTTCGAAGTTGATCGCAAGCGGACAAACTTACAGCCAAGCAAAACACTACCGATAGCCGAAGGGTTAATTTCATCAATTTAAGCAAAATACAGCCTTACTTGTTGTTTTTAGATATTATGCTTTTATTATTCCACAATTATACTTTTGACACATGTGGGTGCAAAGTTATATTTTTAGATGTTTTTGCTTTTATTAATACTTTATGGCTGATTAACTGTTGAGTGCACAACGACTCTCATCAACTCACAAAACTGTCATGACCATTCCCCGACCAACGTTGCCGCTGCTTCTGGGATGGATCCTGGCCGTTGGCTTGGGAATCGCTGCACATGTCTGGTTTCCGAAAGCGCTCAGTTCACGCGAAATTGCACTGTCCACAGCGGTGGACTCCTGGGTCCGCCCCCCGGCAAAAGAACAACTGAATGCCGCCACTTTTTGCGAAATGTGGACAGGTCAAAAGCTCATCGATGTGGATTGCCGCAGCGGCTACAACATGAACACGCTAACCCCAGTGATCTCTGCTCAAGCGCAAACCAGCTGGAAACTGGCACTTGAGTCGGTTGATCAACGACAGAACGAGGTGCGATCACTGCTCCAGCACTTGGACAACTTGCGTTTGAGTCAACCCATGCTGGCGCAACCGCTGTTTGCACTGCAATTGCGGCTGGATCAATGGGCCGAACGTGCAGCCCGAATGACCAAGCAGTCCAAGGATCTTCCAGCAGAGAAATGGGCTTATGCCGACATGTTTCAACTGTTACTGGAACAACAAGGCCAAAGCTACGACGCCGCATCAGGCGCCTTCAAAAAAATCAATTGGCATGTGGTTCGTGCAGCCGACAAGACCTCAGGCTTAAAAGACCGAGCAGACACACTGGCCACCAGCCTCGCATGGGCACCATGGATCGTGACACTTTGCACAACCATACTGATGGGGTTGGGGTGGTGGCGCGCACGCTGGCTGGGGTGGGGCTTGATGGCCGGATACGCGGTTTTAACCTGGCTGGGTTTGTTGATCGCAGCAGATGCATCGGTGCACTATGGACAAGGTTCGAGCGTGTTCCCACTCAACCCACTGGGTAATCAGTTGAACCGTCAAATGCTGGTTGGTGGCATTTCTGTCTCCATCATGGTGACAGGTTTGCTGCTGGCACCATGGGTCGGAAAAGCCGTCTTGTTGGCAATGCGCTATTGGGGTTCAACCATGTTGAGCTTGATGCTGCTGATGGGTTTTGCGTATGTATTGCAAGGTCCGGCCTTGGGCTCCGAGGCGCTCAAACTGGGGATGGCCGTGATGGCAGGCCTGCTCACGGCCGCTTTTGGCCGAAGTGTTCATGCGACCGCCCAAGACGCACCTGCTGCACTGACGCCCTGGCGCTTGATGACGGCCTGGCAACGAGACACAACAGGCTCACAAGACCCCATCGACGTGATTGCAATGCAGCTGAATCGGCCCTTGCTTCAGTTCACGGCATTTTGTGCCATTGGTATCAGCGCTGCAGCGCTGGCATTTCATGATCTCGGCGCAGCGCTGGTGACCACCATCGTGGCGGTCACCACGCTCTATATGGTGTTTGGTTCACGCCTAGCAGGTGCCGTTTTACTGGCAGGCGTGCTGATGGCGGGGCTTATGAGCCAAACCGAAAAAGTTCAAGGTCGGATTGCTTTGATGATGGACCCTTTGAGTGCATCGGTGAGTGACTTTGCAAGACTGCTGGCCTTCTCGAACGCCGCCCACGAAAAAGGCTTCAACTTGGGACAAATCGCGTGGTGCAGCGGTGGTGGTGTTTGCATTCCGTTGCAGGCTCTCAGCGACTACATGCCGGTGGTCCTGACAGGGGTTCTAGGTACTCAGGGTACTTTTTGGTTTTTTCTGCTGTACCTCATGACCATGATGGTCTTGGCCGCATGGCTAATGCGGCAGTTTTTGACACTACAAGGCAGCTCGCGTGCTTTGTCCATGATGGCCTTTTTCATGTTGTGGGGAACAGCAGCACAAACTGTGGTGACGTTTCTGGGTAACTGGAGAATCATCCCGCTCACCGGACTGGGCACACCTCTTTTGAGCATTGGCTTGTCATCGTCGCTGGTCCCTGTCATCGCTATCACGCTCATCATGGTGGTGCGTTATCAAACCAAGGTAAGAACGCCGTGATCAAACCCTATAGCCGAGTTTTGGCGCATCGAGCCCTTTGGATGGGCGTGTGCGTTCTGACGCTGCTGTTCAGCACGGCATGGTGGCAGCAAAGACAAACTCCACAAATCGGTGACACGGTGTTCCGGCCAACCGATCGCATTGCACAGGTGCTAGCAGCCAGCAACAGCCTGGACGCTCAAAATCAAGAACAGCCATTCGACAACAACAAAGCAAACGTCCCGTGTGAAGGACGCCCGCTGTCGGTACTCAGGGTACGCCTGATGTCTGGGCTAGGATGGTCACAGGCACAAGCCGATGCCGGAATCGCACAGGCCGCCCAAGCCACTGACCGTTGGTCAGGTTGCAGCAGTTTTTTGCACGCCTTCCAATGGGCCCTTAGATTGGCCGCGACACCCACCGAGACAGACAGCGTATCTGCACGTACGGTTGAACAACAACTCTCAGAAGACGTCACTTGGACGAGGCATATTCCGTGCTTCTTGGGCAAGGAAAACCATCAAATCGTGTTGCTTGCTGGTAATCCCATGAATTGCGGCAATCCACCTCAGCTCAAAACTTTGGCCGCTTTATCGCAAGAATCCTCTTACCGCCAGCTGGCCAATGGCGTAGCCAAGGCCGCCACACTTTCTGCCGTCACCGGAAAACTCTCCAGCACCGGGTCTGCATCTCTGACCTTGAACGCTCAAATGCAGCAAGGATTCGACTTTTGGACGGCCTGTCTGAACAATAAGACCTGCCCCAAAGTTCCGGCACTTCAACGACTACGTGATGTTTCAGTGGTCATCATGGATGCCCAATCCGGCGCGATACTGGCTGCCTGGTGTCACGGCAAATCCTGCAATAAAGCCAACGCCACAGGCCCCGGAACCATGGGTGCCACTTTGCTCGAAGCGCCTCCGGCCTCTACCGCCAAATTGTTGTTTGCCTTGGGCTTGGCAACCCAGGTGCAGATGGATCACCAAGTCTTACAAAAACAAATCAAAACATCGGGGCAGAACGATGGCAGCGTCAGCAAGCGCAACGAATGGTGGGAGCGACAAGCCATTTGTGACACCCAAAAGGGCCTGCGCTGTTCCGTGCCTTTTCAGACACGGGCCATTTCTGACGCCTTCGGCTTCAATCTGAATTGCCAAGGAAAAGGCCCTGGTTGCGGCCGTGTGGGTCTTGTCTCTGCCGATGTGCCCAGCTTAGTTCCTGGGCTCATCGGTCGTTTGGCCATCGACACCCAAACTGATCGCGGCGTGAAGATGATCGACTGGGAACATTACGACCGCATTCGCCAAGGCAAGCAAAAACCGCAAGGAGACGCTGCATACACCGCAACCTCACGCGCCATACAGGCCGTTATCGGCGCTGGAGACTCACGCGTGAGCGCCATGGGTTTGGCCGTTGTGCCCATGCAGTTGTGGCGCTTGTCACAAAAAATGGCGCCTGTGCTCCCCTCTGTGATGGCCCCCTCTGCATCGACCTTGCTACCGCGCCCCCCCGAAAAATGGTCGACGGCGGCCCTGACCGTGATGGGCGGCATGCGCAAAGCCGTCGAGCCCGCAGAGGCCGGCTGGCAAGGCGCAGGCACCATCTCGGCCGCCTTCACGCATGAAATGCAAAAACCCTGCACGGGTGAGTGCGGTGTCTGGGGGAAAACAGGTACCGTGAGCCAAAAAGATCCTGGATTTGCAGGAACCAGCTTGTTCTCAGGCCTGGTGGACACCCGCGATTTGTCCAAATGGCGAGGTGACGCTGACGCAGAGAAAAGTCCACGCCAAGTCCTGAGCATCGGTGTCATTGCCATTCCTGAAAAAGGTGCACCGCCTCTGCATGCCGCCAGCCATCTGGCCATGGCGGCAGTGAAACAGATCATGCTTCCCGTGCAAGGCCCATGATGCGCAAGTTCAGCTTTTCCCCTGATGCACCTGCCGTGACCCAATTGCTTGCGGTCAGCATCAGCCTTTTATCGGCTCTGCGAGAGCACCGCCAGTTGTGCCTTTGTGTCCCCAGGCAAATTCACCAGCGACTGCACGCTGCAGATTACGGTCGTGTGCTGTATGACTTGCTGTCTGCCGAATATCCCGATCTGGAAACACGGCTAGAGATTCGTGTTCACCAACAACCTGATTTTTTGATCTTGTTCACACCGCCAGGAGCGCCCCATGAAATTCCGTGACATTTTTGGTTTTTCTTCTACTGAAAAGGGCGTTGAAAATTTGCACACCCGCGAAATGGATGCTTTTGCAGACAACGTTGTTTTTGAACTTAAAACACTCATCAGCAGCGCCATCACGCGGGCACTCGAAGAACGCGAGAGTCGTTACATGCGTAGCATCCTGGAAGAAAGTTTCTTTTCACTGGAAAGCCTCGTGATCAAAGCGATGGACGCGCAAACCTCACGTGAATTGGAAGACTTCTTATCGAATCATGAGAGCATCAACCCGCAGTTTCGTGCTCAATTTTTCAGCCAGGTGGTGCAGCGTGAATACCGCTCAACGCGAGGTGCATCGGTGCGGGTCTCTCCGGGTTTAGTGCCCATCTTTGAAGTCAATCCTCAATCGCTTGACGCGGCCACCGAAGATGAATCCTTCATCCTTTCACTGAAAGGCCGCAAAGTGCGTTTTGAAGTACGCGCAGCGCTGGATGGCCCCACTCGCAAAACACCCATCAAATCAGCAGAGACCGTGGTCACAACGACACGTGGCACAGCGATGAGTCAGGCTTTGGGCAGCGGGAAAACAACAGCAGGAACACGCGTTCAAATTACCCTGCACGACCAACACGGCAACAGCGAAAAATCAGTGGCGTTGCCTGCGTTGCTTGGGCGTGAAACCGCTGCGGCCCAAGGTCTGGCAGTGGGGTCTGGTGTGGACGTTGCAGGCACCTATGTTTCGCGCCGCCAACTGATCGTGTTTGAAGCTTTAGGTCAAATTTATTGCTTTGTTCCCGCTGAGGCCAGCCTGAGCTGCTCCACAGGCCAAGGGGAAGTGTTGCGACCCAACACACTGCACCGGATTGACCCCGGCTCAACCCTGCGGTTGCTGACAGGCGTCCCCATGGACACCTTGGTGGCCCCTGGGCAACGGGACAACCGCGCCGAATACCCCAGCATCGACATCAGCATAGGCAGTCGCGCCACGTCTCACGCCGATGCCACGCCACGTCCCAGAGCTGTTCGATGAACCCAAAGTGCATTTTGGGCAAGGCGATCAACCACGGGTCTGAGAAGGGCTTGGGGTTTGACGCTTTCAGCGGATGTCCTGAGCAAGGCCTGTATGCACTGTGCGATGGGGCCAACAGCTGCCCTGACAGTGGTCAGGCTGCGTTGTGGCTTTGCCATCAAATCACACACCCCCCAATGCCTGAAGGCAAGCCCCTGAACTTCGAGCCATTGGTTCGTAATTTGCACGAAGACATGCTGCTGTCATTTCCCAACACGGCGGCCACACTGGTCGGACTGCATGTTGCACCATGGGGTCTGCGACTGGTGAGTGTGGGTGACAGTGACTTGACACTTTACAAACGCCGTTGGAGAGGCTGGGGATCATGGCAACAAAACTGCACCATGCCCAAGGATCTGGACACCGATGGGAACCCCAGCCAACTTATCGCATCCGAGGTGTTGGACACCGTGCACCAACTTGACTTGCCTGCACAGGGCACTTGGCTGGCACTGATGATGTCTGACGGACCCGCACGTGTCTTGCCCACTTCATCGCTGCAAAAAACGCTCCAGAAAATCAGCCACCAGACACCTTCATCCGAGGACCTGGATTATCTTTGTCGGGCATTGGCAGACGAGGCCTTGTCGTCGGGTTGTCAGGACGATGTCTCGGTGGCCATGTTGTGGATCCAGTATGGATAAAACAAGCTCTGAAATTTACCGAAAAACATTCACAAGCCGTTACGAGCTGTCCAGAGAGCATCAAATTCTGGAATACCTGGGCCAGCGGCATGCACCAGTTCCGCCTGTGGTGCTCAGCCACGTCGAAATGGCTTATCTGGAAATGCACCATGGCGGCACTGATCTGCACCAATGGTTGAATTCGGGATCGGTGACACGGGCCGAGGCCATGCAAGCGCTGGCGGGCGCATTGTCGGCACTCATCGTTACGGCACAGCTGAATGTCTGGCACATCGATATCGCTTTGCGAAATTTTGTCATTCAAAATACTTTGAGTGCCTCTGAGCGTCGCGTTTGGTTGATCGATTTTGGCAATGCCATTTGCCCCCACTTTGCTTTGCAAAAACCGCTCTGGATGCTGCCCAACCGTGACCAGCACCCTTTGCTGCAAACCGCATTGGCTCAGGACTGGCAAGACTTCTACAAACGCCATCAACTGTCGGAGCCCCCCGACTGGCACGCCCCCTTCGATGTCCCCCAACACATTTACCAAGAAGATTGGACCCGTGGCTTGCATGTGGAAGACATGCCTCTGAAATGGTGTGTCACGGCTCATGGTGCAGCGCAAATGCTGTTGCTGGCATCACGCATGCATCCCTCATTGCTCGCTGAATTCAAAGATGCGTTTTTGGGATTGCTGAACTTGCAAAACGAAGAGGACGCGCGCGCTTTGCTACAACAATGCCTCGGCCGTTTGCAACATGCCTGCGTCACACCAAAACCCATCCACGACGCCAAAACACCCAGACCACGGGCACAGCCACCCTCTCAAGTGCCCACGCCAATAACAAACTTGACGCGTTCCGAAGGCGTCATGACCGCGCCGACATTTCCAAAACCTGCGCCCATGGAGACCACTTCACATCACGGATGGATTTTGGGTATTTCTGCCATTTTTCTGGGCATAGGGTGGTGGATTTTGGACATTGGCTATAACGTCCAGCGACAAACAATTTCATGGCTGACACTGACCACTCTGCTCTTTGTGCTGGTCTTCTCTTTGATCGGATTGGCAGGCCTGCTAAAGCGACAAAACAAAATGTACTGGCTGGTTTGCAGCATGTGGTTGCACGGTTTTGGACAATTCACATTGCTGTTCGAGCTCTGGGTTTTCGGCATGCCTTTGGGCAGTTTAGGATGGCTTGGCTTGGCACCCGGTTTGGCGTTAGTCGGTCTTGCGTGGCGATCAGTCACGCATCAACACCATCCAACCCCTCATTGATTCGCTCTGGCCTTGAGCCAACGCATCACACTGCCCAACACCGGCAGTTTTTCGTACAGCTCTTCGGCTGCATCCCAATAATCGCGGTGCAGGGTCACCAAGCCCTGCTCATTGAACACCACATGGCTGGCACCGCGCACGGATTGCAAGGTGGTGGTGTCAAAGCGCTTGAAGCGAAAGCGAAATTCCCAGGTCAAAAAGGCTTGGGCGCCGTCCACCACCTGACCGGTCACGACAAAGTGCGGCTGGTCCAGTGCCACGTACATGTGCCGAAAAATGCGCTCGATCTCGGGCAGGCCTTGCACCTCGTTGAAAGGGTCTTTGAACGTGGCTTGTTCATCGTAGACCGTGTGCAGCTGCGCCACGCTTTGCGGCGAAAGGGTTTCAAAAAAAGTGGCCAGGTTGTCGGTGGCTTGTCGGCTGTTCATGTTTGGCTTTCCATTGGAGCTCAAAGCCCCGTGAACTTGCGCACCAGCGGGAAATACAGGCGGTAGGGCAGCAAGCGCAGCAACTTCAGCCAAAGGGTGAAGCGTTTGGGGAAATGGATATCAAATTGGCCTTTGCCCCAGCCTTTGAGCATCTCGCAAGCCGCTTCTTCGGGGCTGATCAGGGCGGGCATGGTGAACTGGTTTTGCGCCGTGAGCGGCGTCGCGACAAAGCCGGGGTTGACCACGCTCACACCAATGCCTTGGTCCTGCAAGTCCATGTACAGCGTCTCGGCCAGGTGAGTGAGGGCGGCCTTGGTCGGGCCATAGGCCAGGCCATTGGGCAGGCCGCGCCAACCGGCCACGCTGCTGAGCAGGCTGATGTGCCCGCTGCGCTGGGCGAGCATGCCCGGCAGCACCGCATGGATGACCTGCAAAGCACCTTGGTAATTGACCTTGTCGTGCTGCAGCAAGTCATCGATGTCCATGGCCGTGGCGCGTTGGGCGCGGTAGTAACCCGCTGCATAGACCACCATGTCGAGCGGGCCTTCGGCCTGCAGGGCACGGGCCGTGGCCTGCACTTGGGAAGCATCGCTCACGTCCAATGCACGCCACTGCACGCCCGCATCTTTTGCGGCCCAGTCTTGCACGCCTTGCGGGTTGCGGGCCGACACCACCACCTGGGCCCCAGCCGCACGCAGCGCTTGCGCGCAGGCCAAGCCAATGCCAGTGGATGCACCCACCAGCCAGACCCGGCGGCCCTGCCAATCGGCGATCGGGGTGTTCAGCTGCAACCAGCTGCGGGCGGGTGCCTGCGGGGCGGGTGTCGCAGTTTGCGGGCCTACTTTGGGTACGGTCATATCGGCCGTTTCAGTGCCCAGTGCCGCCGCGCCTGATGGAGTGGTGTTCATGCGCATCAACCCGGCTTGGCCACCAAAGGCGTACGCCGCGTGAACGACAAAGTGACCTCGCCCAACTTCACACCCCATTTGCTCATGGTGGCTTTGTTGAGCATGACACGGTCGTCCATCAAGAACATCCAGTCGTCAAAATCGACGTTCCACACCCGACCATCGACGGGCAATGCCAAGGTATAGCCCCAGCGAAATGCGTTGCCGCTGACTTGGCCCGAAGCCTCGCCCACCACGTCGTCGGCGCGGCCGGTGTAGCTGCCATTGGGCCCGGCCTTGAGCTTCCAGATGCGGCGCTGCTTGGTGCCGTCCGAGTACACAAAGGCCTCGTCCAACACGCCTTCGTCGCCGTTCCAGCTGCAGTCCATGACCACGGTGAAGCGCTTGACCACCTGGCCGCTGCGGTCGGTGAACACGCCCCATGCATCGATGGTTCCGGTGAAGTAGGTGCGCAAATCCAGCAATGGTTTTTCTTGCGCATAGTTTTGCACTTGCGGCCCAGCGCAACTGGCCACAAATGGCGTGGCCGCCACCATGGACAAAGCGCCCAAGCGGGTCAATGCCGTGCGGCGGTGGAACATGGCGTTTGGATGGCGCATGGAGGACTCCCGTTGTCTACATTCAAAGCGGCTCATGCCGAAGGGTGGGCCACGTCAGGCGCCGACATCAAATCGGGGCGACGCATCAGGCCCGCGTACAAAGCCAGTCCGGCCAGAAGCTTGAGCACACAAGGCAGCAAGCCATAAGCCAAGCCCAGCGCCAGCACAGCATCGGCACCCTGCTGGCCAGGGGCATAACCCCACAAACCGAGCAATGGCAAAGACAGCCCAGCGGCCAAAGCCAGATTGAGTTTGGTGGCCAGATTCCACCAGCCCATGAACGCGCCGTCTGTGCGGCCCCGCTCACCGCAGCGATCAATCAATTGGTTGAGCAGGGCGCCGGGGACGGTGAGGTCCGCGCCCAGCGCCATCCCCGACAAGGCACACACCACCAAAAAACCGGTGGTGTCGCCCGCGCCCAGCGTGATGACACTCACAAAAGCCAGCACCGACAAAGTCATGCCTGTGGCCCAAGTGCGCAGCAAACCAATGCGGTCGATCACCTTGAGCCACAGCGGAAACGACAGCGCTCCGGCCGCAAAATACAAACCCAAAAACAGCGGCTCCATGGCTTTGGGCGCTTGCAACAGGTCTTGCACAAAAAACAGCACCAGCGTGGCCGGCACGGCACTGGCCAGGCCATTGAGCATGAACACCATCAGCAAACGGCGAAAGCCCGCGTGCTGCCACGGCTGCCAAAGGCTGCCCGCGGCATGCCCAGAATCCACCGCAATGGTCGATGCCAAAGCGCTGCGTGCAACCCGCCGCCAAGAAAACAAGCCCAGCGCCAGCATGAACACCAGCAAGGCCGTGGTCGGCCCCCAGCCCCACAGCGCGGGCAGGGCGGACGCCAGCAAAACCCCGATCAATGCAAACCCTTCGCGCCAAGCGACCCAGCGGCTTTGCGCAATGCCCCCGCCGCCTTGGCGCGCCGCCCAGGCCTGGTGCAAGATGCCCAGCCCGCTGTAGGCCAGGTGGCTGAGCGTGAGCGCTGCGGCCACCCACACCAGCAAACCCGTGGGCGACAAAGCCGCAGCAGGCGGAAAAAACAAAGCCGCAAAACCCAGCGCCACGGCCAGCGCCAACAACACCGCCGCCAACCACACGGCCTGCCACGAGTGGCGGTAGAGCTTGTCGCCCCAACGCCCAAGCCACGGGTCCACCACGGCATCCACGCTGCGGCTGAGCAAGAGCACGGCGCCCAAAGCGGCCAGCGTCACGCCGTACTTCTGGGCATACAAATTGGGCAAATGCACATACACCGGCAAGGCCACAAAGGCCAGTGGCAAGCCCAGCAAACCATACGCGGCCGAGGCCTGGCGCGGCAGGGTCGCCGGGGCTGACAGGGCTGCGCCGCTCATGGCTGCAAGCCTTGCAGCAGCTGGGCGCGCATTTTGGGCTCGGAGGTGCGCTCATCGAGCCAGATGCCAAAAAACAATCGCGCAAAAGCCGGGTCTTTCACCACACCCGCACGTTGGCCGTTGACCCAAAACTCGGCTCCAACACCAGGCAGGTTGATGCCCGTGATGCGTTCGCCCTGACGCACATCCGGAAAAAACTCGCGCATGGCGCCCGACCAGCTTTGCGACTGCGCATCGCTGAAGCTGCCCACGCGCCGCATCTCGTCGATCGAGCGGCTGGCAATGGCCGCACCTTCGAGTTTGCGCAAGTACTGAAGCTCCAGCGCAAACGGGAACTGTGTGTATTGCCCGTGCCGAAAACCCACAGGGGTCCACAAGCGAGCGTCATACACCTCAAAACCCCAGACCCGCAAGCGCACGGGCGCAGTCGGCACCACACCGCCCAAGCCGGTCACTTCGGGACGTGAAAAAGCCGCATTCGGGCTGGTCACGGTCGTGCTTTGCGCCCGCACCTCAGCTGCGAGCGCGCCCATCAACAGCGAACACCCCAGCACATGCAAACCCCATGTGTGTGGGCGGCATGCGCGGATGATTGGGTGCGAGCGGTCCATGGGCTTCAAACCGGTTTGGCCAAGGTGAACTGGATCACGTCAATGTTGGACTCATCAAAGGCGGCTTCGCAATAGGCCAGATAGAACTCCCACAAGCGGATGAATCGGTCGTCAAACTTCAGGGTCCGCACAGTATGGAGTTGCGCCATGAAGGCCTCACGCCAGCGGCGCAGCGTCTCGGCATAGTCGGGGCCGAAGTTCAGCTCGTCCACCACCTGCAGCCCGGCCGCTTGCGCTTGTTTGCGGAACTCGCTGGGGCTGGGCAAGCAGCCGCCCGGAAAGATGTACTGCTGGATGAAGTCGGTGGAGTGCACATAGCGCTCAAACAGCGCGTCGTCGATGGTGATACTTTGCACGCACGCACGGCCACCGGGCTTGAGCATGCGGCTGATGGTCTGAAAATAGGTAGGCCAGTATTCTTGCCCCACCGCTTCGATCATCTCGATCGAGCACACCGCGTCGTAAGGCCCATCGTGGATGTCGCGGTAGTCCTGCAAACGCAAATCCGCACGCTGCTGAACGCCATGCGACTGCATACGAGCATTGGCAAAAGCCAGCTGCTCGGTGGACAAGGTCACGCCCGTGATGTGCGCACCAAACTCGGTGGTGGCCGATTCGGCCAAAGCACCCCAGCCGCAGCCGATTTCCAGCACCCGGTCGCCAGGTTGGGCATTGACCATGCGCAGGGCGCGGCGCACCTTGGCTTTTTGGGCATCGGCCATGTCTTGGCTGTGGTCGCCTTCAAACCAGGCCGATGAGTAGTTCATCGTGCCGTCCAGCCACAGCTCGTAAAAAGCATTGCCCAAGTCGTAATGGGCGTGGATGTTTTTGCGGCTGTTGGTGCGGTTGTTTCGGTTGAGCAAGTGCTTGATGCGGTAGAACAAGCGCCCCAACCAGTGGCCATAAATCGCACCCTCGATCTGCGTGCGGTTGGCGATCAACAGGCGCAGCAAGGCGGCCAGATCGGGCGTGTCCCAATCGCCGGCCATGTAACCCTCGGCAAAACCAATGTCGCCCGATTTCAGTACCTCGGCGCACATCTCCCAGCGGTGGATGTGCAGGGCCGCAAACGGCGCTTCGTGCGTGCCAAAAACCTGGTTGTTGCCATCGGGCGCGTGTACGGTGAGCGTGCCGATTTTCAGGCGGGTGAGCAGCCCCAGCAAACGCGTGGCGGCCTTGGGCAAGCTGGCGTGCGGAATCTGCTTGGCAGCGCTGGCGGCACCCAGGGCAGTGGCGTTGTCGGCAGTCTTCATGGAGGGTGGCATCCGGTGGGGTCCAGTGTTCATCGGGTCACAAAATCGCGGGGCGGTTCGGGCTTGCGCCAAAACGGTACTTTTTTCAGCCACAGCAAGAGCGCAT
>JBIKSF010000016.1:0-28990 GCA_044348785.1 Limnohabitans sp.
CAATTTATCCACCAGCGTGGCCACATCGGGCACCTTGATGCCAGCGCTGCGCTTGGCAGGTTCTGCCACTTTGAGGGTCTTGATGCGGGGAGCCACATCAACACCCAAGTCTTCTGGCTTAAAAGTATCGAGCTGCTTTTTCTTGGCCTTCATGATGTTGGGCAGCGTCACGTAACGCGGCTCGTTCAGGCGCAGGTCGGTGGTCACCACCGCTGGCAGGCTGATGCTCAGCACTTCCAAGCCGCCATCGATCTCTCGGGTCACCTGGGCTTTGCCATCCACGATTTCGACCTTGGAGGCAAAAGTGGCTTGGGGCAGATCGGCCAAAGCGGCCAGCATCTGACCGGTTTGGTTGCAGTCGTCGTCAATGGCTTGTTTGCCCAAAATGATCAGACCGGGTTGCTCTTTGTCCACCAAAGCCTTGAGGAGTTTGGCCACTGCCAAGGGCTGCAGGTCCAAGTCGGCAGGGGTCTCCACCAAAATACCTCGGTCGGCACCGATAGCCATGGCGGTGCGCAAGGTTTCCTGGCATTGGGCCACGCCGCAGGACACTGCGATCACTTCTGTGGCAAGTCCTTTTTCTTTCAGGCGCACGGCTTCTTCGACTGCGATCTCGTCAAAGGGGTTCATGCTCATCTTGACGTTGGCAATGTCCACGCCCGAACCATCGGACTTGACACGAACCTTGACGTTGTAGTCCACCACCCGCTTGACGGGAACCAGAATTTTCATGACAGCATCTCCATGGATATGAAAACCAGCGACGTTTCAAAACACGTCATTAAAAGGGAATCTCAATTGACGTTAACGTAAACGTAAACTTCAATTGTGCATCAAAACACTTTTCAAAAGCCAGACATTGCAGCAAAAAAGCACGGTCGTTCGCATTCTAGCCTGTACTTTTTCCGCAAACCAGTCATCCTACCCCCGGGAATTCACCGACCAATCGGTTGGGGAATCAGGGTTAGCATGGGGTACATTCTGCATAAATCCAGATTAGATTATGTTTTGTAACCAATTTGATGGAGCAATCTGATGAAAAAAACCCTGATTTCCCTGACGGCAGTGGCCCTGACAAGCTTGGCTGGCGTCACGCAAGCACAAACCGTGTTGACCGTGTCCAGCTGGCTGCCACCGACACACACTGCCAGCATGGCCCAAAAAGAATGGTGCGATTTGCTGACAGACAACACCAAAGGCCGCATCAAGTGCAACATCCTGCCTCGAGGCGTCACCCCGGCTCCCGGCACTTATGACGCAGTCAAAAACGGTCTTGCTGATGTTTCATACACCGTACACGGCTACACACCAGGCCGCTTTGTGATGACACAAATGACCGAATTGCCCTTTTTGGGCAACAGCGCAGAGACCATCTCCGTGGCTCTTAGCCGCGTCGCGGGCAAGCGCCCAGAATTTGCAGCAGAACACCAAGGTGTCAAGGTCATCACTTTGTTCTCGCATGGCCCTGGCATCGTTTTCAATACCAAGCGCGCCATCAACAAGACCGAAGACCTCAGTGGTCTTAAGTTCCGAGTTGGGGGTGGCATGGTCAACGACATGTCCAAAGCCCTCGGCATGAATGTGACCTTGAAGCCTGCACCGGATTCCTATGAGCTGCTGTCCAGCGGTGTGATGGACGGGACCCTCTTTCCAGCCGAGTCCACCGAATCCTTCAGGATCGACAAGATCATCAAGCACGCCACCACCTTCCCGGGTGGTCTTTACAACACCAGCTTCGTGTTCATGATGAACCAGGCCAAATACGACAAACTCTCACCCGAAGACAAGAAGGCCGTGGACGCCATTTCCGGCGAAACCGCAGCACGCATTTTTGGCCGCGGCTGGGACAAAGTGGATCGCCGCGCTTTCGCCTTGATGCAAGTCAACGGTGTACAAGTGACCAAGGCTGACGCCAAGTTCGTTGCTGACATCAAAGCCAAAACTGCTCCGCTGGAGCAAGGCTGGATCAAGGCCGCTGAGGAAAAGGGCTTGAAGAACGCCGCCAAAGTGCTCAGCGAGTTCCGCGCCGAAATCGCGAAACTCGAAAAGTAAGCCTCAATACAATTTGAGCTGGTAGGCTGAGGTGAAATCAGCCCGCAGCGGTATCCGCCCTGACAGGCTGATACCGCTTTTTCGTATCAAGGAAGAATTTTGAAAAAACTATTGGAAACGGCCTGCGGCATCCTGGCCGGATTGGCCCTGTTTGCCATCATGATCCTGACTTTTCTGGATGTCAGTGGTCGAAAGATGCTGGACCACTCCATCACGGGTTCTCTGGAGCTGACCGAGCTTTTAATGGTGGTGGTCATTTTTGGCGCCCTGCCCTTGGTCTCGGAACGCGGTGAACACGTTGTCTTTGACTCCCTCGACGCGCTTTTACCCAATGCATTGAAAAAAATACAACGCGGGTTGGTACATTTATTGTGTGCCGCTGCCTTGATCAGCTTGGCTTGGCTCATGTGGAAAACCGGGGATGATTTTTTAGCCAGTGGCGAGACCACGGCTCAGTTGAAAATTCTGAAGGCTCCCTTCATTTACGGTATGGGTTTGTTGTGCGGCTTCACAGGCCTGGTCCATCTGAGCATGATGCTCAAGCCCCTCGACCATGAAGAGACCGAAGGAGGCGCACTGTGATCGAAGCCCTGATTGGATTTGCTGCCATCTTCGGCTTGGCATTGTTGCGAGTGCCTTTGGCCTTCTCGATGGGCCTGGTTGGCCTGGTCGGAATTGGTCTGACGAGGGGCTGGATGCCTGCCATGGCCAGTACAGCGCAAGTGGTCTATGACACCGGCTTTGCCTACACCCTGTCGGTCATTCCTTTGTTCATCTTGATGGGCAACTTTGTGGCCCGCGCAGGTCTAGCGCACGAGTTGTTTCATGCCGCCTACACCTTCATAGGCCACCGGCGTGGCGGTTTGGCTCACGCGACGATTGCCGCTTGCGCTGGCTTTGGTGCCATTTGTGGCTCGTCGATTGCCACCGCGGCAACCATGAGCAAGGTGGCCTACCCTTCCATGAAAAAGCTCGGCTACAGCGATGCCTTGTCCACGGGCGTCATCGCGGCAGGCGGGACATTGGGCATCATGATTCCGCCGTCCACCATCATGGTCATCTACGGCATCATCACCGAAACCCACATCGGCAAACTGTTTGCAGCAGGTGTGATACCGGGCATTTTGACGGCCATTTTGATGATGGGGGCCGTGGTGATCATGACCTCACGCGACCCGGAACACGCGCCTGCTGGCGAAAAATTCACTTGGTCACAACGCTGGGCTGCCCTGCGCGGCATCTGGGGGGTGTTGCTGCTGGTATTCATCGTGCTGGGCGGCATCTATGGCGGCTTTTTCACGGCCACTGAAGGCGCTGGCATGGGGGCCATGGGGGCTTTCCTGTTTGCCTTGGCGCGCCGGGCACTCAACTGGAAAGCCTTGTTTGATGTGTTGGTGGAGTCCGCACGCACGACCGCCATGCTGTTCACCTTGCTGATCGCCGCCACAATTTTTGCCAACTTCGTGAACTTCACCAGCATGCCGATGGAGCTCAAAGAGTGGATCACCCATCTGGGTTTGTCGCCGATCATGATCGTGGCAGCCATGATGATGATCTACATCCTTCTGGGCACAGTGATGGAAGAACTCACCATGGTGCTGTTGACCATTCCTCTGTTCTTCCCCATCGTCATCCAACTGGGTTTTGACCCTGTTTGGTTTGGCGTGCTGATCGTGATGGTCATCCAGATCGGCCTGATCTCGCCACCTGTGGGCATGAACCTGTTCGTGCTCAACACGCTGCTGCCCAAAGTCGGGTTGGCCACCATCTTCCGTGGTGTTTGGCCCTTGGTGCTGGTGCTCGTCATCACTTTGGGCATTTTGCTGGCCTTCCCAGGCCTTAGCCTGTGGCTGCCGTCCATGATGGACTGATCAAAGCATCAGAAAAAAAGGCACACCTTGCGGTGTGCCTTTTTCAATTCAGCTGGCGCAATCGTTTTAGGACTTGGCGGGCATGTGTACCACGCGTTGTGGAAAAGGAATCTCAATGCCGTTCTCGCGCAAGGTGCTCAAAATCGCGCGGTTGACATCGGACTTGAGATTCAGCTGGCCGCTGTTGGGGTCTTCAAACCAATAGCTCACGGTGAACTCGAGCCCATCTGCACCAAAAGCCGACAAAGCCACCAAAGGCGCTGGGTCAGACAGAACCCGGGGTTGGGCCTGACAGGCTTGCTGCAAAATTTCAATGACCAAATCGACCGGGGCATCGTAGGCCACCGACACGACGGTGCTTTGGGCAACCTTGGCGTCGGCCAGCGAGAGGTTCTCGACCCGCTGGGTGATCAGCATTTCGTTGGGTACGATGGATTCGCGGCCTGTAGGTGAGCGGATGACGGTGTAGCGGGCCTTGATGTCGGTGATGCGGCCTTCAAAATTGTCGACCTTCACCATATCGCCGATACGCATGCTGCGCTCGGCCAGGATCACAAAGCCGCTCACGTAATTGGCCGCCAACTTTTGCAGGCCAAAACCAATGCCCACGCCCACTGCGCCACCTAGCACCGACAAGGCCGTCAGGTCGATGCCCACCGCCGACAGGGCCAGCAGCAAGCCGACAAACATCAGTAGGGCACGCACCGTGTTGCTGATGACTTTGCGCAAGGACAAGTCGCTGCCCGTGGCCGATTTGAGCAAACGCGATTCCAGCGCCGCAGAGATCCACAACGTGACGATCAACACCGCACCTGCCGTCAGGGCCCCTTCAATTAGAGTGCGCACCGACAGCATGGTGCCGCCGACTTTCCAGCGAATTTGATCCAGTTCTTCCAATACCAAGGGCAGAATGCCCGTGACCCACAACACCACAGCCAACCAAGCAATCCAGGAAATTGTGCGTTCCAGCACCCGCACAAACGGGGCTGCACCAAACGCCACCTGTAAAACCTTCACGCCGAAGCGGATCAAGGCCAAGGAAATACAAACGGGCAGCAAAATGCCAAACAAAGCCACCGGATGGTCACCGGTCAAGAGCGTGCGGGCACCAAACGTCAAACCCAACAGGACCGCGGGAAACAAGACCCCGTCAATCAATCGTTTGCCCAGCAAAATGGACAGCTCGTGCCCCGCAAAAGCCCTGCGGACCCCGAAAACTAAGCACCAGGACAGCACCACACAGACCGCAAAGGCAAGCAGAACCTGAAGCGACTCGGCGTGGGCCAAGGTCTCCAGCCAAGCCAGTGGATCGGACACGAACAAAGACTTCATGCTCGCCATGCGGGTGTCCTTTTCTCGATAAAGGCCTGCACGCCCTCTTGCGCCACATCGTGGACCATGTTGCAGGCCATGGTTTGGCCCGCCAGCTGATAGGCGGACTCGATGCCCATTTCGCGCTGTTGGTAAAACAAGGCCTTGCCCACACGTACAGCCTCACGCGGCTTGGCCAGGATGGCATTCACCAGCTCATCGACCTGCGCATCCAGCTCAGCCGCTGCACACACACGGTTCACCAACCCTCGGCTTTGGGCCTCTGCGGCCGAGATAAACCCGCCCGTGAGCAGCATCTCCATGGCCTGCTTGGCATGCATGTTGCGCACCAGCGGCACACTGGGCGTGGCGCAAAACAATCCCACATCGATGCCATTCACCCCAAAGGTGGCGCTGTCTGCCGACACTGCCAAATCGCACTGCGCCACCAACTGGCAACCCGCCGCTGTGGCCAAGCCCTGCACACGGGCGATGACGGGCACAGGCAGCTTTTGAATCGTCATCATCATGCGGCTGCACTGGGCAAAAAGCTGCTGGTAATAGGCCAGCTCAGGCTGAGCCCGCATTTCCTTGAGGTTGTGCCCGGCGCAAAAGGCCTTGCCCGCTGCGCCCAGCACCACCACACGGGCTTGCTCGTCTTGGGCCACTGCATTCAGCGCTTGCTGCAGCGCGGTCAACATGGCTTCGCTCAAAGCATTGAAGCTGGCGGGGCTGTTCAGCGTCAAGCGGTGCACACCACGCGCATCGCGCTCGTGCAGCAGCAAGTCTTGGGCATTGGGGGTGTTTGAAAAGGTCATGGCTTCGATTGTGCCAAACCCTCACCCCCAGCCGTTTTCAGACGTCGGCCAAAACGCGCAAGTGCGCTTCCACACTGCGCCCCAGCGCACTCAGGTTGTAGCCGCCTTCCAGACAGCTGACGATGCGCCCTTTGGCGTGGCGCTGCGCCACCTCCTTGATACGATGAGTGATCCAAGCGTAGTCCTGCTCCACCAGGCCCATCTGACCCATATCGTCTTCGCGGTGAGCGTCAAAACCCGCACTGATGAAAATCAGCTCGGGCTTGTGCGCCTCCAGGCGCGGCAGCCACATCATGTCCACCAACTCGCGGATGTCCATGCCTTTGGTGTACGCAGGCACCGGCAAGTTGACCAGGTTGGCGGCATCAGATGTGGAGCCGCCTTCCGGGTAAAAAGGGTGCTGAAAAAAGCTCACCATCAAGATGCGCTCGTCACCCGCCACGATGTCCTCGGTGCCATTGCCGTGGTGGACATCAAAGTCCACGATGGCGACCCTTTTGAGGCCATGGCGCTCGAGCGCGTACTTGGCGGCAATGGCCACGTTGTTGAAAAAACAAAAACCCATGGCCTTGTCGCGGCAAGCGTGGTGCCCTGGTGGACGCACGGCGCAAAAAGCATTCTCCAGCTCGCCCGCCAGCACGGCGTCTGTGGCGTCGATGGCCGCGCCTGCCGACAACAAGGCCGCATCCCAAGTGTGGGCATTGATCATCGTGTCGGGGTCCAAGGAGGTGTGCGTTGGGCCGCCTGCGGCCATGTCCTCACGCAAAGCATCGCCCAAGCCACGCAAGGCCGCCACATGCATGCGCCCATGGGCCAGTTCAATGTCAGACAAGGACGCAGGCCTTGGCTCCCTGCGCTGCAAAGCCATGTCCACGCCGCTGATCAGCAAACGGTCTTCGATGGCCCCGAGCCGCTCCGGGCATTCGGGGTGCCCCGCGCCCATTTCGTGTTTCCAGCAGGTGGGGTGTGTGAAATAACCTGTCGCGCCCATACGCCTTGTCTTCCTGCGAGATCAGCAACTTGTCAGTGCTGTTGGTTTTATTGATGTCTGCAAAGCTATGGGTTTCAGCTTATCACGCCAAACCGACGCCATATCGGATCGAGAGGGACAGCTCCATTAAAAGGGTGAGTAAGGGGTTTTGTGCAAATGGGGTTGCGATAAGTCCTTGAATAACACTCCTTCAAATGAAGGGAAAATCATGCAGCTTTCCACTCACGGAAGGGCATAGTCCACTTATTGTTGATGTTTTTCATTGCCAGGCAGAACAACTTCAGTAAAGTCTCATCGCTAGAAAACGAGCCCCGGCTCTTGGACACCTTTTGTGGAAGCTCATAGTTTTTTGACGCTGATACGGCGGTTTAGAGATTCAGCGTCATCGATCCTGTTTAAGCGCATCAGCCAGTGGCCCCATGAAGCCGGGAGTTCCCCAAACAATAGGGGAGGTTGTCGTGGCATGGTGATACAGAACCAAGTTTTTTTCAACGTTAAAAAGAAGGTATTGACCGCCAAATCCTACAAAGCAGAAGTCCGTGCCACGCCCGCATTGTGTCCAAATTTGAAAACCATATTCACTGGCTGGACCCCATGAATTTATTTGTTTCTTGGTCGCCTCGTTGAGGTACTTACCGAAACAAGAGGTGTCATCCTTGAGCTCACGCAAGACCATGTGGCCAATACGAATCCAATCGTGGGGCCTTGCACTGAATCCGTTGTAAGTAGATGCTTGATTTTTACCGTTGACAAACCAAGCTCCTTGCGATTCGGCTCCAGCATCCGCCCACACTGTTTTCTCGAAATACTGGTTAAAAGGCATTCCTGTCGATGCCTGAACCAATAAGCCGAGAGCTATGGTGTCGAAGTTGCTGTAGTTGAAAATTTTGCCCGGATCAAAACTTTTTTCATCGGACTTGATCATCAACTCGATGAAGTCTGCATTCATCTTTCCGTCCGAAATGGCTGAACCAATGAACTGCTCCATCTCACGGTTTTTGTGTCCGTTAAATTGCATGCTGGTGAGATATGCACCACTCGACATTCGCAAAACATGCCGAACACTAGCCTCACCCCAGGAAGTCCCTGCAAGTGTTGGAAGGTAATTTTTCAGAGGGGCATCGAGAGATGAGATATGGCCGTCACAAATGGCCTTTCCTACCGCCAGTGATGTCAGGCTTTTCGACATCGAGTAGCCCAAGGGCGTATTTCGCTTTCCTACGCCGAAGCTGTATTTTTCGTAAAGTAAGTCGGCCCCCTGCGCAACGACCAATGCCTTTGAATTATTTCGACTAAATAGATCATCCAAAATGCGTTTTACTGATTCTGGTGTCGGAACAGTTTTCAGGGAAATTTGTTTGGATTCCGAAGGAGGGTTAACAAATCCGATCTTTGCATTCTTGCGAAAGCCATTGGTTACCAGCCAACCGTAAGGTAACTCGTAAGCCAAAATGTTTGCTGAGAACAACACTGCCATCAAGAAAATGGAGACACTTGAGGCTCGTTGGTGGCTCTTACTGAGGCAATATTTATCTTCCATTTTGCACCTTGAAAAATAGTGGAGCATCTGCTGTAAGACCAAGAATACAAGATCTTTTAAACTGAGAGGAGCATGATTTCTAAACCACTTACCTCGAACTCGCACCCGCAGCCGCTCCTTCAAGCGGTTTTGACTTGTCTGATTTACCTCATGCTGCCCCTGGCATGGCATGGCTCCGCCCAAGCGCAGGGGGCCAAAGCACCTGCCGACAGGCAGAACCCGCAAACAGCCCAAAAACACAAAAAGAAAAACAGCAAGACGGCGTCCATTCGCCATCAGCGTGCGCCCAAAGCTACAGCGGCTTCCGGTATCCCGCTGAATCAAAGCCCCGAGCTGACCGTCTGGGCACAGGAAGCCGCCACGCGTCTACAACTCGACCCCAACTGGGTTGAAAAGACCCTTGCCCGAGCCCAACGCCTGCCCTTGGTGGAGAAACTGGTTTTGCCACCCGCCAGCCCTGCGGCCAAAGACTGGGGCGCTTACCGAGCCCGTTTCATTGAACCAGTTCGCATTCAGGCCGGACAGCGGTTCTGGCGTCAACACCAAACCACGCTAGCGCGGGCCGAGCGCGAGTATGGCGTGCCAGCCGCCATCATCGTCGGCATCATTGGCGTGGAGACGCTCTACGGCCAAAACACCGGCAACTTCCGCGTGTTGGACGCACTGGGGACGCTGGCCTTTCATTTCCCCCAAGCCCACCCCAGAGCGGCAGAGCGCCAAGCCTTTTTTCGCAGCGAATTAGAGCAGTTTTTGCTGCTGACTTCGCGCAGCGGCGCAGACCCTCTGGCCATCCGGGGCAGCTACGCCGGGGCCATGGGCCTGCCGCAGTTCATGCCCTCCAGCTGGGCCAAATTTGCGGTGGATTTTGACGGCGACGGCCGCATCGATCTGTTTGGCAGCACGGCCGACGCCATCGGCTCGGTGGCCAATTACTTCAAAGCCTTTCAATGGCGCACCGGCATGCCCACGCATTACCCGGTGACCTTGACCCCGGGCCGGACCGATATGGAGACCCTGATGGCTCCCGACATCCTGCCCACCTTCAGCGTAGCCAGCTTCACGGCCAAAGGGGCAGCACTTGAAGGGGCGGCGCTCACACACGCTGGGCCACTCGCCCTGATCGAACTGCGCAACGGCCCCAACGCTCCGAGCTATGTGGCCGGCACCGAAAACTTCTACGCCATCACCCGATACAACTGGAGCAGCTACTACGCCATGGCGGTGATTGAGCTGGCAGAAGCGGTAGGGCGTGAGATGAACAAGCCCTGAGGGCCTTCACCCATGAACCCCTTGAACCCCAAGAAACTGCTGCTGACCAAATGGACGGCGGTTAAACCCGTGGCCAAGCAAAAACACTTTTTGGTCAACCGGGTGATTCAACCCGAGCAGCCCACCGACCCGATTGAACAGGTGGAAATCGAAGCGGTTTTTTCAAAGGCTACTCAGGTGATTGCTTGGCGGGATCTGCAGGACGACAGTGTGTGGCGGCAAGGTTGGGTTTGAGCTGATTGGTAAGCCAGTCTGTCAGTGTCTTTTCATTCAGCAGCTGTCATGGAGGGCTAACAGGCATACGCGTCAACCAACATGGTTTAAATTTTCAATCTTGACAAATTTATTTTTCCAATATAAATTTTATCATTATCCAACTGGAACGTCAAAAATGAAAATACTAAGATGGCTTGCCCTCACCCTACTCGGCGTATCAGGTTTTTCTGCGGCCCAAAGCTCACCAACCAAAGAAATTCGAGAAATTGAATTTAAATCATTAAACCCACGGCAATATGAAGATGTTGTCCAACAAAAATGGCGAGAAATCACGGTCAAAGGAAAATTATTTATACCCAATAATCCGATTTCACCCAAAGATCCAGCCATGATCGTCTTACATGGCAGTGGTGGAATATCAGATGGGCGAGAATTAACTTATGGTGAAAAGTTCAACAGTCTTGGAATGTACGCCTTGGTTATTGACTCATATCTATCAAGAGGCGTCGACAAGATGCCACATGCAAGACGCTTGTTTGAAATATCGACATTTGCACAAGCTTCTGATGCAATAGCGGGCTTAGATCAAATTTCCAAAATAAACGAAATTGATGAATCCAAAATTGGTGTGATTGGATTTTCATTTGGTGGCATCACTTCATATTTTCTAAATTTAGAAAATGTCACTTCAAAAATATCTAAAACCAAAAATAGGTTTGCAGCCAATATTAGTTTTTATGGCACATGTCAATTCAGCTTCGAAACGCCAATATTAACAAAAACCCCCTTTCTTTTCGTAGTGGGCGAAAAAGATGAGTCTTTAGATCTGCAAGCATGTCAATCGAAATTTGACAAGTTAGACAAAAAAGATCCCAACTCAAAGTTTTTAATCATCCCTGATGCTCATCACGCTTGGGAAGTCAACTCTCCGTTGTCCTATCGAAAAACCATAAATCTAAGGGATTGCTATACAGTTTATACCGAGAAGGGTTTAATGCTAACAATAAGAAATGATGGAGTTATGGCCCCATTTGATCCAGAAAAACCAACTGGTTTTGGCGGATGTGTAAAACCCGGATATACTATTGGAAAGAATACCACTGCGGAAAAAATAGCAGATGATTACATTAAAAAATTTCTCACTGAAGTTTTTAAATAAAATACTTTATTTTAAATAAATTTTAAATTGCAAATTCAATCCAGGCAGTTCAAGCCGTAACGGGACATCGCATGGCGGGAACTACAGGGGTGGGTTTGACGCCCGAGGCTTTGGTCATGCTGATTTCAAACCTCCAAAATACGGGTTTGTGTAGCGTTAAATTTTCAAGCTTTGACCTTTTTTTCGCCATCTCTCCAGTCAACTCATTCGAGCTTTATCTAGTCTGGCTTCGCAATCATGGGAAGGCGGCCAAGCAAAGACATGAATGGGCGAATCTACAAACGACAGCCTGTCACATGCAAGGCATAAGAAATTGACCCCTCAATCATGCAAAAGCAATCGAGCGGGGCCTGCATCAGCAGATTTAACTTTTCAGCATCTCGATTTTCTTAGACCCACTGACCATCTTGAAGGATGCCAACGCTTCGATGTCTGAATCCTTGGCCTTGTGGTCGATCACGGCGCGCAAATTGACGACCAGATTATCTTTGGTGAATTCAGCCACCAAATAACCACGCCGCATGCCCTCTGAGTAAATAAAGTGCGGGTTAACTTTCTGACGCCCTGCTGTATTTTTGCTACTGTCTGTAGCAATACTGGTCCCACAAAATTCATACCCCAAAACATTGCTCCTTGGATTGGCATAGTCTTCCTTCACATAGCCAACCCAGTTCTCATGCACGTCGCCCCCAAAGATTACGGGATTGGCAACCTTGTTTTTAACAAGTCCATCTTGAATTCTCTTGCGGGATGCAGGGTAACCGTCCCAGCCATCGTTCCAGACCTTCTTACCTTCTGCAGTACGGTAGACCATGGCACCAAACAGGGTCGTTTGAGATATAACAGTCCATGATTGGTCATTAGAGTTTTCCAGCTGCTTCTGAAGCCACTCTTCCTGCTGTGCTCCAAGGATGCTGCGTACTTCGCTGGACAGTGTTTCGCAACTCTCGGGATCAATCACAGATGATCCAGATTTACCGCTGGGGTTACAAGCCTGAACATCACGGTACTGCCGGGTGTCCAGCAAAGACATATTCAGAATATTTCCAAAGCGGTAGTTTTCGTAGATTCGCATCTCAGCCCCTTTTTCGAGGCCCGCCAGTCCTTCGATCAATACAGATGCCCTTAAGGGCATGTGTTCGTAATAGGCTTGGTAAGCAGCCGCTCTTCTTTTTTGGAAATCCGTGTGTGGGCCGAACGAGCCCGGGTTCAAGCCCGCATAGTCGTTTTGAACTTCATGATCATCCCAAGTCGTGATCCACGGACATGCAGCGTGAATATCCTGCAACTCTGGCTCGGCTTTGTACTGAGCGTAACGTTTCCTGTAGTCATTCAGCCCAAGGCACCAGCTTCCAGAGTGGGCACGGAGCCCAGTTTTTCCCGGAGCGTATTCGTAAATGTAGTCACCTAAAAAGACCACGAGATCCGGGTTCTCCTTGACCATGTGCGTGTAGGCGTTGAAGTAGCCATGCTCAAAATGCTGGCAAGAAGCGAATGCCAACTTGATCCGTTCCTGATCGCGGTTTTTGGGTTCGACGAACGTTCGAGTCTTACCTGTGCGACTGGTATGTCCTCCTGTGGAAAATCGATAATAGAACCAGGTGTTCGCAGAGAGGTCGGTCACTTCCGCATGAACCGAATGCGCTAGCGCTGCTACTGCGTTGATGAATCCACTTTTAGCAATCTTCGTGAACTGGGCATCCAGCGCAAGCTCCCATTTGACTGGAATGTCTTGATTAGGAATATTGGATGAAAAGATGCCATCATCAAATAGTCGGGTCCAAAGCACAACCGAATTGTGTGTGGGTGAACCACTGGCGATACCCAAATTGAATGGATTTTTGGGCAGCTTAACTTGTGACCAGGCCTCTACGGAAGGCAGAAAAAGTGCTGCGGCATAGACGCTTTTCAAAAACGTTCGGCGCATCAATTTTCTTGGCATGGGCGTCTCCTAGTCATCATTTATAAATCGTAGCATCAAATAATCCAAAGCCACCGCCTGGACCATTTACAGGAGCAACCTGAATTTGAGATTTGTAGCTAACCTGGCGGTGCAGCGAGGAGCACGCTGGCAATCGGGATCTTTCACGAACCTAAAAACAGCAGTGAACCAACCAAATCTCAGCGTCAAAAAGTAAGCTGGCATTCCCCCAAAACCCTAGACACTTTTCATAGCGCAGTTTTACGTTACTGCTGAAATTCAATAGAGGCGGCGGAGTTGATCACTCCAAGCAGCACTCGAGTCAATGCCTGACCGCATCAACCCCCATGCGCTTTCATCGCCTTGCCCACCTCCAGCGTTCCCTGCTCCGAACCCGAGCGCGGCACCGTCTCAGCTTGACGGTCAGTGACATGCGTCATAGACGCCAGCAGGCGCTCGGCGGCATCGGGGCCGGTGCCAAGGTACACACCTTGCGTCAGGGTGATGTGGGCCACCTCAAAGCTGCCAGCACCTGCGCAAATGATGGTTCGGTTAGGCGCATCGTCACTGGCCATGACCAGCATGGCGGGCACCACAGCGCTGGGGTCCAGGGCTTGCAGCACAGCCTCGGGCATCAGGCCTTCGGTCATGCGGGTGGCGGCCGTTGGAGCCAGGCAGTTGACGCGGATATTGTTTTTTTCACCCTCGATCGACAGGGTTTGCATCAGGCCCGCCAGTGCCATCTTGGCCGCGCCGTAATTGGCCTGTCCAAAGTTGCCATACAAACCGCTGGATGAAGTGGTCATCACCACTCGGCCATAGTTTTGCGCCTGCATGATGGGCCAGACGGCCTTGGTGCAGTGCACCGCACCCATGACGTGCACATCCATCACCAGCTTGAAGTCGGCCAGCTCCATCTTGGCAAAGCTCTTGTCGCGCAAGATGCCGGCGTTGTTGACCAAAATGTCCACCCTGCCCCATGCATCCACGGCTTGTTGGACCATGGCTTTGACCGCCTCGAAGTCGGTGACCGATGCACCGTTGGCCATGGCCTCGCCACCCGCTGCCCGAATTTCATCGACCACGGCCTGCGCCGCCGACACCGAGCCGCCCACGCCGTGCACATCACCGCCCAAGTCGTTGACCAGCACTTTGGCCCCACGGGCAGCCAGCGCCAGCGCGTGTTGTTTGCCCAAACCGCCGCCCGCGCCTGTCACGATGGCCACGCGGCCTTTGAAATCGATGCTCATGTGTTCTTCCTTGATTGAATGCGTGTGAATGGGTGACAGGGGATGGCGGTACCTTCTGATAATCTGACCGCTGTCTGAAACCTTGCCCGACTTTAAAACAAGCAGCCCCGCGGCTGTGTTGCACGATTGACACCTGAGCCATGGAACTGAACCACGACATCATCACGACCCCGCCACTGGACTCCGCATCCGTGGTCTTGCTCCGCGACAGTGCACAAGGTCTGCAAGTGCTATTGCTCAGGCGGCACCAAGCCTCTAATGTGCTGGGCGGTGCCCACGTGTTTCCGGGTGGAAAACTCGACCTGGCCGACCAAAGCCCCGGCTTGCTGGCCAAACTCAGCCAGGACGTGGTCACCTTGCACCAGCGACTGGCCGAGCCCGATTTGAGCAAAGAGCGTGCAGCAGGCCTGTTTGTAGCGGCCATTCGCGAGGCGTTTGAAGAATGCCGCATTTTGCTGGGCCAGAACCACACGGAAACACCCGACCTGGCCGCTCTGCAAAGCGCCTTGGCCAATGGCCAAACCTGGTCGCAGGCTTTTCAGAGCCTGTCACTTCGCCTGCGCACCGATGCGCTGGTGCCCTGGACCCGCTGGATCACGCCCCGACAGGCCTCGGTGACCCACAAACGCTTTGACACCCGCTTTTTCTTGGCACGCGTGCCCGAAGGCCAAACCGCGGAACACGACAACCACGAGACCACCGAAACCCTGTGGACGACGCCGCGCGAGGCACTGATCCGGTATTGGGACCGCCAGATCGAATTGGCCCCGCCACAAATCATGGGTCTGGTGCAGTTGGCCCGGCACCCGGACACTGACAGTGCGCTGGCCGAAGCTCAGAGCCGCCAGCCGCCCGTGGTGGAGCCCGAACCTTTTGAACAAGACGGCATCCGGACCATTTGTTACCCCGGAGACCCCCGGCACTCGGTGCAACAAGCGGCCTTTCCCGGCCCAAGCCGCTTGATGTTCAAAAACAAACGCTTTGAACCGGAAATGGGCTTGGCCGGTTTGCTTGATTAAAATCCAGGCTATTACAATTTGTAACCTTTATGGATACGCCCCTGCCTGTATGAGCCAAGCTGCTGCCCCCACTTATCTGTCCGTCGAACGGGCCATGGAATTCATCGGCGATGCCAATGGGGTTTTGTCGCTTCTGAACACCTTGCATCAGACCTTGGGTGAGGATCTGCCCAAAATCCAGGCGATGCTGGAAAAAGACGATATGCACGGCTTCAACCGCCTGCTGCACCAGCTCAAAGGTTTCACACCGGTGTTTTGCGTGGACAGCCTGGTGGAGCTGGTGGTCAGCGTGGAAAGCCTGAGCAAGCATGGAGACTCAAACGATATCCGCGCCGCCTACAGCCGACTGGCACCCCAACTGGAGGAGCTGCGAGCAGAAGTGGCCACTCACCTGAGCCTGAACCCTCAGGCCTGAGCGGCCAGCCACTGGTCAATCTTGGCCGGGTCGTGCAGCAACCGCAGCTGATCGAAGGCATCTTGGGCCTCTGGATAGACCCGTCGCAAATAATTGAGCCATTGCTTGAGTCGACCGGCCCGGTGGCGCGGCGCAACCCGCAGGGCAATGCCCTGCCAAAACAGCCGCATCAAACCCACAATCTGACCCCAAGTCACCGCATTCGCAGGCATACCTGTGGAGGCTGCATCGTGCTGCGCGATGGCCAAAGCCAGCCCCGGATCGGCCACCATGCCGCGCCCGATCATCAGGCGATCACAACCGGTCACCTCGCGGCAACGCAAAGCGTCTGCCAAGGTCCAAATCTCGCCATTGGCCACCATGGGCATGTGCACATGCTGGCGCAAGTCGGCAATGCGGTCCCAATACGCAGGCGGGCGGTAACCATGGGCCTTGGTGCGCGCGTGCACCACCAAATCGCTGGCCCCGGCGGCTTCGATGGCCAAGGCACACTCTTCGGCGCGGCTGTCGTCGTTGTAACCCAGCCGCATCTTGGCCGACACCGGAATGTGCGAGGGCACCGCCCGGCGCACTGCTGCCACGATCTGCCCAACCAACTCAGGTTCGTCCAACAACACCGCACCGCCTCGGTGCTGGTTCACAGTTTTGGCCGGACAACCAAAATTCAAATCAATGCCCGCGGGCTCCAGCTGGGCCAAGGCCGCAGCGTTCGCCGCCAAATAATCGGGGTCAGACCCCAATAACTGCACCCTGACCGGTACGCCCGCAACGGTACGGCTTTGGTTGAGCAATTCCGGCGCCACGCGAATGAAGGCGCGTCGCGGCAGCACGGTATTGGTCACACGGATGAACTCGGACACGCACAAATCCACCCCACCCACCCGCGTGAGCATGTCGCGCAAGGTGTGGTCCAGCAGCCCCTCCATGGGGGCCAGCAGGATGCGCGCCCCAGAAGGCGTAAGGGGCGGCAGGGGCGTGAGGGGCATTAGCCCAGCTTGCGCTTGAGGCGCACTTCTTCCACTTTCACACCGCCCAAGGGCACGGTACGCGCCGTGTTCATCTCGCGCTTGAAGCCGGCCAAGTCGTGAAAGCGCAAAGTTTGTTCGTGCAGCAAGGGCAGCCAAACCGTCACGTCGGTGCAGTCTTCGTCTTGCAGGCCTTCGCGGGCGGCATCCCACAGGGCCAGGCCGATGCCTTGGCCAATGCGGTCCGGTGCAGCATAAATGGCCCAGATTTCACCCGTGGTGTTTTTGCTCTTGGGGTCACGCGAGCGGTCAAAGCCCACAAAACCCACAATCTCACGGCCATCCACCGCCACCATGACTTGCGGCTCGCCGTATTCGATGGCCTCTTTCCAGAACGACACGCGTTTGGGCATGGGCGTGGCGTCCCAATGGGCATCGGGCACCTGGCCCGCGTAGGCCGCGCGGCAGGCGCTGACATGCAAAGCAGCCACGGCAGGGGCGTCTTGGAGGGTGGCAAATCGGACTTGGATATCGGACATGGCTTGAACAGATAAAGAAAAAACAACGCACTGGAGCCACCGGGCTTTCAGCGCAAAACCCGACATTGTCGCCGCATCGGTTATCTTCAGTGGATGAGGACGTTTCCAAGCAGTCAGAATTTCACCGCACCCAGGTCACCCGCACCCTTGGATCACCCAAGCCCTACCCGTTTGCACCAGCCTACCGCCCGGTGGGTCAAGGGCCTGTTCAAAGGCTTCTTTTGGGCCGCAGCCGCCGTGTGCGCAGGCCCCTTGAGCGCCCAAGCCCCAACCCCCCAGCGTTTTGCCGACGACATGGCCGAGCGCACCCGCGCCTGCACCGCCTGCCATGGCGAGCAAGGCCGCGCCGGTCCTGACGGTTATTACCCGCGCCTGGCGGGCAAACCCGCAGGTTACCTGCACAACCAGCTGCGCAATTTCGCGCAAGGCCGTCGCCATTACGATCTCATGGCCCGCCTGGTCGACCCTTTGACCGACGTCTATTTGGGCGAGATGGCGCAGTACTTTGCCAACTTGCAGCTGCCCTACCCCGCCCCAACAGCCAACAACGCCATCACGCCCGAGCGCCTGGCCAAAGGCCAGCAACTCGTGACGCAAGGCGACGCCACACGCGGCCTGCCCGCCTGCACCCAGTGCCACGGCGTGCGCCTGACGGGCGTGCAAACCAATGTGCCGGGGCTCTTGGGCTTGCCACTGGACTATTTGAACGCGCAGCTCGGCGCCTGGCAAACCGCGCAGCGCCGCGCCCATGCGCCTGACTGCATGGCCGAAATCGTCAAGCGCATGCCCGCACAGGACCTGATCGCTGTATCGAGTTGGCTCGCCCGCCAGCCGCTGCCTGCCGACACCCGGCCCGCCGAGCGCGCCCCTGCAGGGCCCGCATTGCCTGAAGCTTTGCGCTGCGGCAGTGCCCCGGAGTTGTCGGCCACCGCCGCCAAACCCCTGAACGGGGGCAAGCCATGAAGCACTCCATACAAGGCATGCACCCGGTCAAACGCCTGGGCTGGGTCACACTGATCAGCTTGGCTGTGCTGGCCATGGGGGTGGCGTGGGACAACTGGGGCGATCTGTTGCTGCCCACCCCAACCACGGCCACCGAGGCAGCGCAGACGCCACAAGCCAGCTCAGCCCAAATCGAACAGGGTCGCTACCTGGCCCTGGCGGGTAACTGCATGGCCTGCCACACCACACGCGGCAGCGCCCCCTTTGCAGGCGGTCGGCGCATCGACACACCCTTTGGCGGTGTGTACAGCAGCAACCTCACGCCCGACCCCGAAACGGGCCTGGGGCGATGGAGCGCGCAAGACTTCTGGCAAGCCATGCACCGTGGCCGCTCCAAAGACGCTCGCTTGCTGGCACCGGCTTTCCCCTACAACCACACCAGCGTCATCACCCGCCAAGACAGCGACGCGATCTTTGCTTGGCTGAACACCCAAGCCCCGGTAGTGCAGGCACAGCCGGCCCACACCTTGGTTTGGCCCGTGGGCACGCAGCCCGCACTGGCCGTGTGGCGCAGCCTGTTTTTTGAGCCCAGCCCTTTTCAGGCCGACAAGACCCAAACCGTCGAATGGAACCGAGGCGCTTACCTGGTGCAAGGCCTGGGCCACTGCGCCGCTTGCCACAGCCCGCGCAACGCGCTGGGGGCCAGCGGACCCGTCAGCGATTTGTCCGGTGGCCTGATGCCGGTGGTCAACTGGTACGCACCCGATCTGACCCGCGACAGCGAAAGCGGCATGGCCAGCACACCCTTGCCCGAGATCGTGCGCCTGCTGCGCACAGGTGCATCCGATTCAGCGCAAACCAGCGGCCCCATGGGCGAAGTGGTGCAGCACAGCCTGCAGCACCTCAAAGAAACCGACTTGCAGGCCATGGCAGTGTATTTGCAGTCACGCGCCCAAAGCACACCCCAACCAGCCGCTCCCAAGGCGGAACCCGCCCGCATCAGCCTGCAAGTGGCCACCCTGGGCAGTGCCGTGTACGAGCGCCAATGCCTGCAGTGCCACGGCGAGCAAGGCGAAGGCATGAAAACCGCATCGGGTGAGGTGGCCTACCCCGCCCTCGCGGGCAACCGCGCTGTCCTGCTGAAGGACCCCACCAACCTGGTGCAGCTGGTGCTCTACGGTGGCTACGGCCCCGCCACCGAAGGTCACCCCCGACCTTTTGGCATGCCGCCTGCAGTGTTGGAGCTGCAAGACCGCGACATCGCTGCTGTGCTGACGCATCTGCGCACACGCTGGGGCAATCAGACCAGTGAAGTCACGCCTTTGCAGGTCAACCGAATTCGGGCTGCTCAAGACCGTTGAGCTTTTCAAGCCTGTCATCTGCGGCACCCACTGAACGGGATCATGCCGCTAGTATTTCTGCCATGCCTCAACACCTCTACATCCTCACAGGCGCGTCTCGCGGCATGGGTCTGGCCATGGCCGAGCAGCTGCTGCAAAAGGGCAACGCCCTGCTGTGCATCTCGCGCCACGCCAACCCGGATCTGGCCGCTGCCGCTCAAAAGGCCGATGCGACGCTCACGCAATGGACACATGACTTGGCCGATGGCCAAGGTGCCAGCAAACGCCTGCGTGAGTGGCTGCAAAACCAAAACCCGACGGATTTCGCCAGCGCCAGCCTGATCAACAACGCGGGCGTCATCCCGCCCATCGCGCCGCTGCGCCAGTCCCAGCCCGCGGACCTGGCCCTGGCCTTGCGCGTGGGCCTGGAAGCCCCCATGGCGCTGAGTGCGGCGTTTTTGGCGGCCACAGAAAACTGGTCCATCCCCCGCAAAGTGCTCAACATTTCATCGGGCCTGGGGCGCTACCCCATGGCCTCCCAAGCGGGCTACTGCGCCGCCAAAGCGGGCATGGACCATTTCACCCGCTGCCTGGCGCTGGACGAAGCCTTGCACCCCAACGGTGCCAAAGTCTGCTCGCTCGCCCCTGGCGTGATCGACACCGACATGCAGGTGCAGCTGCGCGGTGCGGCGGGCGAGGCTTTTCCGGACCAATCGAAGTTTTTGCAACTTAAAGCGCAAGGCCAACTCAGCTCGCCCACACAGGCCGCCGAACAGGTGCTGCGCTTTCTGGCCAGGCCCGACTTCGGGCGAGAACCGGTGGCCGACGTGCGGAGCTGAGAGGCCCAGGCTAATCCCATCGAACCCACACGCCCCTTGTCAGGCCGCTGTAGCCATTGCACTTGACACTGATTGCCGCAGTCACCCATCCCCATTTGTCAATTTTTTAAATCTGGAGATCTCCCATGAGCCGTGAAGTTGTTGTTGTCAGCGGTGTGCGCACCGCCATTGGTACCTTTGGCGGCAGCCTGAAGGACATTGCCCCCACCGAGCTGGCGGCGCAAGTCGTGCGCGAAGCCCTGTCCCGTGCGGGCACCTCAGGCCAAGACGTCGGCCATGTGGTGTTTGGCCATGTGGTCAACACCGAACCCAAAGACATGTATTTGTCACGCGTGGCGGCCATCAACGGCGGCTGTGCCGAAGGCACACCCGCCTTCAACGTCAACCGCCTGTGCGGCTCGGGCCTTCAAGCCATCGTGAGCGCCAGCCAGTCCATCTTGCTGGGCGACTGCGACATCGCCATTGGCGGTGGTGCAGAAAACATGAGCCGCGCGCCTTACGCCAGCTTGGCCACCCGCTTTGGCGCACGCATGGGCGACACCAAGATGATCGACATGATGATCGGCGCCCTGCACGACCCCTTCCACAACATCCACATGGGTGTGACCGCCGAAAACGTGGCCGCCAAATACGGCATCACCCGCGAGATGCAGGACGCCCTGGCACTGGAAAGCCACAACCGCGCCGAACGCGCCACGGCAGAGGGTCGCTTCAAAGACCAGATCATGCCGGTCATGCTGAAAAGCAAAAAAGGCGATGTGGCCTACGCCACCGACGAGCACTTCCGCCCTGGCTGCAAGCTCGAAGACATGGCCAAGCTCAAGCCCGTCTTCGTCAAGGAAAACGGCACCGTGACCGCGGGCAACGCCTCGGGCATCAACGACGCGGCTGCGGCCGTGGTGTTGATGGAAGCCGGTGCTGCCAAAGCCCGTGGCGCCAAGCCCATGGCCCGCCTAGTGGGCTACGCCCACACCGGTCTGGACCCCAAAATCATGGGTGTGGGCCCCATCTCGGCCACGCATGCGGTGCTGAAAAAGACAGGCCTCACCGTGAACGACCTGGACGTGATCGAGGCCAACGAAGCCTTTGCTGCGCAAGCCTGCGCCGTGACCCGCGAACTGGGTCTGGACCCCGCCAAGGTCAACCCCAACGGTTCGGGCATTTCGCTGGGCCACCCCATCGGTGCCACGGGTGCGCTGATCACCGTCAAAGCCCTGTACGAATTGCAGCGTGTGAACGGCCGCTACGCGCTGGTGACCATGTGCATCGGCGGCGGTCAGGGCATTGCGGCGATTTTTGAGCGCATGTGATGCCATGGCCTTCGTCACACCCGACTTGATCGGGTGTCGATGCCTTTTTGACTTTGTCACCCCCGACTCGATCGGGGGTCCATGCCTTCGGTCACCATGGATACCCGCCTGCGCGGGTATGGCAATGCCTGACAGAAACGACAAGTATCGAGCGGGGGGTAACCAAACGCCCTTTTACGCCACCGCCGCCGTGACCACCACCTCGATCAAATAGGCCGGATTGGCCAGTGCTGCCTGAACCGTTGCACGCGGTGGCGCAGTGCCTGCCACTACCCAGGCGTCCCACACCTCGTTTATGGCAGCGATGTCGGCGATGTCTTGGAGGTAAATCTGGGTGCGCAGAATTCGTGTTTTGTCGCTACCAACCTCGGCCAAGCGCAGATCAATCTGGCGCAAGACATCGGCCGTTTGGCTGCGGATGTCGGTGGCCTCGCACTCGGGGACCATGCCCGCCAGGTACACCACGCCATTAAAAACAGCCGCCTCGCTGTAACGGGCCGCGACATGCAGACGCTGGATGTCGGTGCTCATGGTTTTTTCCCTCCAAATTTCGACTCGGTCCCCGCAAGCAGGCGGTGGATGTTTTCGCGGTGCCGCCACACCAGCAGCAAAGCCATGACAGCCAAACTCAAGACTTCGGGCGCCGTCGCCTGCCAAGCCACACCATCGCCAAACAGGTAAAAAACCGGCGCGAACACCGCCGCCACCATGGAGGCCAAGGACACGTAGCGGCTGAAATACAAGACGATGGCAAAGCTCAGCACCGTGGCCAGCGCCAGCGTGCCGTGCACGCCAATGACCACCCCCACCGCCGTGGCCACACCCTTGCCCCCCACAAACCCGAAAAACACTGGATACAGGTGGCCCAAGAACGCGGCCAAGCCCGCCAGAGCCGCTATGTCAGGGCCCAGACCGTGTTCAGGCCCCCAGGCCAGCACCATCGCCACAGGCAGCCAGCCTTTGAAGGCGTCCAACAGCAAGGTCAGGATCGCCGCCTTTTTGCTGCCAGATCGCAGCACATTGGTGGCCCCCGGGTTTTTGCTGCCGTAGCTGCGTGGATCATTCAGGCCCATCAGGCGGCTCACGATCACCGCAAAACTGAGCGAGCCCAACAAATAACTGGCCAACACCACGGCCAACGGAATCAAGGCATCCATCCAAATCTCCCTCTTTCTTGTTCGGGCGTCATTCTGCCAGTGCACAGTTCACGGGCTGGGCGTCCAGCAGTTGCACACACACCTGCGGGTCGATGCCGACCAGATAACCGCGCCTGCCGCCGTTGATGCAAATACGCGGCAAGGCCAAGATGGTCTCCTCGATGTAAACCGGCATGGCCCTGCGCGTGGCAAAGGGCGAGGTGCCACCCACCAAATAACCACTGTGCCGGTTGGCCACCTCGGGAGCGCAAGGCTCGACCGACTTCAAACCAATCTGGCGCGCCAAATTTTTGGTCGACACTTTGCGGTTACCGTGCATCAACACCACCAAGGGCTTGGCGTCTTGGTCTTGCATGATCAGCGTTTTGACGACGCTGAAAGGGTCCAAACCCAACACCTGGGCGCTGTGCTGGGCACCGCCATGCTCCAGGTACTCATAGGGGTGCTCGGTGAAACTCACACCCTCCTGGCGCAAGAGCGCCGTGGCGGGGGTTTCGCTGACTTTGTCTTTCTTGGCCATCGCCCGCCATCACAACGCGGGGTCGCGCATCTCCCAGCGAATGGCGTCAATCGCCTTGAGCACTTCGGGCGAGAGCTGGGTGCTCCAGGCGGCCAGGTCTTCGTTCAGTTGCGCCAGCGAAGTCACGCCGATGATGGTGCTGGCCACGCTCCAGCGGTGGTAACAAAACGCCAGCGCCATCTGGGTGGGGGTCATGCCGTTGTCGCGGGCCAGTTGGTTGTAACGTCGTGCAGCGGCCAAGGCTTCGGGGCGGCCCCAGCGCTGCTTGCGCATGGAGTCGTAACGGGCGATGCGCCCCCCATCGGGCACCAGAGGACCTTGCAGGTCGTCGTTATCGTATTTGCCCGTGAGCAAACCAAAACCCAGCGGCGAATACGCCAGCATCGACACATTCAGTCGGTAGCAGGTCTCGTCCAGACCGTTGTCGTAGGTGCGGCTGACCAGCGCATAGGGGTTTTGCACAGTGGCCACACGCGGCAAACCATGCTGCTCGGCCAAGCGCACAAATTCATGCACGCCATAAGGTGTCTCATTGGACAAACCGATGTAACGCACCTTGCCCGCCTTAACCAACTTAGACAGGGCTTCGAGTTGCTCGTGGATCGAAGTCACCGACTTGTCTTTGGTGGGGTCAAAGTAGGTCATACCAAAAACCGGCACATGGCGCTCTGGCCAGTGGATTTGGTACAGGTCAATCACGTCCGTCTTCAAGCGGCGCAAGCTGGCGTCGCAGGAGTTCAGGATGTCTTGGCCCGTCATGCCGGCGCCCTCACGGATCCAGGGCATGCCCCGCGAAGGGCCCGCCACCTTGGTGGCCAGCACCAGCTTTTCGCGGGCACCAGGGTTTTTGGCGAACCAGTTGCCGATGAAGGTCTCAGTCGCGCCGCAGGTATCGGCCGAAGCGGGCACGGCGTACATCTCGGCCGTGTCGATGAAATTGATGCCCGCTTGCAGCGAGCGGTCCAAAATAACGTGTGAGTCGGCTTCACTCACCTGTTGGCCGAAGGTCATGGTGCCCAGGCAAATCGGGGTCACTTGCAGGTCGGATTGACCGAGTTGAACGAGTTTCATGGTGTGTCCTGTGTTGAATTCAAGCGCGCTGATGATCCCCGGACGGGTAATCAATGCAATGGGTTGATTTTGTCACGCGTCAGTGTGCCTCGGCCTGCAGCGCTGTCGCGCGCGCTTCTTCCTGCAGCCGCAGCACCCGCCGCTGCACCTTGCCGGTGGTGGTCATGGGCAGTTGATCGATGAACTCGATTTCTTTGGGGTACTCGTAAGGGGCCAGAAGGCCTTTCACATGGGCCTGCAGTTCGCGGCGCACCGCGTCGTCAAAGCTGGCCTGGTCCAAGCCGTCGGGCCTGCGGGTCAACCAATCAGGAGACAGCACCACATAGGCCTTGACCACAGCGCCCCGGTCGGCGTCGGGCTTGGGCACCACGGCGGCGTTCTGCACGGCCGGGTGTTTGACCAAGCAGTTCTCGATCTCGCCGGGGCCGATGCGGTAACCGGCGGCCTTGAACATGTCGTCGGTGCGGCCTTGGTACCAAAGATAGCCGTCTTCGTCTGCCACCGCCATGTCGCCCGTGCGGCACCAGTCACCCGTATATTTGGCCTTTGTGGCTTTGTCGTTGTTCCAGTAGCCCAAAAAGAACACCGGGTCGGGCTGACCATGCACATCCAAACGGTTGACTGCCACCTCGCCCGGCGTGCCGGGTGGGCACAGCTGGCCCGCCTCGTCAATGACCGCGACCTGGTGGCCCGGGTAGCCCTTGCCCATGCTGCCGGGCTTGGCGGGCCACAGGCGAGTGCAGTTGCCCACCACGTAATTGATTTCCGTCTGGCCAAACATCTCGTTCACGGTGACGCCCATCTGCTGCTGGACATAGTCAAACACCGCGTCACCCACCGCCTCGCCCGCGCTCATCATGGCTTGCAGCTTCAAGCGGTAGCGTGCTTTCACATCGGGCACGGCCTTCATCATGGCTTTGAGCGCGGTGGGGAACAAAAAGGTATGCGTCACGCCGTGGCTTTGCAAAATCTCAAACGCCGCTTCGGGGGAAAACCGCCCGTTGAAGGCCACGATGGGCCGTCCAAAGTACAGGCTGGGCAGCAAGGCGTCCATCAACCCGCCGGTCCAGGCCCAGTCAGCAGGCGACCAGAACACCGCTTTGGACACTCGGCTGGCATCAAACGGGTCAAAACCAAACCAATTTTGGCTGCACACAAAACCCGTGAGGTTGCCGATCAGCGCCCGGTGCGGGATGAGTGCCCCCTTGGGGTTGCCGGTGGTGCCGCTGGTGTAGATCAGCACCGCCGGGTCTTCGGCCAGGGTGTTCACGGCTTTGAACGATGCGGCCTGACTGCTCACGGCTTTTGCGTAATCAAGGTCGGCCAGTGCCCCTGCGGGCCCCACCCCAATCAGGGTTTGCAAACCGGGGCAGTCGGGCCGGGCCTGTTGCAGGGCCTGCACGGTGGATTCGTCACACACCGCCACACGTGCCTGGCTGTCGTTGATGCGAAAGGACAGTGCCTCAGGGCCAAACAGCATGGACAGCGGCATGGCGACCGCGCCCATTTGCAGCACCGCCATGTAGGCCACGGCGGTTTCAAAACGCTGGGGCAAGACAATCGCCACCCGGTCGCCACGCACCACGCCCTGCGCCTGCAGCACCCGGCTCAGGCGGTTGGCTGCGGTTTGCAGTTGGCCGAAGGTCCAGCTCTGGCCCAGGCCCTGTCCGGCGACATGCTCGCGGATGGCCACACGCCTTGCCGTTGCGGGCTGCGCCGCCCACTGGCCGCAGCAAGCCTGCGCCATGTTGAAGCGCTTGGGCACCTTCCAGCCAAAGCCTTGGTGGATGGCCGCATAGCGGTCCGAGGTGATGGGGCCCCGGCGGTCCTGGTTGCGACTGACGCTCATCGTGTGTCTCCTTATGATCGAAAGTATGTACCAAGTTTTACGCGAATCACAAAGCCACTGGGTGCCGCTGCGCGGCTGCCGTTACCACGTCCGCCAATGGGGCAATGCCCTGCCTGGTGCCACCCCCCTTGTTCTGGCCCACGGCTGGATGGACGTGGCCGCTTCGTACCAGTTCATGGTCGACGCCTTCAGCGAGGCGTTTGTCAGCCAACGCCCCATCATCGCCATGGACTGGCGCGGCTACGGCCTGACCGAAACACCGCCCACCGACAGCTACTGGTTTCCCGATTACTTGGCCGATCTGGACGCACTGCTCGACGCACTCTACCCCGGTCAAGCCATTGACCTGGTCGGCCACAGCATGGGCGGCAACGTGGTCATGATGTACGCAGGCACCCGCCCCGAGCGCATCCGCCGCCTGGTCAACCTCGAAGGCTTTGGCATGGCGGCTACCCAGCCTGTCCAAGCACCCGCCCGCATGGCCCAGTGGCTCGACGAGCTCAAAGCCCAACGTGGAGGGGACAACACGCTCAAGTCTTACCCGGACGCCGCAGGTGTCGCGGCCCGCCTGATGAAGACCAACGCCCGCCTCGGCCAAGACAAAGCCGACTGGCTGGCCCAGCATTGGGCACAACCTGGTACAGATGGCCAATGGCGCATCTTGGGCGACTCGGCGCACAAGGTCATCAACCCCTATCTGTTCCACATTGAAGAGGCGTTGGCCATGTACCGCCGCATCAGCGCCCCGGTTCTGGTGGTGGAAGCTTCAGACGACTCGCTCAGCCAGTGGTGGAAGGGCAAATACACATTGGCCGAGTTTCACGAGCGCCTGAAATCCGTGCCCGCCCTGCAACAAGCTGTGATCCAGGACGCTGGGCACATGCTGCACCACGACCAACCACAGGCCTTGGCGGCGCTGCTCGAAAAGTTCATGGCCTGAGAAGCCCTAAAATCAGGTCGTTTTAGTTTTGATGACTGTTGGCCATGAACCTCTTTTCCCTGACCCGCTTTGGCTTGGCTGCGGCCTTGTCGGTGTTGTTTTCTGCGGCGCATGCAGATTCAGCCAGCCGCTACTGCCCCGACTTTTTGGCTGTCAAAGGCGCACCTGAACCCGTGCACAAGGGTGAATTCACGTTCTCGCCCTACACCCACCACTTCAGCAACAACCCTGAACACAAAAAAGTGGTCTTGGTGGCGATTGACGAGCAACTGCCCGGCGACCGCTTGTGCGGCATCAGCTTTTTCAGCAACTCGTTTGGACAACCTTCGGTGTACGTTTATGCCGGTCAGCAGTTCAACAACTTGTGGGGAGTGCCAAAGCTTTACGCCAAAGTCACAGGCGGGATCATGTACGGCTATGTGTCTCCTTATGAGAATAAAGTCCCCCTCAACCACAACGGTTTTTCACCGGCCATCATCCCGGCAGTCGGCTACAAACTGACCCCGCACGATTCTGTCCAGCTCAAGTTTTTGGGCACCGCCGCCCTCATGTTCTCTTACGGGCGTCAGTTTTAAGTCCCAACACGGGCGAGCGTGACGCCAACTCATGAGAAAATGTCCGGTTTACCGAACCGGACACTTTCCCCATGGACGCAGAACGCATCAACCAAATCGGCGCATCCCTCACAGACCTGACCGCTCGTACCCACGAGTTACGGGGGTATCTTTGACTACGATGCCAAATCTGAACGGCTGAGAACCGTCAACGCATCACTCGAAGATCCCTCGGTCTGGAACGACCCCAAAAAAGCCCAGGAACTGGGCAAAGAGAAAAAAGCCCTGGACGGCGTGGTGGTGACCATCACCAACCTGACCAGCGAGTTGGCCGACAACCTTGAACTCTTCGAGATGAGCAAGGAAGAAGGCGACGATGCCGGCTTGCAAACCATCGAAGCCGAAGCCGCCAAACTGGCCAAGCTGGTCGAAGACCTCGAATTCCGCCGCATGTTCCGCCACGAGGCCGACCCGCTCAACTGCTTTGTCGACATCCAGGCAGGCGCTGGCGGCACCGAAGCTTGTGACTGGGCCAGCATGCTGCTGCGCCAGTACATCAAGTACGCCGAACGCAAAGGCTTCAAGGCTACGGTGGAAGACGAAACCCCAGGTGACACCGCAGGCATCAAGGGCGCGACCATCAAGATCGAAGGCGAGTACGCCTTTGGCCTGCTGCGCACCGAAACCGGCGTGCACCGTTTGGTGCGCAAGAGCCCCTTCGACTCGTCGGGTGGCCGCCACACCTCGTTCGCATCGCTGTTTGTGTATCCCGAGATCGACGACTCGATCGAGATCAACATCAACCCGTCGGATGTGCGCACCGACACCTTCCGTGCCAGCGGCGCGGGTGGTCAGCACATCAACAAAACCGACTCGGCCGTGCGCCTGACGCACATCCCCACCGGCATCGTGGTGCAGTGCCAAGACGGCCGCAGCCAGCACAGCAACCGCGATGTCGCTTGGCAACGCCTGCGCTCGCGCCTGTATGACTTTGAAATGCGCAAGCGCATGGAAGAGCAGCAAAAGCTGGAAGACACCAAGACCGATGTGGGCTGGGGTCACCAGATCCGCAGCTATGTGCTGGACAACAGCCGCATCAAGGATTTGCGCACCAACGTCGAGATTTCGGCCA
>JBIKSF010000088.1:0-8943 GCA_044348785.1 Limnohabitans sp.
TCCTTTGGCCGAGACCACATGCGGGTCGTCCGCTGCGAACTGCCAGACATGCGACATGGCTTTGAGGCTGGGGCTCAAGGCATAGGTGTGCATCAGCTGGCCTTCGCCGAATGCCCGATGTCCTTCGTTCAAATGGTGCTGCCCCATGGCGTGGAAGGCGGTTTCCATGGGGTCAAAGGGCGTGGGGGCACTGGCCAAAATCGCGTGTTCAATCAAGGGGTGAAAAGCTTCGGACAGGGGCTGCGCGAGAGTCTGTGAAGCGGTGGCTTGGCCTGGGGCTGGTGTGTGCCAGCGCAGGGTGTTGCCCGGCTCAGCGCTGCCGACCGTAACGGGCACGGTCAGCGCCGTCACAGTCATGCGGTTTTGCGTCAGGGTGCCGGTTTTGTCGGTGCACAGCACGCTGATCGCGCCCAGGGTTTCGATCGCGTTGATGTGCCGGGTGAGCACGCCTTCACGCGTCAGGCGACGCGCTCCCATGGCCGGAAACAGCGTGAGGACCACGGAATACTCTTCGGGCAGGATGGCCATGGCCAATGCGATGCCCGACAGCAAGGCCGGTACCCATTGACCGGTGCGCCAGCCCAGGGTCAGCACCATCACCACGCAGAGTACGCCCACCAGACTGGCCAGCACCCGGACCAGTCGGGCGGTTTGTTGCTGCAAGGGCGTCTCGGCTTCGCGTACCTGATTCAAGGCCAGGCCAATCTGTCCGATCTGGCTGCGCATGCCGGTGGCTGTGACCCGAAGTTGTCCGCTGCCGCGCACCACAAATGTGCCGCCATGCACACAGGAGGCTGTTGGGGGTTTGATGGACAAATCGCTGCCCGGCAGTGGCACCAAAGGGTGCTTGTCCACGGCCACCGATTCCCCAGTCAACAGGGACTCGTCCATTTGCAGGTTGTTGGCCTGCAGTAGCCAGCCGTCTGCGGCCACACGGTCACCTTCCGACAGCATCAAGCAGTCTCCAGCCACGACTTCGCTGGCCGGAAACTGTTGCATTTGCCCATCCCTCAGCACACGGGCTTGCGCTTGCGTGAGCTGGCGCAGGGCTTCGATGGCCGCCTCGGACCGGCCTTCTTGGTAAAAGCTGAGCACCAGCACGGCCAACACAAACACCGACAGCGTCAGTCCTTCGGTCAGGTCGCCCAGCAGCATGTACAACAGCGCCGCAGTGACCAGCAATGCGAACATGGGTTGGCGCAGTGTGTCGGCCAAGCGTCGCCACAAGGAGCGACGCGTGCCTTTCGCCACCTCGTTGGGCCCCTCTTTGGCCAACCGTGTGCGGGCCTCAGCTGTTGTCAGTCCGTGGGCGGTGTTAAGGTGGTCGGGTGGGTGATGGGCTGCCATGGTCATCGCCCAGTTTGTGAGCACTCAGCCATGCAAGTATTGACCGCCGTCAATGCCGGCCCACGATGCCGCTCAATGTCTGCCCACGCCTGATGAAGGAAACCCCATGAACCCCCAAATTCAGGAATTTCTGGACCGTATCCAGCAGCTGGAAGCTGCCATTGAGCAAGAGGCCAAAAGCCGCCGACAGCAGTGGCAAGCCGATTTTGAAGAGCACAAAGTGCGCTTTGAAAAAGAAGTGCTGGCGCAGCAAAAGCGCTTCAAGGCCGGTTTGCTCGGTTATGTGCTCACGGCCGATTGGCGGCATGTGCTGTGCGTGCCCTTCATTTACCCGGTGCTGGTGCCCATGCTGATGCTGGACGCCTTCATCACGCTTTACCAATGGGTGTGTTTCCCTTTGTGTGGCATTCCCCGGGTCAAGCGCTCGGGGTATTTTGTGTACGACCGCACGCACCTGGCCTATTTGAATTGGTTGGAAAAAATCAACTGCGCTTACTGCTCTTATGGCAACGGCCTGATGGCTTATGGCCGGGAGGTGGTGGCACTCACAGAGAAATACTGGTGCCCCATCAAGCACGCCCGACGCAGAATGCAGGCGCATGCGCACTACCACGGCTTTGCCGATTACGGCGATGCCGAAAACTACCGTGCCGAATTGGCCCGTTTGCGAGAAGAGCTTCGGCAGATGTGCGCCAAGGAGGGAGCACCCCCTGCCTGAGCCTGATGGGGTGAATCGGGCAGTGTCACGTCATCGACACCCTGAGGGCGCACAGGTGAATAAAGTCAGGGCCATGAAAACATTTGCAAACTTGGCCGAATTGGCCGCTTGTGTCGGCCAGGATGTGGCCGCCACCGAATGGGTGACCATCACCCAACAACAGGTCAATCAGTTCGCCGAGGCCACAGGCGATCACCAATGGATCCACGTCGATGTCGAGAGAGCCAAGCAAGGCCCCTTTGGTGCGCCCATCGCGCATGGTTTTTTGACCTTGTCTTTGCTGTCGCAGTTCTTTGACAAAACCATTCAGATCAGTGCCAAAAGTATGGGTGTCAATTACGGCCTCAACAAGGTGCGCTTCATGGCGCCGGTGCCGGTGGGCAGCCGTTTGCGGGCTCACCTGCATTTGCATTCGGCCACGCCCATCGAGGGCAATGGTCTGCAGCTGCAGTGGAATGTGACGGTGGAGCGCGAGGGGAGCGACAAACCGGTGTGTGCGGCCGAGTCGCTGGTGCGCATTTACGCCTGAGTAGGCTGGTCTTGGGACGGGCTGGCCCCAGTAAAGCCGTTTTGTCGCCAGGCCTCGAACACGGTGACCGCCACCGCGTTCGACAGGTTCAGGCTGCGTTGGCCTTCGCGCATGGGCAGCTTGATGCGTTGTGCTGGTGCGAATTTTTCTCGCAGCTCGGGCGACAGGCCCCGCGTTTCTGAACCAAACACCAACCAGTCGCCTGGCGCAAAAGCCACGCCGTGGGCGGCGCGGCTGCCGCGCGTGGTCAGGGCAAACATGCGCTCGGGGTCGGGTTTTTCTTGGGCCAGAAATGAAGCCCAGTCCGCATGGCGGCGCAAATCGGCGTACTCGTGGTAATCCAGGCCTGCGCGGCGCATGTGCTTGTCGTCCATCGAAAAACCCAATGGTTCGACCAGATGCAGTGTGCAGCCGGTGTTGGCCGCCAGGCGGATGACGTTGCCGGTGTTCGGCGGGATTTCGGGCTCAACCAGGACGATATGGAACATGGCCGGTATTGTGCCTTGGCCTTCAAGCGTCGCCCCCTGCCTCGGTGCGTGCCAGCACCAGGGCGCTGACCTGCGACGCCCCTGCCTCGCGCAGCACCCGCGCCGCCGTGTGCAAGGATGCACCGCTGGTCATCACGTCGTCGATCAGCACCACCTTCTTGCCGCGTAACTGTGCCGCCCGCAAAGGCTCTACCGCAAAAGCCCCTACCAAATTGGCCAGCCGCTCGGCCCGCGGCAAGGTGCGCTGCGAGGGTGTGTCACGGGTGCGCAGCAGCAAACGGGCGTCGGCTTTGTTCGGGCTGAGTTGGCGTGCCAGTAGCCAGGACTGGTTGTAGCCGCGTTCGGCCAGGCGCTGGGCGGATAGCGGAATCGGCAGCACCCAGTCGGCCGCGTCCAGCGTGTCTTCGGCCCAAGGGGTGCTCAGCATCAGGGTGGCCAAAGGTCCGGCCCAGCCGGGTTGCTGCTGGAATTTGTAGCGTGCGATCAGGTCCACCCAAGGCCAGGTGTAGGCGGTGGCCGTCAGGCACAGGTCCAGCGGGGGTGGTGATTTCAGGCAAGCGCCGCAGCGCCGAGCAGGGTGGGGCAAGGGCAGGGCGCAACTGGGGCAGCGGTGTTGGGGTTGGGCAAAGCGGCTGATGCAGGCCTCGCACAGTGGCGACTGGGGCCAGCTTTGGCAGATGGCGCAGCGGCTTGGCAGCCAAGCCCAAGCCAAGTCCGGGCGCGATGACCCGAGCCTTGAGCCTATCCCTTGGAACCATTTGAACCACATGAAATCAATATACTGCCCCCACCCCCCTGCCCACAAGGCCAACCTGTCGTGGGCCTGAAGCGGGGAGACATCTTTTTAGCCTTGGCCATGTCTGCACCTGAACGCCCCCCTTCTCTGGACCCCGTCGCCGCTGCCCGTTGGTTGGCGCACCCGGTGGGTAAAGTCTCGCCCTGGTTGCATGAAGAAGTGGCCTCTCGCATGCAGGAGCGCTTGGATTTCATCAAGCTGCAGCCCGACCGCTGGGTTCATTGGGAACCTTTGCGAGGTGGTTTGTTGGCGCAGCGGGCGTTGCAAAAACGCTACCCCAAAGCCCAAGCATGGCTTTCCAGCGAACGGGTGGGTGAGGCCCTGGAGGTGCAAAAGGCGGTTCAGGGGCGGTGGTGGCAGATCGAGCGTTGGTTGGGGTCCCGCATCGAGTTGGGCTTGCCACCGGATGGTCAGGCCCAGATGTTGTGGGCCAACATGCTGCTCCACACGTGTCCCCACCCTCAAAAAATGCTGAAAAACTGGCACAACACCCTGGCGGTGGATGGCTTTGTGATGTTTTCGTGTTTGGGGCCAGACAGTCTGCGGGAGTTGCGCGATGCCTATGCCCGGCAGGGCTGGTCCGAGCCCGCCCACGAGTTCACCGACATGCACGATTGGGGTGACATGCTGGTCGAGGCGGGGTTTGCCGAGCCGGTTATGGACATGGAGCGCATCACCTTGACCTATGAGTCACCGCAGCGCATGCTGGAAGATTTGCGGGGCTGGGGGCGTAATCTGCACGTCAAGCGCTTTTCGGGTTTGCGGGGTCGCCTCTGGCGTGCACAGCTCGATCAGGTGTTGATGTCATTGGCCCGGCCTGAAGAGGGTGGCCGTTTGTCGCTCAGTTTCGAGATTGTGTACGGCCATGCGCTCAAGCCCCGGCCACGTGTGGCCGTGAGTGCCCAAACCGAAATCGGTCTGGATCAGATGCGCCATATGCTACGCAGTGGCAGCCGGATATCCGACAAAGTTTGAGTTGAATCAAAACCCCCGGTTAACTCGGGTAAAATCTGCCCGGTTTTAGCCAGAATGCGTGCCTCAAGAGTGTTAGGTTATTGAAAGTTGACGCGTGTCAAATCCAGCTTACCAGTTTGCACAAGAGTCCGGACCGGCCATTCAGTGGCAGTTGCGACGCAATTGTTCGGTAACGCCTGCCCAATTGGGGTGGCTTTACTTGTCTTTGTGTGTTGTGTCTTTGGGCATTGGTGTGTTCTTTTGGGTGCAAGGGGCCACTTTGGTTCTTGCGTTCGCAGGTCTGGAAATCACGCTGGTCGGATTGGCCTTTTTGGCCTATGCCCGGCATGCGACCGATGGCGAGTGGATTTCATTGCAGGGCACTCGCTTGGTGGTGGAAAAAGAGTCTGCCGGGCGTCGTGAGCGTGCGGAGTTTTCTCGTCAGTGGGTAAGGGTTGAGCCCAAATCCGGCGACCACAGCCTGATCGAGTTGTCAGGCCAAGGCCGCTCGATTGAGGTGGGGCGCTTTGTGCGACCCGAGTTGCGTCAGGTTTTGGCGCGAGAAATCAGAAGGGCATTGCGTTCAGCGTGATGTCTGGCGATAAATGGGGCTTGGCCTTGTTTGTCATTGGTGTGAGTTCAACAGAGTCTTGGAAGTTAGTGAGAACCATGAAGAATATTTCCAATCAATTGGCTTCGCTGCTATCCCGCGCGGGCATTTTTGTCGGTGCCTGGATGGCCACTGCAGCCTATGCGGTCAATGATTTGCCGGGTGGTCCTGCTGTCAATCAGCTCAATTTGCATCCTGCTGCCACCAAAATCGCCGAAGAGCAGCAATGGCTGCACTGGTTCATGTTGATCATCTGCACCGTGATCTTCGTTGCGGTTTTTGCAGTCATGTTCTATTCCATCTGGAAGCACCGCAAGTCGGTGGGCCACAAACCTGCCACGTTCACCGAGTCCATCACCGTTGAGGTGGTTTGGACTGCCGTGCCTTTCCTGATCGTGATCCTGATGGCCCTGCCTGCCACCAAAGTTTTGGTCGCTCAAAAAGACACCACCAATGCTGATCTGACCATCAAGGCCACGGGTTATCAATGGAAGTGGGGCTACGACTACATCAAGGGCGAAGGTGAAGGTTTGAGCTACATCTCCACCTTGGATTCTGGCCAGCGTGCCATGTCCGATGCCGGCAAGCCAGAAGGCGACAACTACCTGCTCAAAGTGGACAACCCTTTGGTGGTTCCTGTGGGTCAAAAAGTGCGCGTGATCACAACCGCCAACGATGTGATCCATGCTTTTGCGGTGCCTGCCTTCGGCATCAAACAAGATGCGATCCCGGGGTTCGTGCGTGACACTTGGTTCCGTGCTGAAAAAACCGGTGACTTTTACGGCCAGTGCCAAGAGCTGTGTGGCAAAGAGCATGCTTACATGCCCATTCACGTGAAAGTGCTTTCCGCTGCAGACTATGCCGCCTGGGTTCAGGTCGAGAAGAAAAAACAAGCCGCCAAAGCCGACGATCCGGCCAAAGTCTGGGCGCTGGACGATTTGTCCAAGCGAGGCGAAAAAGTTTACGCTGCCAACTGTGCCGCCTGCCACCAAGCCACTGGCCAAGCAGCTGGCGCAATCAAAGCGCTTGATGGCTCAGCTGTTGTTTTGGATACTGACAAAACCAAGCAAATCGCTGTCTTGCTGAACGGTCAAAACAACGGTGCCATGCCCGCATGGAAGCAGTTGTCGGACACCGAAATCGCCGCTGTGATCACTTACACCAAAAACAACTGGTCCAACAAGACCGGGCAAATCGTGCAGCCGGCTGAAGTTCTGGCCGCTCGCAAATAAGCCGTACCGTATAGCAATCAAAGGAAATCAAGATGAGTGCCGTTCTAGACCATCACGATCACGCCCATGACGACCACGGTCACGCGCCTGCGGGCTGGCGTCGCTGGGTGTATGCCACCAACCACAAAGACATCGGGACCCTGTACCTGCTGTTCAGCTTTGCCATGCTCATGGTGGGCGGCGTCTTGGCGCTGGGTATCCGCGCCGAGCTGTTCCAGCCGGGTCTGCAAATTGTGAACCCTGAGTTGTTCAACCAGTTCACCACCATGCACGGCATCATCATGGTGTTCGGTGCGATCATGCCGGCTTTCGTGGGCTTTGCAAACTGGATGCTGCCGCTGCAAATCGGCGCGTCCGACATGGCCTTTGCCCGCATGAACAACTTCAGCTTCTGGCTGATGATTCCTGCGGCCTTGATGTTGGTGGGTTCTTTCTTTATGCCCGGTGGCGCACCTGCTGCTGGCTGGACGCTCTATGCACCGCTGACCCTGCAAATGGGTCCATCGATGGACGCTGGTATTTTTGCCATGCACATCCTGGGTGCTTCGTCCATCATGGGTTCGATCAACATCATCGTGACCATCTTGAACATGCGCGCCCCTGGCATGACTTTGATGAAAATGCCCATGTTCGCCTGGACATGGTTGATCACCGCTTACCTGCTGATCGCCGTGATGCCTGTGTTGGCCGGTGCGATCACCATGACACTGACAGACCGTCACTTTGGTACCAGCTTCTTCAACCCCGCTGGTGGTGGTGACCCGGTCATGTACCAGCACATCTTCTGGTTCTTCGGTCACCCCGAGGTGTACATCATGATCTTGCCGGCGTTCGGCATCATCAGCCAGATCGTCCCTGCCTTCGCGCGCAAGAAGTTGTTCGGTTACGCCTCCATGGTGTACGCCACATCGTCCATCGCCATCCTGTCCTTCATCGTGTGGGCGCACCACATGTTCACCACCGGCATGCCGGTCACAGGCCAGTTGTTCTTCATGTACGCCACGATGCTGATTGCCGTGCCCACTGCCGTGAAGATCTTCAACTGGATTGCTACCATGTGGCGCGGCTCCATGACGTTTGAAACGCCCATGTTGTTCGCTGTGGGCTTCATCTTTGTGTTCACCATGGGTGGTTTCACCGGGCTGATTTTGGCCATGGCCCCGATCGACATCCAACTGCAAGACACTTACTACGTGGTGGCCCACTTCCACTATGTGTTGGTGGCCGGTTCCTTGTTCGCGCTGTTTGCAGGCGTTTACTACTGGATTCCCAAGTGGACCGGTGTGATGTACAACGAAACACGCGGCAAGATCCACTTCTGGTGGTCGTTGATTTCCTTCAACATCACATTCTTCCCGATGCACTTCCTGGGTCTGGCCGGCATGCCCCGTCGCTATGCCGACTACCCCATGCAATTCACCGACTTCAACATGATCGCCTCGGTGGGTGCCTTTTTCTTCGGCTTTGCCCAGGTCTACTTCTTCTTGTTCATCGTCTTGCCAGCCATGATGGGCAAAGGCGAGAAGGCAGCTCAGAAGCCTTGGGAAGGTGCGGAAGGTCTCGAGTGGGAAGTGCCATCGCCTGCCCCATTCCACACCTTTGAAAACCCACCCAAGCTGGACGCAACCGCGACCCGCGTGATTGGTTGATTGCCATGGCGATGACACCCGAGCAAAAGAAAAGTAACCTGCGCCTGGGCCTGATCCTGGCCTCGGTTGCCCTTGCGGTGCTGCTCGGTTTTGTGGCCAAGTTGTTGATTCTCAACCCCTGAAAGAGCATGATGAACCTGCGCATTGAGAATCTGAAGATGGTGGGCAAGTTGGCGATCATCACCGCTGGCATGTTCGGCTTTGGTTATGCGCTGGTGCCGATTTACCGGGCGATTTGCGAAATCACGGGCATCAACGTTTTGTCCATTTCTGAAACACAGGTGCCTGGCAACGCCAAAGCCGCGCAAGCCGCGCAGGTCCTGCGTAACAGCCAAGTGGACACCAGTCGCACCATCACCGTCGAGTTCGACGCCAACGTGCGTGGCCCTTGGGATTTCAAGCCCGAAAAGCGCAGCATGCAGGTTCACCCGGGTGAGCTCAGTACTGTGATGTACGAATTTCAGAACGTGCAAAACCGGCCCATGGCCGCACAGGCCATTCCCAGTTATGCCCCCAAGCAAGCAGCCAGCCATTTCAACAAGCTGGAGTGTTTTTGCTTCAACGAGTACACATTGGCGCCTGGTGAGAAAAAATCCTGGCCTGTGGCTTTCGTGATCGAT
>JBIKSF010000089.1:0-8929 GCA_044348785.1 Limnohabitans sp.
AGGCGCATCGGCCTATTCGCTGCACATCGACTTCGCCCGTTTTGCCAAAGTGGCAAAGGAAGTCGGCGCCATCTTTTTGGTGGACATGGCCCACTACGCGGGTCTGATTGCCGCAGGCGTCTACCCCAACCCCGTGCCGCATGCCGATGTGGTCACCTCCACCACACACAAGAGCTTGCGCGGCCCCCGTGGCGGCATCATCTTGATGAAGGCCGAACACGAAAAAGCCATCAATAGCGCCATCTTCCCCGGCCTGCAAGGCGGCCCGCTGATGCATGTGATCGCCGCCAAAGCCGTGGCTTTCAAAGAGGCGCTGGCACCTGAGTTCAAGGCCTACCAAGCCCAAGTGATCAAGAACGCGCAGATCATTGCCGAGACCTTGACCGCTCGCGGCCTGCGCATCGTCAGCGGCGGCACGCAAAGCCACGTCATGCTGGTCGACCTGCGCGCCAAAGGCATCACCGGCAAAGTGGCCGAGGCCGCTTTGGGCAACGCCCACATGACCATCAACAAAAACGCCATCCCGAACGACCCCGAAAAGCCGTTTGTGACCAGTGGCGTGCGCATCGGCACCCCAGCCATGACCACCCGTGGTTTCAAGGACGAAGAAGCCCGCGCCACGGCCCACCTGATTGCCGATGTGTTGGATAACCCGCTGGACGAAGCCAATTTGGCCGCTGTGCGCGCCAAGGTGCACGCACTGACCAGCCGCTTCCCGGTTTACGGCTGATCGGACTTCACGATGAAATGCCCGTTTTGCAGTCACCTCGAAACCCAAGTGGTGGAGACACGGCTGGCCGAAGACGGGGATTTCATCCGCCGCCGCCGTCAGTGTGGCGCTTGTGAAAAGCGCTTTACCACTTACGAAAAACCCGAAGTGAGTTTCCCGGCCATCGTCAAAAAAGACGGTCGCCGCATCGAATACCAGCGCGACAAACTGCGTGCCAGCCTGAACCTGGCCCTGCGCAAACGCCCTGTGAGCACCGAGCAGGTGGACGGTGCGATCGAGCGTATCGAAGAAAAACTGCTGGCCATGCCCAGCCGCGAAGTCGCCTCGCACCGCATTGGCGAGTTGGTCATGCGCGAGCTGAAAAAGCTCGACAAAGTGGCCTATGTCCGCTTTGCCAGCGTGTACCGCAACTTTGAAGACATCGACGAGTTCAAGACCTTGGTGGACGAAGTCCAAAGCTGATCCGGCTGGGGTGATGAGCCCAAAGCGTGGTTTTCACGGGCACGCCTGCGGTGTGTACTTTTCAATTCGGGGCTTGCCCAAAGCATTGCTGACCACCTGCCAGCCCACGTCAGATGAAGCCCGGCAAAAGCGCCACGTCCCGGCCATGAACGCCCCATTGATGGTTGCGCTGCGGCCCTCGGGCCCATAGGAAAAGTAGGTTTTCACCGTACTGGTTGCATGCAGCGTTATCCCAGCAGGCAGGGCTTGATGCGACTCCAGCAACGCTTCGCCGGTATCCAACCCGCCGTTGTCGTTCCCATCCACAAACACCAGCCAGCCTTGCTGCCATTGGCCATCGGTGTCACATCCGCCGCCACTGGCTTGAGCACACAAACTGATGCGCTGCTGGCGGCGCAAGGCCTCCGAGCGCGCCAAAACCAAGCTGTCCAAAAATCCCTCGGCCTGAGCCTGCAGTTGGTGCCTGGACCGCAAGTCCGACATGGCGGGAGCGGCCATGCCCACCAATATGCCCAGCAAAGCCAGCACCACCAAGGCTTCCAGCAAGGTAAAGCCTGGTGCACAGACGTTTAGACGGGTCTTGTGGGGGTTGGGGCTTTGATGGCGCATGGTTTGGCGAGCGGGTCCTTGCACTGTACAAGATGAATACATAAGGCCACAATAAAACAAGCTGCAGGAGATCGCCCATGCCTAACGTCACCCGTGTTAACGGCCCAACGACATGCCAACACCCCAAAAACAGCCGCGGATGGACCTTGGCCGAACTGTTGATTGTGGTCGCCCTGATGGGCCTGCTCGGGGCCCTGGCCCTGCCCACTTACCAACAACAGCAGCGCCAGGCGAGACGCAGTGATGGGCAAGCTGCGCTGCTCCAACTCCAATTGGACCAAGCCCGTTGGCGCGGCACCCACGACAGCCACGCCGACAACTTGAATGCGCTGGGCTGGACCAGTGACCGTTCCCCCCTGGGGCACTACCAAATCACGCTGACCGAGGCCAGCGCCGAAGGCTATGCGGCGCAAGCCATCGCATTGAACAATCAGGCTGCGGACCGGGACTGCACGCCAATGCACCTGAGTTGGCAAGGCAGCGCCAACGCCGTGTTCGGCGCGGGCGAACACCTGGACAGCGACCCCCATCGCTGCTGGCGTCGGTGATGCCATGACAGGCAAACACATGTCCGGTGTGCGCGAACGGGGGGAAACCTTGATGGGGCTGCTGGTGGGCCTGTCGGTCGGTTTGGTCGTGTTGGCGGCTGGCAGCGCCCTGCTTTCCAACCAGCTGCGCGGCCACCGCATGGCCTTGCAAGACAGTCATCTGCACCACGACCTGCGCACAGCCATGGACTGGATGGCCAGAGAGCTGCGCAAAGCCCAGTACAGTGCCAACGCTTGGGAAACACGCTCACCCAACGCCTGCGATGACGCTTTTTGCGACGGCCCGGAAGACTTCAGCATCGAAGGCGACTGGATTGACTTCAGCCACGACCGCAACCACAACGGCGAGCAAGACAACAACGAATGCATGGGGTTTCGGCTGGCAGGCAAAGCGCTGCTGGCCAAAAGATCGTGCAGCGCCAGTGGCGACTGGCTGGCCATCACCGACAACGCCAGCTTGCAGATCACCGATTTGCGTTGGCAACTGCACTGTGAACTGGACCGGGGCTGGCTGCGTCGCAGTGTTCAGATGGCCTTGACCGCGCAATGGCCCCATGACACATCGCGCCAGGTCAGCCTCACGCAAACCGTCCATCTGCGCAACGACTTGCCGGGCAGCCAGCAGGCGCTGTTTTGCCCATGACCCGCTTTCGCGACTTGGGGCGGCAAAGCGGCGCCATCACCTTGCTGGTCGCCATCGGTCTGGTGATACTGGCCAGCCTGACCAGTTTTTACAGCACACGCAGCGTGTTGATGGACCAACTGGCGAGCCAGAACCACGCCAGCGCCAACCAAGCGCGGCTGGCGGCCGATGCGGCTTTGGCCAGTGCACAGGCCTTGCTCAATGTCACCCCAACTCAAGACCTGATGAAACACCCAAGCCAATGCCCCAAAGGCTTGAAAGGCTTGCAGTGGCAATGCAGTGAGTTGGGGCTCAAGCCGCACCCGGACCTGCCGCAAACGCAGCTGAACGCCATCGCTGTGCGCGACCTGCTCATGTCGCCGCATGTGCTCACACTGCATGCCAGCGCCCGCATCGACGCACAACACAGCCAAGCGCTGGTGCGAGAAAGCGTGTTCGCACCCACAGTGGCCCCAGCCCCCAGCTTGGCAGCGCCCGCTGCGCTCGTGCTCAATGGCTGCGTCAGCGAAGGCGCAGCAGCCCAGCTGCGGGTCTGCCCTTTGAACAGCCAAGGCCAAGCCTGCGCCAGCGCCGCCAAAGGCCCTGCGGTGCTCACGCATTGGGCTGCGGACACCAACCGCAATGGCAGCATCTCCACGACCGAAAAAAATGCTTGCCTGGCCCTCAGCGCTGCCAGCTTGCCCGGCGGGGGCAGCAAAAACGGGCCCAGCGCAGCCAGCCTTCGCAGCCCGTGCACACGCGCCGCTTGGCGAAGTGTGTTGGGCGACATCACCGACGCACAACTGCAGGCTTGGTCTACTGCGCAAGAGCGCAAGGGCCTCACCGCACAAAGCGCCCCACCGCGCACGATTTACTGGATCGACAGCCCCGCCGACTGGCAAGACAACGTGGGCACGGTGGACCATCCAGCTCTGCTGGTTTTTTCTGCCAAAGCCTGCGCCCAGCGCTGTCCGCGCATCGGCGTGGGCGTGCGCATTCACGGCAGTGTCCTGATCGATTCGGGCTGCAACGACGACAAAATGCGAGGCTGGCAGGCGGGCACCATCGAAGGACAGCTGGTGGTCGAGTCGGGCCTGCCCGAATGGCGTTCGGGTACTGTGCTGGGACGGCCCGATGGGCGCAACGCCTACATCCTCAACTGGCCGCAAGGCATCGACGCCACACGTCTACAACGCATCCATGGCAGCTGGAGCGAGGGCGCGCCGTGAAACGCACAGCAAAATCCCAGCAAGGTATGGCCCTGATTGAGGCTCTGATCGCCTCGGCGGTCTTGGGCATTGGCCTGGTGGGGGCTACACAGCTGACCCTCAAGACCCTGAACACCGCCAGCCAAAACCGCCAACACACAGTGGCCCAACACCTGGCGCAAGACGCCATGGATTGCCTGCACGTCCAAGCCAGAACAGGCACCGCTTTGTGCCCGTCGCAAGAAACCCTGCAGTTGCAAGGCGTGCGCTACCAAAGACAGGCGCGCAGCTCACCCCGCGGCGATGGAGCGCTGATCGACTTGCATGTGCAAGTGCAGTGGGCCGCCACGGGCGCAAGCAAGGGCGTGGCCTCAGACCACCGCATCGACTTGCACAGCAGCGCCTCGAGTTTGCCTGGCTGGGTTGGCGTATCCTCACCCTAGTGGGTGTACGCTTCGCCTTGCACCTTCTGAATGCTCCTGAACTTCTGAACTCTTGTCTGCCGTGCCGCTTTTGACCGAACACCTCCGCCCCCTGCCCCAAGCCCTGGGCATGGCCTTGACCTTGGCCCGCCAGGCCCTGTGGCTGACCTCGCCCAACCCGCGCGTGGGTTGCGTGATCACCGACGCCGACGGCACGGTGCTCGGACAGGGCCACACCCAGCGAGCAGGTGGCCCTCATGCCGAAATCATGGCACTGCGTGATGCCTCCGCACGCGGGCTCAGCGTGCAAGGCGCCACCGCTTGGGTAACGCTGGAGCCCTGCGCCCACCACGGCCGCACCGGTCCTTGCTGCGATGCGCTGGCGGCCGCTGGCATTGGGCGCGTGGTCGCGGCGCTGACCGACCCCAACCCCCAAGTGGCGGGCCAGGGCATGGCGCGGCTGGCGGCTGCGGGTGTACAGACTCACATCTTGGATGCGCAGGATGACATCGCCGTTGAGGCCCGTGAATTGAACATCGGCTTTTTCAGCCGTATGGAACGGGGGCTGCCTTGGGTGCGCATGAAAGTAGCCACATCGCTGGACGGCCAAACCGCTCTGCAAAATGGCCAAAGTCAGTGGATCACCGGCGCCCCCGCCCGCACCGACGGCCATGCCTGGCGTGCCCGCGCCTGCGCCATCCTGACCGGCATCGGCACCGTGCTCGAAGATGACCCCTTGCTCAATGTGCGCGGCATGGACACCCCACGCCAGCCGCACTTGGTGGTGGTGGACAGCCGCCTAGACATGCCCCTGAGTGCAAAGCTGCTCGACACGCAAGGTGCAGGTGATCAAGCCCGGCAGATCTGGATTTACACGGCTGTAGACCCTGCCAACGCAGAACAGACCGGAAAACGCGCCGCCCTAGGCGAACGCGGCGTCACCGTGATCGACATGCCCGGACCTGGTGGCAAGGTTGATTTGGCGGCGATGTTGCGCGACCTGGCCCGTCGTGAGATCAATGAGCTGCATGTGGAAGCCGGGCACAAGCTCAACGGCTCCTTCATCCGCGAAGGGATGGTGGACGAATTTCTGGTTTACCTGGCCCCACAGCTGCTGGGCCCAGGCCAGGGCCTGGCCAATTTGCCTGCGCTCACCGAGTTGAGTGGTGCGGTCCAACTGGCCTTTCATGCGGTAGACCGCATCGGACCCGATTTGCGCCTGTTGCTGCGCAAAATCGCGCCATGTCGGGGCTGAAGCCACCGACCTACCCATGCGCTGGAACCCGTAGGTCGGCAGCTTCAACTCCGACATCACTGGCACAGCCCCAAGGCCATTTAAAAGCTCAGCGTCTTCACGCCTTGAGCAGTACCCAGCAAACACACCTGCGCTTTTTGCAGCGCAAACACACCCACCGTGACCACGCCAGGCCACTGGCTGACTTCGGTCTCGAACGCCACCGGGTCGGTGATCTTCAAACCCTTCACATCGACGATGTGCTGCCCGTTGTCAGTCACCAGAGGCTGGCCGTCTTTTTGGCGCACCACCGCGCTGCCGCCCATGGCTGCAAACTGACGCATCACGCGGGCCGTGGCCATGGGGATGACTTCGACCGGCAATGGAAAAGCGCCCAGCGCATCCACCAACTTGCTCTCGTCGGCGATGCAAACAAACTGTTTGGACTGAGCGGCCACGATTTTTTCCCGGGTGAGCGCCGCGCCGCCACCTTTGACCATGTGGCCCTGGTGGTCGATCTCGTCGGCACCGTCAATGTAGACCGACAGGCTCTCGACCTCGTTGCAGTCAAACACCGGAATGCCCAAAGCCTTCAGGCGCACGGTTGAAGCCTCGGAGCTGGACACAGCGCCCTTGATTTGGTCTTTCATGCTGGCCAGCGCGTCGATGAATTTGTTCACCGTGGAGCCGGTGCCCACGCCAACGATTTCGCCGGGAACAACGTATTTCAGGGCGGCTTGGCCCACCAGGGCTTTGAGTTCGTCTTGTGTCATGAAAGGGGCTCGGTTGGAAAGTCAAAAAGGCGGGTCAGGGTTTGAGACAATCAGGGCCACTGAGCCCAACGTCGCAGCACGCTGCACAAGACCGGAATTATCCAATGTCCCTGATCCCCTACGCCTTCGCCCGCCCCTTTTTGTTCAAGATGGACCCCGAGGCGGCGCATGACCTGACCATCGAAGGCCTGGCCCGTACCCAAAATACCCCTCTCGATTGCGCTTACCGCCAGCCCTTTGTGGCCCAGCCCATCACGCTGGCGGGTCTGCATTTTCCCAACCGCGTCGGCATGGCCGCTGGCCTGGACAAAAACGCACGCTGCATCGACGGTCTGGGTGCGATGGGCTTTGGCTTTGTCGAGGTTGGCACCGTCACGCCCAAGGCGCAAGCCGGCAACCCCAAACCCCGCATGTTCCGCTTGCCCGAAGCCAACGCGCTGATCAACCGCTTAGGTTTCAACAACGACGGGCTGGATGCCTTCATCGCCAACGTCAAGCGCTCCAAGTTTCGCCAGCAAGGTCGCTTGCTGGGCCTGAACATCGGCAAAAACGCCGCCACCCCCATTGAAAACGCCACCGACGATTATTTGATCGCCCTGGCTGGCGTCTACCCGCATGCCGACTACGTGACGGTGAACATCTCCAGCCCCAACACCAAAAATCTGCGCGCCCTGCAAAGCGACGAAGCGCTCGACGGTTTACTGGGCGCCTTGGTGGCACGGCGCGAAGAACTGGCCGCCGAGCACGGCCGCCGCGTGCCCATGTTCCTGAAAATCGCCCCTGATTTGGACGAAACCCAAGTGGGCGTGATCGCCGCCACGCTGCAAAAACACGGCATGGACGGCGTGATCGCCACCAACACAACGCTGGCGCGTGACGCTGTGAGCGGCCTGCCCCATGCCGAAGAAATGGGCGGTCTGTCTGGCGCGCCTGTGCTCGAAGGCAGCAACCGCGTGATCCGCGGCCTGCGCGCCGCCTTGGGCAAAGAGTTCCCCATCATCGGCGTGGGCGGCATCCTGAGCGGGCATGACGCGATCTCAAAAATAGAAGCCGGAGCCGACGTGGTGCAGATTTACACCGGCCTCATTTACAAAGGCCCGGCGCTGGTGACGGAGGTGGCGAGTGCTTTACAGCAGATGAAGCGCTGAGCCCAACGGCCCCTGCGACAGTCCTCAGGATTGCGCAGGGTGCTCTGCCAGGTAGCACCTCAAAGCTTGGTTGATGCGCGTTTGCCAACCCTGCCCTTGGGCTCTGAAAGCTTCCAAAATGTCCTTGTCCAGGCGGATGGCCACCTGTTCTTTGACGCCACTGCCCGCAGGCCTGCCGCGTTTGCGGGCCAGCGCAACGCCATGCGCCAACTCCTCAGGCGTTGCCGGGCGATCGTCCTCGTCCTGGCCGTCCCACACATAAGGTGCTTCGCGCTCTTTGGCCTTCAAAGCCGTGATCACGTCTTTACGGCTCATCGCATTCGTTTTCGATCCAGACAAGGTAAGCCTCTCTTTCTTCGCGGCTGGCACGGCGGAAACTGATGATACGGACCGACCCATCCCGCGCCGTGTGCACCACCGTCAAAACAGCCAAAAATCCCATGGCATAGGATATGGACAAGGTTCGTGGCTCGGCGCCGCGAACCACCGGAATGTCCAGCCGATAGCGTGAATCCAGCACAACACCTGCCAAGGCAAAGTCCAGACCGTGCTTGCGCAGGTTGATTTGCCTCTTGGTCTCATCCCAACGCAGCTTGGCATCCATTGAATTAATGTAGATGCGTTTAATAAGAACGTCAAGGCTTTTGACGCTTGGCGTGAACAACTCCTCGCGCTCAGTCCTTGAAATACACCAACTGGTGCGTGCTCGCCAGCAGCTGGCCTTCCGGGCTCCACAGCTCACCGGTCTGGTCAAAGTAGCCGTGGCGGTAGTTGAGCGCCTTGGCCACGCCCAGCACATGGCGCGTGCCGACTTGCGCCATCAGAGCACTGTCGGCGTGGAAATAGGTGGTGAGGGACACCGTGCCGATCATGGCGCGGCGGCGGCGACGAATGTAGATACGCGGGAAAAAGCTGTCGCTCATGGCCGCCAAAGAAGCAAAGTCCAGCGCCCTCTCGGGATCGTCCCGCACCCACAGAGTCGAGCGAGAATGGGCCTGCTCTTGCTCATCAAAGGCAGCAGGAAACGCGCCCTCGACAAATCGCATGTCGTAGCGCTGCGGCCAGGCTGGCATGCCTTTGACGGGCATGCGCGGGACAGCATCGGGCGCGGGCACGTTGACAGGCATCACGGCCTCCACATCCGACCAAGTCTCGCGCCGCACAGCGAACACG
>JBIKSF010000090.1:0-8795 GCA_044348785.1 Limnohabitans sp.
AGGCTGGTGATGATCATGGTGTGTTGTCTCTGGCGGCTGGGGCCGCTCATTGTTGGGAGGCAGTGTAAGGGATGCCCCACCCGGTCAAGCGGGGCTCATGCCGCCAAGTCCATGCGCCCACTGGTCAGCACCAGCACCCGCTGCGCATGCCCAGCCAAGATGTTGTTTTGCTCGGCCACCAGCATGGCCACGCCTTCGCGGGCCAGTTGCAGCAACGCGTCGCGCATGGCAGCCACCAGCACAGGAGCGATGCCTTCGCAAGGCTCGTCGAGCAGCAACAGGCGCGGGCTGGTCATGAGGGTGCGGGCTAGCGCCAGCATTTGCTGCTCGCCCCCACTCATTTGGCTGGCGGGGCGGTGAAGCATGGTTTGCAGTTGCGGGAACAAGGCCATGACGCGGTCAAAGCTTTGTGCGGGCGTGGTCTGAGCGCTGGGGGCTGCGCCCGAGGGTGCGGCAATCCACAGGTTTTCCTTGACTGACAAGGCCGTGAACAAGCGCCGGTCTTCGGCCACAAAACCCAAGCCGGCTTTGGCACGGCTGTGCGCTGGCCAGGCTTGGATGGGTTCGTTTTGCCAAGTGATGCGGCCTTGCGCCCGGGGACCAATACCGATCAGGCTTTGCAGCAGGGTCGATTTGCCCGCGCCGTTCAGCCCCTGAATGACGACCAGCTCGCCTTCGCCCACCGTCAGACTCACGTCGAACAAAGCCTGGGCTTGGCCGTACCAAGCGTTGAATCCTTCAACCGCGAGCATCGAGCAGGCCTTTCGCATCGGGTTTCACGTTGGCGTTCAGATCAAAATCCATCCCCAGGTAACGTTCGCGCACCTGCGGGTCTTGCGCCACCACCTCGGGGGCACCATCGGCCACCAGGCGACCTTGCATCAGCACCAGCACCCGGTCGGCCACACCAAACACGGCGTCCATGTTGTGTTCGGTGTAGAGCACCGTCACGCCTTGCGAGGCCACCTGGCGCACCAGCGCCATCATGTCGGCCCGCTCGGCCAGGGCCAGCCCTGCAGCGGGCTCGTCGAGCAGCAGCAAAGCAGCGCCTTGATCGGCACCTGTTTCAGGCAAACCCGCCAGCGCCATGGCCAGCTCCAAACGTTTTTTGGCACCATAGGGCAGATCGGCCACGGTGACGTTGGCTTGGGCATGCAAGCCCGCTTGTGTGGCCAAGTGCATGGCGCGCTCGGGCTGACGCCGGTCCAACCGGTCCCACCAGGCGAGCGGCGCGGCACCGCGCAGCACGAGCTGGATGTTTTGCAGTACCGTCAGCGCCTCGAAGGTTTGCGCCACCTGAAAGGTGCGTGCCACGCCGAGACTTTGGCGAGCCGCCGGACTTTGCCCCACCAGCGGCTGACCCATCCAGAACACTTGGCCCGCTGTGGGGCTGTGTTGGCCCGCCAAGCAAGCAAAGCAGGTCGATTTGCCCGCGCCGTTGGGACCAATCAGGGCAACACACTGGCCTGCAGGCACCTCAAAGTCCACGCCGTCGAGCGCCCGCACCCCGCCAAAATGCTTGGCCAGGCCCCGCACCTGCAAAGCCGACGTGCTCATGCGGCCCCCTCGGTTGGTGTGGATGAGGCATTGGGGGACGTTGTGCGACGTGCCAGCCATTGCTGCACCGCGCCCAGCACACCACTGGGGGCCAACACCATGACGAGCATGATCACCAAGCCCAACACCCCGCGCCAATAATCCAGACCCTGCCCCAGCGCCGCCCCACCCCAGACCAGCAGGGCACTGCCCACGGCCGAGCCCCACAGCTGGTGCACACCACCCAACAAGATGACCAGCAAGGCATCGACCGACATGGCGACCGAAGCCACTGACGGGAACACCGCGCCTTTGAAGGCGGCCCAAAGCCCGCCAGCCAAACCCGCCAAGGTGGCGCTGCCCACAAACACCTGGTAGCGCAAAGCCTGAACCGGCAAACCGCTGGCCGCAGCGCGCAGCGGCGCATCGCGCACAGCCTGCAAAGCCGCGCCCCGGCTGGACCGTGCCACGCGGGCCATGCCCGCCAAAGCCAAAAGCATGAAGCCACACAGCGCGGCGTCCCACAAGGCACGCGACTCGGGGGCGATCAAACGCAGACCGATCAGACCGTTGTCGCCGCCCGTCAAGTCCACCCATTGCGTGGCCCCAGCCCAAATCATTTGCGCCAGCGCCAGCGACAGCATGGCCAGGTACACGCCGCTGCTGCGCACCACCAAAGCGCCAAAAGCCAAGGCCACGGCCAGCGCCAGCGCCATGCCCGCGGCCAAAGCGGCTGGCAAACCCGCGCCCCAGTGCAGGTGCGACAGCGCCGCGCCATAAGCACCCAGCGCAAAAAACGCCGCATGGCCAAAGCTGACCAAGCCGCCCAAAGCCATCATCCACTGCAGGCTCAGGCCAAACAGCATCATGACCATGACGTCTTCGGCCAGGCTGCGGCCGTAGTCCCCCTGCCCCCAGGCCAGCAGCGTTAACCCCACAAAGGCCAGGACAAACACCGCCCGGCCCCAGCCCGCAACTGGCCACAGTGCAAACACCGGTATGGTCTCGCGCTGCTCGGCATGCGCGGCCGACCCGGCCAGCCCCTGCGGCCGCCAAACAAGTACGACCGCCATGGTCAAAAACACCAACACCAAAGTCGCTTGCGGGAAAAAACTCAGGCCCAAAGCGTGGATCACCCCAATCAACACCGCCGCTGCGAACGCCCCGCCAATGCTGCCCAAGCCCCCGGTGACCACCACCACAAAGGTCTCGACCACCACATTCACGTCCATCTGCAAATGCGCCGGTTCGCGCGGCAACTGCAGCGCCCCGGCCAGACCCGCCAGACCGCAGCCCAGCATGACCACCCCAAGCATGAGGGGCGCAGGATTCACACCCAGCGCGTCGAGCATCTCGCGGTCTTGCGTGGCCGCTTTCACCCGCTGGCCCCACAGCGTGCGCGTGAGCAAGAGGTGCAGGCCCAGCCAGACCAAGGGGCCCAGCATCAGGGTAAACAGTTGCCAGGTCGGGAAATACGACTCGCCCAGCTGGATCGCGCCCTTGAGGCCCGGAAAGCGCGGCGCAAAGACTTCTTCAGGCCCAAAATACCAGCGCATCGCGTCGTGCAGCGCCAGCGTCAGGCCAAAGGTGGCCACCAGTTGGTACAGCTGCGGCGCGTGACGCATGCGCTTGAGCAAAAGCACCTCGGTCACGGCCCCCAGCAAGGCGGCCACACACGCGCCCATCAAAATCACCGCGCCATAGCCCCAAGCGGTGTCCGCCATGTCGGGCCACCAGTTCGTCACCGCGTGTGCCGACCACAGCGCGCCCAGCATGAAGAAGCTGCCGTGCGCAAAGTTGACGATCCGGGTCACGCCAAAAATCAGCGTCAGCCCGGAAGCCATCAAAAACAAGGTGGTGGCGTGGCTCAGGCCATTGAGCAGTTGCAGCGCCAGTGCTTCGAATCCCAAATCAGGCCCTTGTCTTTAAAAAAGCGAGTTTGGATAAAAAGTCAGTCCACCCAGTGGGTGAAGTCTTGCGAAGGCACCCGTGTGGTCTGGAAGGTGTTGACCAAAGCCGACTCGTCGGCATAGCCCAGCGACATGCCGCAGACCACCATTTCGTTCTCACCCGCGCCGACCAGCGGCAAGATGATTTTGGAAAAGCCGTTCCACGCCGCTTGCGGGCAGGTGTGCAGGCCACGCGAGCGGGCGGCCACCATGATGCTTTGCAAGAACATGCCGTAGTCGAGCAAGCTGCCCCGGCCCATCACCTTGTCGATGGTGAAGATCAGTCCCACGGGTGCATCAAAAAAGCGGAAGTTTTTCTGGTGCTGCGCGTGCATCATGGCTTTGTCGCCCTTGCCAATGCCCAGCACGCCGTACAGGCCAAAACCGCACTCGCGGCGGCGGTCGATGTAGGGGCTGACCCATTTTTCGGGGTAATAGTCGTAAGACTCGGCGTAGTCCGCAGCCAGCGCGGGGTTGGCGCTGATGGCGTCGTGCGCGGCGCAAGTTTTGGCCACCAGCTCGTCGCGCTTGGCGCCTTGCAGCACATACACCTTCCAGGGCTGGGTGTTGGTGCCGCTGGGGGAGCGGGCCGCAACGCCCAGCACCTCTTGCAGCAGAGCGCGATCCACCGGCTTGGGCAAATAAGCGCGGGCTGAAAAACGACTCAGGATGGCCGCGTCCACACTGGCCGAGTCGTTCACGCGGGTGCTGACTTGGGGTCCGATGTTCAAAATGCTCATGTCAATGTCTCCAAAAATGCTTTGAGTGGGGCGGGCAAGGGCACGGGGCGGCGGGTTTCGCGGTCCACATACACATGCACAAAATGGCCCCGGGCGGCGGTCAGGTCTTCGCCTTGCGCGAACAGGCCGACCTCGTAGCGCACGCTGGACGTGCCCAGCTTGGCCACGCGGATGCCCGCGTCAACGGTTTGAGGAAAGGCCAGTGGCGCAAAGTAAAAACACTGGGTTTCCACCACCAGGCCAATGGTGCTGCCCCCGTGGATATCGAGCACGCCCTGCTCGATCAGGGTAGCGTTCACGGCCGTGTCGAACCAGCTGTAGTACACCACGTTGTTCACATGGCCATACACATCGTTGTCCATCCAGCGGGTGCTGATGGCGCGAAACGCTTTGTAGCTGCTGCGGGCGTCGGCTTGGGGTTTGGTGATGGGTGAGACTGGCGTGTTCATCGCCCGAGATTGTGCCAGCGTTGCCAATAGCCCAAAGCCACATCCCAAGTCTGCATTTGCACCTGCACCGTGGTCTCGATGTCGTGTCCGTAACCGCCGCCCATGCACAGCACCACCGGCAGCCTGCGCTGCCAAGCCCAGTCCATCACCACCCGGTCGCGCGCCTGCATGCCATCCATGGTCAATTTGAGCCGCCCCAGCCGGTCCCCCTCATGCGGGTCGGCCCCGGCCAGGTAAATCACCAGCTGCGGATCAAAGCGGTCTTGCAGGCTTTGCAAGGCCTGGTACAAAGCGGCCAAATAAGGCTCGTCGGTGCAACCATCGGGCAGGCCTACGTCCAGGTCGCTGGGCTCTTTGCGGAAGGGGAAGTTCTTTTCACCGTGCAGCGAGAGCGTGAACACGCTGGGGTCATTGGCAAACACATGCGCCGTACCGTTGCCTTGGTGCACGTCCAGGTCGATCACCGCCACTTTCAAGGTTTGGCGCTGGTGCCGCCAGGCCTCGGCCTGCATCAGGCGGGCCGTCACCGCGATGTCGTTGAACACACAAAAGCCCCCGCCCTTGTGCGCATAGGCGTGGTGCGTGCCGCCAGCCAAGTTGCCCGCCACACCCTGCGTCAAAGCATCGCGGGCTGCGGCCACCGTAGCACCCACTGAACGGCGCGCCCGCTCGGCCATGGCAGGGCTCCAGGGAAAACCAATCTCGCGCTGCAAGGCGGGCTCTAGGCCACCAGTGGCAACCCCCTGGATATAGGCGGGCGTGTGCACCAGCGCCAGCTCGCCGTCGCTGGCAGCCGGGGCTTCACGCATGACCACGGCGGGCAGCTCTTGTGTCAGTCGGTCGCGCAGTCGGCTGTACTTGCGCATCGGAAAGCGGTGGCCTTCGGGCAAGGGCAAAACAAAGTGGTCTGCGTAATAAGCGTGCATGGTTTGATTCTGAGCAAAGCGATTCTAGAAAACCCTCTCTAAACTGAGCCACGTGCGGGCCCATCCCCTTGCAATACCCCGAGGAAACCCTAAAATTCAATCCATGCTGCACTGCAACAAAGTTGTACGGCCCCGGCCAGTTCAGGCGCAGTCTTCTTGAAACCGAACTTTTATCTGGAGCCCCTCATGATGACACCCGAACAAATCGCCGCCTCGCACAAAGCCAACGTGGAAACCCTGTTTGGCCTGACCGCCAAAGCCTTCGAAGGCGTGGAAAAGATGGTTGAACTGAACCTCAGCGTGGCCAAGGCTGCCCTGGACGAGTCCGCCAACAACACCCAAGCCGCCCTGAGCGTGAAAGACGCCCAAGAGCTGCTGGCCATGCAAGCCAACCTGTTCCAGCCATTGGCTGAAAAAACCGCCGCTTACAGCCGCCACCTGTACGACATCGCGTCGGGCACGGGCAGCGAGTTCACCAAGGCCTTCGAAGCCCAAAGCGCCGCTGCGCAAAAGCAGTTCGCCACTTTGGTCGACACCGCCGCCCAAAACGCGCCTGCCGGTTCCGAGCAAGCCGTGGCCATGATGAAGGGTGCCGTGACCGCCGCCAACACCGCTTTCGAGTCGGTGCAAAAAGCCGTCAAGCAAGCCACGGATATGGCTGAGACCAACCTGGCTGCCGTCACACAATCGGCTGCACCCAAGGCTGCCAAGAAGAAGTGATTTTCCCGCCAGGCCGGTTTTGCAAGTACCGGTCTGACGTTTTGCAAGTTGTCTCCTCGGATCTCTTTGAATTTCATTTGGGAAACAGGGATCCCTTCCAGGGCTGATCGCAAGATCGGCCCTTTTTTTTGGCTGCGCCATGTGATCCCGATACCGTGTAAGCTGGTTACACCCGACTGGATTGGGATTTCAGCTCAAATTACCGCCCCTCTTCAAACTGGGCCATGCGCGCCTTTAGTGCGGGCAAAGCCGCCCGCATCGCGACACGACCGGCTTCGATCGCTCGCATACGTGCACTGAAATCGGCGCTCTTGACACCCGACAAAGCGGGCCGGATCACCACATCGGCCTCTTTGAGCGCCAGCGTGTTGATACTTTTGCCCATGATGGCGAAGGTCTGCATCAAGATCTGGAAGGTGTCGCCGTAAGGGTTGCCCTCCGGGTCGCTGGAAATGTCCACCGCAATCACCAAGTTGGCCCCCATCTCGCGGGTCTGGCGCACCGGCACCGGAGAGACCAAGCCCCCGTCCACGTACTCACGATCGCCCAAGCGAACCGGCTGAAACACCGCAGGCACCGCACTCGACGCTCGCACCGCCGCCCCCGTGTTACCCCGACGGAAGGTGATGGCTTGGCCACTGCCCAGGTCGGTGGCCACAATGCCCAAGGCCATGGGCATCTGTTCAAGGGTTTTACCGCCCACCTGCGTGTTGACGTACTTGGCCAAGGCCTCACCACGCAGAGCGCCCCGGTTCAATATCGGCAGCATCCAATCGGTGATTTCGGCCTCCTGCATGGACTCGGCCACACGCACCAACTCCGCCGGGGTTTTGCCACTGGCATACAAGGCCGCCACCAAGCTCCCTGCTGAAGTGCCTGCCACATGACTGGGCCTGAGACCGGCCTCTTCCAGCACCTGAATCACTCCCACATGGGCAAACCCACGCGCCGCGCCACCACCCAGCGCCAGCCCCAAGCGCACTTCGCGCCGCTCGGCTGTTGGCGGGCTGGGTTCTTGCTGCTTGCTGGACTGCAAGCTGCTGCAAGCGGTCAAGACCACGAGGGATAACACACAACCCAGTCGCTGCCATGTTCGGCTGATCCCACTTTCCCCCATGGCTTGTCTTGCGGCTTTGACGCCAAGCTCATGCCTTATCCCTTGCACTTTATGCATGTATTCCTCAAATCTTATTGATAATGATTCGCATTTGGATTAAACTTCAATCAGCAACCAAGCAGTTCGAAAGACACCATGACACCCTCCAAGTCCCTGTTGAGCATCCTCTGCCTCCTGAGCGCCACCGTGGCCTCGGCACAAGACAAAGTCCTGAACATCTACTCAGCCCGCCATTACCCCACGGACGAAGTCATGTACAGCGACTTCACCAAGGCGACGGGCATCAAGATCAACCGTGTGGACGCCGACGATGCCGGTATTCTCGCCCGCCTTAAAGCCGAGGGTGCGGCATCACCCGCCGATGTGATTTTGCTGGTAGACGCCGCCCGCCTGTGGCGCGCCGAAGTCGATGGTCTTTTCCTGCCCGTCAAATCCAAAATCCTAGAAGACGCCATCCCCGCTAACCTTCGGGCCAAGCCCGCCGATAACGGTGGCTCAGCCTGGTTTGGCCTGTCCACCCGGGCCCGAGTGGTGGTGTTTGACAAACTCAAATACCAAAAGGCCGACTTTGACAGCTATGAAAAGCTGGCCGATCCGAAATACAAGGGCCAGCTGTGCATCCGCAGCGGATCGCACCCTTACAACTTGAGCTTGTTTGGGGCCATGACGGAACATCTGGGGCCCCAAAAAACCGAGACTTGGCTCAAAGGCTTGGTGGACAACATGGCACGCAGCCCCAAGGGTGGTGACACCGACCAAATCAAGGGCGTCGCCTCGGGCGAATGCGGCGTGGCTGTGACCAACACCTATTACTTGGCCCGCATGATGCGGTCAAGCAACCCGGCCGACAAAGCCGTGACCGAAAAAATCGGCGTTGTCTTCCCCAACCAATCGAGCTGGGGCACGCACATGAACGTGGCCGGTGGCGCTGTAGCCCGACACGCGAAAAACACCGACAACGCGGTCAAGTTCCTGGAATACCTGGCCAGCCCAGCCGCCCAAAACCACTTTGCCAACGGCAACAACGAGTGGCCAGCCGCCAAAGGCGTGAGCTTTGACAACCCGGCCCTCAAAGCCATGACGGGTGGCAGCTCCAAAAGCGAGTTGCTGCCGATCAGCGCCGTGGGCATGAACCAGATCAAGGTGCAGCAGATGCTGGACCGGGTGGGTTTCAAATAACCATATGGGAGGAAAAGCGATTCACCCATCAGGGACAGACGTTTATCTGTCCCTGCGGAATCACTTATTGATCCGGCCCGCTGAAGTTTGAATTTTGTTCACCCGTGTCCCGTATTCCGTAGGTCGGCGGCATCCACCCCGACAAGGGAGGCTTCGGGGCCGGGGTCATTGAGGGGCTG
>JBIKSF010000091.1:0-8693 GCA_044348785.1 Limnohabitans sp.
GTGTGGCGGGCCAACGCGGACTGAAGGTGCTGGTCATTGACCACAGCGACAAGATCGCCGAAAAGATCCGCATCTCGGGCGGCGGGCGCTGCAATTTCACCAACCGTTTGCTCGACGCCTCGGCACAGCAAAAGCACTTCATCAGCCAGAACCCGCACTTTTGCCGCTCGGCCCTGTCGCGCTACACACCGCAAGATTTCATCGATCTGGTGCAAAAGCACGGCATCGCTTTCCACGAAAAGCACAAGGGCCAGTTGTTTTGCGACCATTCGGCCGAAGACATCATCCGCATGTTGCTGGCCGAGTGCGAAGCGGGCGGCGTCGAAATCCGCTCAGGCTGCAGCGTGAAATCTGTTGAAGCGCCCACCGCAGACCACAGCCACTACAGCCTGGACACCAGCGATGGCACCGTGCAAGCCACTTCGCTGGTGGTGGCCACAGGCGGTTTGTCCATCCCAAAAATCGGTGCCAGCGACTGGGGCTACCGCATCGCCAGCCAGTTTGGCCTGCGCTTGGTGGAACGCCGCCCCGGCCTGGTGCCCCTGACTTTTGACGGCGAGGCCTGGGCGCCTTACGCCCAACTGGCCGGGCTAGCGCTGCCTGTAGGCATAGACACGGGCGACAAAAAAGCCCGCATGCACTTTGACGAAGACCTGTTGTTCACGCACCGGGGCTTGTCCGGTCCCGGGGTCTTGCAAATCTCCAGCTATTGGCAAGACGGCACCCCGATTCGCCTGAACCTGGCTCCCGACGTCAACCTGCCCGATCGCCTGCAAGAGGCCAAGCTGCGCTCCAAAAAATTGCTGGGCAACGAACTGGCCAGCTTGGTGCCCAGCCGATTGGCCGAAGCCTGGGTCAGCCAAGACCCGGCTTTGCAACGCACCGCCGCCGACGTGCCCGACAAGGCCCTGAACAAATTGGCCGAAGCTTTGTCGAACTGGCAGCTGACGCCCACGGGCAGCGAGGGCTACAAAAAAGCCGAGGTCACGCTAGGCGGCGTGGACACGCGTGATGTGTCCTCTCAAACCATGGAGTCGAAACAAGCCGGGCTGTACTTCATCGGCGAGGTGATCGATGTGACCGGCTGGCTGGGCGGCTACAACTTTCAGTGGGCTTGGGCCAGTGGCCATGCCTGCGCCGAGGCATTGGCGGCCGGCAAAGGCTCTTGAGACGCCAAGTGGATGCCTTCCGTGCGAAAACGCATGCAAATTTCAAACATCAAGTCTGAGACCAAGCCTTTGTGACCGTTGCACAAATCGTTGATCCAAAAGCTGGTTTCCAAAGCCACTTCATTGGCGGTCACGGAGACGATGAGCACGTCACCTGCAGGCGCAGGCAATACCCGAGGTGCATTTTTAAGCGATTGCATGATCAACTCCCTCGCTCTGGGGTAGTCCGTCACATCCGAAATTTTCAACAAAAATGAAACTCGGAAATCGTCGTTGCTCAGGGTATGGTTTTGAAGCACGCCCTTGATCACACTGCTGTTGGGGATCAAACTTTCGGTGCCCACCGCATCGCGCACCACCAAGGCACGGCTGCTCATTTGCACCACTCGCCCGGTGATCTTGTCAATGGTCACGTAATCGCCCACTTTGAGCGCCCGCTCCAGCAGCACATACAGACCACTGACAAAGTTGACCACAAACTCTTGCAGACCGAACCCCAGGCCAATGCCTAAAGCACCTGCAAAAGCGGCCAAGGTGGTCAAGTCCACCCCAGAGCTGACCAACACGCCCACCAAGGTCAACATAAAAATACCCACACTGAACAAACGCGTCAGGATCAATGCATCGTTGCCCTGCACAGTTCCCCTGCTCTTGGAGCGCTGCAACAAGCGGTCCACCAAGTCGGCTATTTGCCCAGCCACGGTAAGCGCCACCACGCCCATGAGCACGCCGCTGACGATGTTGGCACCTTTGAACACCTGACCGCCGATAGAAAACTCAATGGCCTGAACCAGGCTTGTCAAAGGTTGGAAAAGCCCGAAAAAAGTCAATACAGCCACCAACACAGCAGCCCACTCAATCAGATGCAAAAAAATACGCAAGACTTCATGCGGGTGCAACACATAGCGAAAAAACCAGCCAGCCATGCGGATGACCAGCACCCACAATGTCAGCGAAAGCACTTTCCACACAACCATCAGTTCCATGGCATCCAAGCCACTCAGCCAGGCCGCGCCAAATAAACCAGAAAGCACCAGAACCGCCACCACAGCAGGCCCCATGACTTGGACTGCGTGGTAAACATAAACCGCCCAAGGTCCAGCGGCAGACCAGCGCGCCAGCACCCAGCTCCGTATGGCATAACCGGTCGCGATGCTCAGTACGCACAACACACATTGCAGCGCAAAACTCGCCAATGGCAAACTTTGGTAGGCGTGATAGGCCATGGATTGGTAGAAGCCATCCCCGCTCATCACCACCTGATCGATCTTCATGAAATTCATGGCCATGCGCTGATCCTCCTGCCTCAAAAACTGAAGCGCCTGCCCAGTTGCAAGAAAAGGTTGTAAACGTTGCCGGAGCCTCTTGCGGCACCCAAATAAATGTCCCCAATCTTGCTGTCGACAGCCACAAAAGCAGTGGCGCTGTAACGGGCGCGCATCGCATCCCCCTGTGCCCAAGCATCTCCGGCCTCCAGCACGGCACCGACATAGGTTCTTTGCTTGAGCAAGCCGCCCTCCGTCAATCTGTACATGTAAGTGCCTTGCACATGTGCCAGGTGATTACCCGCCAGCTGCCCCATGCGGAAAGCCCCCATGAGCTGGAATCCACCCAAAAACAGCATCGTGGGAGATTGGCACTTTTGACAATTCCGGGTCGGTTTTTCTTGTGCCAAATTGACGCCCAAATTGAAGATGTGGGGCCCCAAACTGTGGGCTACTTTGGCGCTCAATCGCCGTGTGTCGTAAGGGTTACCAGACAGCCCCTGTTCGAGACTGGCATTGAAGTAATAACCTGTGGTTGGAAAACTCGGCGAATCCAACTGGTCCATCTGCAGTTGAGTTTTGATGGCGTTGTATGAAAAAACACTGTTGCCCCCGTCCGAAGTATTTAACAATTCATTTTCAGTATCCAGACTGCGGCGGATGAGACCCGATGTCAAACCCAATTTGATGTTGGCTTTGTGCTCAAAGTCATACACCAGTTGCGCGTCCCATGCCCGCACGGACTGGTTGAAGTAGGCCAGCTTTTGCGCACTCAGATCGTCACGATCAACGGCCGTGCGGTAAATAGGCAAGTGGTTGCTGTCCCACGACAAACCGGTTTCCACGCTCCAACGTTTGGACAGGGGCTGGTACAAACGTAGACCCAATTCCGTCTGCGTTCCCAAGCGGGCATCTAAAGCAAACTCCAAACCCGACTCGGTCAACCAAGGACGGCGATAGCCCAAACCGGTCGAAAACTGTGTGACCCCATTGACCTCTGTTGAAAAGCCCAAGGTGGTTTTCATGAAATGAGGGCTGTATGGCTTTTCGCGCACTTGGACAACCAATTTGTATTGGGCCCCTTGCACTTGTTCCAGGCTGTAGCTGACCATGTCAAAAAAACCACTGGTGTACAAGCCATCGATATAGCGTTCAGTCTCTACCGATGAAAACTCTTGGTTCAACAAGGGCGACAACATCGACCGTATGTAGCTCTCGGGCACCTCTTTTTGCCCTTTGCCTTCGATCACAACAATTTGCTTTTCCCGTTGGTTGAAGGACAAACGCTGCGCGACCGGCTTGTCTTGGGTTGGCGCAAAATGAACTTTCAAGGCCGCCCAGCTGGCCGACATGCCCGATACAGCCACTTGGCCACGCTCGACGATCTCGGTGGTTCGGTTGAAATCCGCAAACCCGATGTCCTGGACTTGGGGCTTGACCAAAACATCCTGAGCACGCAACAAAGACAGATTTCTTTTTTCGTTTTGGCGAATCATGATGTCGATCATCCGATTGGCCACGACCAGCGCATGATCGGCTTTTGAGTTGCGTCCTTCATCCGCAGCGCTGGCCAAAATAGAGGCGATGATCACATCCGCCCCTTCCTGCAAAGCCACCTCGATGGGCAAGTTGGCCACCAAACCACCGTCCACATAGGTCTCGCCATCGACCTCCACAGGTGCAAAGACCGCCGGGGCCGCCATGCTGGCGCGGATGGCCAAATGCAAGGCGCCACGGTCAAAGACCTTCATCTCGCCATCGCGGTAGCGGGTGGCCACGGCGCGAAACGGGATTTTCAAATCATTGAAATTCACCTGCGGTGGCACATGCGCAGTCAAGTCCTGCAGCAGCGCCAGAAAACGCTGGCCATCGCTGACACCGCGCGCAAAACTCAGACCACCCGCCTTGACCCCGAACTCCAGCTCGACCGGGTACTTTTGTTGGTAAGCGCGAGCGCGTGACGGCAACTCCAAACGGTTGAGCTGATCCAGCGCCAATTTGGACGGGTCCAGCCCCCCGATCACGCGCTCAATGTCATCCGTGGACAAACCACTGGCGTACAAACCACCAATGACAGCCCCCATGCTGGTGCCCACAATGCGGGCAATCGGAATCTCATCACGCTCCAGTTGGCGCAGCACGGCCAAGTGCGCAAAGCCTTTGGCACCACCCCCCGCCAGCACCACCACCACCTTGGGCGGCGGGGCAGAAGCCTGCACGGGGCCGCTCAACACACTGCCGACAAAGCACCACAGAACGACCATCAGCCATTTTTGAAGGATCATTTTGAAAAATTCAACAGATTGAAAAATACAAATTTAGAATTCATTTTATGAAGTTTGTACGATGGAACACAGACCCTGAAGATTCACTCGTGACAAACTGTGACGCGACCCCCAGGTTCGGAAAACACCAGCACCTGCACTGCACTGGCAAGCAGTTTGGATGGCGCTATAATCTCAGGCTTTGCTGGCAAACCCCCGTCTGCCAAATACTAGTTCGTGACGGGGAACCGCCGAAACTGGGTTTCAAGGGCCCGATCTCCCTTGCTTCCGCAGCCGGCACATTTTTGGAAACTTTGATTCAATGACCACCATCCGCGTGAAAGAAAACGAGCCGTTTGACGTTGCCCTGCGCCGCTTCAAGCGCACCATCGAAAAACTCGGCCTGCTGACAGATCTGCGTGCCCGCGAGTTCTACGAAAAGCCCACGACCGAGCGCAAGCGCAAGAAGTCGGCTGCCGTCAAGCGTCACTACAAGCGCGTGCGCAGCATGCAGCTGCCCAAGAAGATGTATTGATCTTCTGTTTTGTATGACCTGCAAAGGTCTGCAAACAAGCCCGCTGGAGGACGCTCAGGCGGGCTTTGTTGTTTCTGATCCCCTTTACTTGTTGAAAACCCACCCCAGGAGCCTCTCATGAGCCTGAAAGAACAGATCACCGAAGACATGAAAACCGCCATGCGGGCCAAAGACGCTGAGCGCTTGGGCACCATCCGTTTGCTGCTGTCGGCCATGAAGCAAAAGGAAGTGGACGAGCGCATCGAGCTGGACGATGTGGCCGTGGTCGTCATCGTGGACAAGCTGATCAAGCAGCGCAAAGATTCGATCGCCGCTTTTGAACAAGCCGCACGCCAAGACTTGGCCGACAAAGAAAAAGCCGAAATGGCTGTTTTGGTGGCCTACCTGCCAGCCCGCATGTCGGCCGAAGAGGTCACAGCAGCCGTGCAGGCCATCGTCGCTGACCTGGGCGCCAAAGGCCCCGGCGACATGGGCAAAGTGATGGGTGCGGTCAAAGCCCAACTGGCCGGTAAGGCCGACATGGGACAGGTGTCAGCCGCAGTGAAGGCAGCTCTGGCGGGCTGAGGCGCCAACGGACTAAGCTTGCAAGATCAGCACCGCCACAAGCCACCCCAGCAGGGCGGAGGAGGAGACACCCAACAACAATGGCAGCAGCAAAATTGAAGTCATGCCCAACGCCAACAAGTTGAATATTCTTGGCTTCAGGTGTAAGTCGACGCTATCTTGGATGCCTAGTCGGGCTTGCTGCATTCGGCTTTGACAACAGGGGCAATGCGCTTGATGAGACTAAACAGCATCAAGTACCTGTGCCCATAAAACTATGCGTTGTATAATTTTGATAATTTATTTAATTTGAAATTATAAATATGCGCCTCTTTTTACTTTCACCATTTCTTTTTGCTCTTGCTGCTTGCGGTGGCGGCGGCGGTGGCAGTGACGCTGGAATTGAATATTCATTTAATTTGACCAATAGAGTAGCCCAAGCATATCCAGCAAAATGCAGCAATGAAATTGTTTCAGCAGAACTTAAATTTTCCGCGGAGGGAATTCAGTTTTTACGTGGGACAGATAGCGTTAATCAAAATCCTGACGGGACTTGTACAGCCAACCGAACATCCAACGCTGAAGTTGGTGTTGTGTTTTCGTATATTGATGCCAAGAATGATGGTTTTTTAATACCATGCGGTGGCCCTAAATGCACTTTAGCTCAGCTTAACTCAACATATACAGGGATCGATTCTGATGGAAGAGGGTGGACGCAAGTTGTTTCACATATTGCCAACTCGAATGAGATAGTTTCGACAAAATCTTGGTATCAAAATCAAACCCAACATGTTTCTAAAATAACCTTAAAGTTCGTGGGTGATGGATACGTTATAGACCTTGCGAATAAAACGGCATCAGTTTCCGCAATGGACTGCACCCCTCCAATCGTTGCTTTCAAATCCGTTTTTACCGAAGCTGGAATGGGCTTCATTGAAGGCACTGACAGCACCGATCCAGGCCCAAATGGTAGTTGTATTTCTAAGCCTACGCCGCAAGAAGATGTAGGTTTAATTTTTTCATATGCCAATCTCAAGAAAGATGGATTCTTAATTCCATGCGGAAGTTCGATTTGTACTTATTGGGAATTGAATGGCACATATGCTGGAGTTGACTCTGATGGACGCCAATGGACACAGGTTGTAAGCCATACTAAAAATAGCAAGACAATACTTTCTACGAAAAATTGGGTTAACAACGGGATATCCAGAACCTCAACATCAAAAATTGTTTTGGATTAAGAAAATTTTTAAAAAATAATCTTTAATTGAGATTCAGCGGGTTTGCACCGGCGCTACCTTAGGGCAATGCAGCCAGCGCCGCCAGAAGTTCAGCCTGCACAGCGCCGCAGGCCTCAGCTGCCCGCCAGTTTCATGCGGTTGACCAAAATAGAGCCTGTGGTTTTGGCCCCCATGTTGTAAGTGTCCGAGCCCACGGCCTCAATGCCCATGAGCATGTCTTTGAGGTTGCCCGCGATGGTGATCTCGTGCACCGGGTAAGCGATCTGGCCGTTCTCGACCCAAAAGCCACTGGCCCCGCGTGAATAGTCGCCCGTGACGTAATTCACGCCCTGGCCCATCAACTCGATCACAAACAGGCCCGTGCCCAGCTTTTGCAGCATGGCGTCCAAATCGTCACCCGGCTGCGTCAGGCGAGAAGTCAGCGTCAGGTTGTGCGATCCACCCGAGTTGCCGGTGGTCTTCATGCCCAATTTCCGAGCGGAGTAGCTGCTCAAAAAGTAACCCTCGACACGGCCACCTTTGACCACTTGGCGGCGCACCGAGCGCACGCCTTCGTCGTCAAACGGCGAGCTGCCTTTGCCGCGCAGCAGGTGCGGGTCTTCTTCGATGTCGATGTGCTTGGGGAAGACTTTTTTACCCAAGGAGTCCAGCAAGAAGCTGCTCTTGCGGTACAGCGCTCCGCCGCTCACGGCCTGCACAAAACCGCCCAGCAGGCCAGCGGCCACGGGCGACTCGAACAGCACAGGGCATTCGGTCGTGGCGATTTTGCGTGCGCCCAGGCGCGACAAGGCGCGTTCGGCAGCGTAGCGGCCCACGGCTTCGGGTGAAGCCATCTCGTCAGCTGAACGCATCGAGGTGTACCAGGCGTCGCGCTGCATTTCGGCGTTGCGACCAGGCAGCTTGGCGATGGGGGCCACTGAAACGCTGTGGCGCGAGCTGGCATAACCGCCGCGAAAACCGTGCGTGTGGGCACTGAAAAAATGGCTCTGCTGGGCCGACACGGCCGCGCCGTCGCTGTTGGTGATGCGGCGGCTGGTTTTGAGCGCAGCGGCTTCGCACTGCAAAGCCAACTTGGCGGCCTCTTCGCTGTTGATCGCCCAAGGATGGAACAAATCCAGATCACGGTGGTTGGTTTCAATGTCGGCCTCATCAGGCAGCCCGGCTGTCGGGTCTTCGGCGGTGAAGCGGGCGATGTCATAGGCCGCTTGCACCGTACGCTCGATCGCTGCCTTGGAAAAGTCCGACGTGCTGGCATTGCCCCGGCGGTGGTCCACATACACCGTCACGCCCAGCGACTTGTCGCGGTTGCGCTCCACGTTTTCCAGCTCACCCTTGCGCACGCTGACCGACAGGCCACAACCTTCAGACGCCTCGGCACCCGCGTTGGTGGCACCCAGCTTTTTGGCGTGGTGCAAGGCGATGTCGACCAGCTCTTCAAAATGGTCACGCGAGTAGCTGAAGCCGTCGTGGGGTTGTGAAGCAGTGGCTTGGACAGGGGCGTTTTTTTTCACGGAAGGGATCTCGAAAAAAATGGCGGGCGCTGGGCCCGCAGTGGCCGCTATGATACTTGCCACCCAGCCCCAGCGCTGCATCTGAAAACGAGTTCCCCCAGTCATGTCCCGTAAACCCAAAAAAGGCTATTTCGTGCGAGGTCAGTTTGTTGCCGAAGGCAGCGA
>JBIKSF010000092.1:0-8650 GCA_044348785.1 Limnohabitans sp.
TTCACTGCGCTCGGGGTGCCAGCCTGCCTTCAGGCGTTCCGCCCAAGTCAGGTTGCCCAGCGCCAAACATTTTTGGGCTTCTTGCCACTTGCGTGTGTGCGCTGGACTCAAGCGTTCCTCGGGCAGGAGTGCGCCTGCGTCCAGCCACTGGGTGAAACCCGGGATGGGCGACAGGGTGCAAAAGGTTTTGAGAGAAGGCATTTCTTCAATCAGTTTTTGCGCCACCCGCTTGATCAGGAAATTGCCCAACGACACGCCTTTGAGGCCTGGCTGGCAATTGCTGATGGAATAAAAAATCGCCGACTTGAAGCTTTTGGCATCGCCCACCGGGGCCAGTTTATTGATCAGACCACCAATGTCCTTGGCAATACCCGGCACCAAGGCCACCTCGACAAAAATCAGCGGCTCGCCAGGCAACTGCGGGTGAAAAAATGCAAAACAGCGCCGGTCAGGCTGCAAGCGACGGCGCAAGTCATCCCAGCCGTCGATGGCATGCACCGATTCGTGCGCGATAATTTTTTCGAGCAGCTGGGCAGGCGAGTTCCAGGTGATTTGGTGCAACTCCAAAAAGCCCGGGTTGAACCAGGAACTGAGCAAATGGTGCATGTCGGCGTCAGTTGCTCGAAAAGCCGGATGGTCCTTGAGGTAGGACAGCAGCGTCTGGCGCATTTTCAAAATCGTGGACGTGCCCGCGGGTGCCCGGTTCACCCGTCTCAACAGCTCCTGCCGGGGCGGCTCTACGGTCTGGAACAAATGGATCAGGCTGGCCTCGTTGCGCTCGGTGTTGTAGCGGTTCGCTGCATCCACCACCAGGGCCGGGTCGGGGTTGAAATGGCTGGACAAAAAATGGAAGAAGTCGATCTGGCTGCGCTTGTCCAAATGCACGTAATGGTCGATCAGCTTCACGGCCATGCTTTGCGCATTGGCTTCACCCCGGGCACTGAGGAGTTTTTTAGCACTCAGCTTGGCCGCATCAAGTTTTTTGCTTTGAATGAAGCGTTCCAGCATGATGGCCCTTTCTCAGGCGATTAATAGGGGTAGGCTGGAGCGACAAGCTTTGCAAATGGGCTACATCCCGGAGATCAGGTGTTCATATTAAGGCAAGCGTCTCGCCACTCAACGGTCAGCGGCGCAAAAATCTCCCCGACCCCACGCCTTGAACCTGTCCTTGGACAAAAGCCCATGCTCCATTGACCATGACCCGTTCAATGCCTTCGCACATTTGTCGGGGATTTTCGTAAGTGGCCTTGTCTTGGATGCGGTCTGGATCCAACAACACCAGATCGGCAAATGCCCCCTCACGCAACACCCCCCGATCTTGCAGGCCAAAGCGCTGTGCAGACAAGCCGGTCATCTTGTGGATCGCCTGCGGCAAGCTGAACAATTTCTCCTTACGGCAGTAATGCGCCAGCACCCTTGCAAAAGCACCCCAAAGCCGTGGATGCGGGCGCTCGTCGTGAGGCAAGCCATCCGAGCCGATCATGCTCATCGGGTGGGCCAGCACACGGCGCACATCGTCCTCCCGCATCTGAAAATAGCAGGCGCCGCCAGGCATGAGCCGCCTGCAGGCCTGCAATTGGTCGGTCCCCCAAGTCTGGGCAATGTCTGCCAAGTAACGACCCGCCATCTCCGGGTGCGTGTCACTGCGGGTGATGAGGATGTCAATGATGCCGTCGACCAGATCCTCGCGCAACAAAGTGGACCCCGCGCTGTAAGGGTAGACATCGGTGCCCACGCTCTGGCGCTGGCTCAGGCGCTCCAGCAATGCCAGGGTTTCGATCGTGCGGCCCCAGTTGCGAGGCCCCGCACATTTGTGGTGCGACATGATCCAGCTGGCCGTGCCCGCATGCGCCGTGTCAGCTGCTTCCTGCATGGCGCTCAGAATGTCGTCCATCTCGCTGCGGATGTGCGTCACATACACAGCGCCGTGGCGGCCGACCACCCGAACCAGGGCTTGCATTTCAGCCATGTCAGCGGCATAGGCTTGTTGGTAAAAAAGCCCCGAGGACAAGCCCAAGGCCCCATGGCGCAAAGCTTCATCGAGCAATGCCGCCATGGCATCGGTTTCATCAGGGGTGGCGGCCTGCATGAGGTCCTGCATGACCGTGGCGCGCAAGGTGGTGTGCCCGATCAAGGCACCTACATTCACTGCAGGGGGTTTTTGTGCCAAGGCACGGGCGTAATCGTTCAAATGGGCAAAACGGAACTCTGATCTGTGCAACAAGTCCAGAGGAGACCCCGGGTCGTCGCTGACCAAAGGCACCAGCGACAAGCCGCAATTGCCCGTGATGACCGTCGTTACCCCTTGGGACAATTTGGCCAACATGCCCGGATCACGCAAGACCATGGCGTCGTCGTGGGTGTGCACATCAATGAAGCCCGGCGCAACGGTCAAACCTGCAAGGTCCAGCACTTCATCGGCGGCCACAGTCAAGTGCTCGCCGATCGCTTCAATGCGGTCACCGCGCACCCAGATATCAGCGGTTCGTGCGGAAGCGCCCGTGCCATCCACCAATTGCGTGTTGCGCAACAAAATCGTTGTCATGATTGGGTATCTTTCTCGACAGTGGACCAGGCCCAGTCCACTGTGGGGTGTTGGTCCACGTCCTGCCCGTGGGCCTGCAAGACCGATTTGAATTGGGCCAGGTGCCTGGCTGCATCTGGCCCCAGAGCCTGCAGCACCAGCACCATCAACAACTCGATGACCAGCAAATGGGCGATGTAAGCCTCTGTGCCAACACGCATCACCGCATCGGGCGGCACACTGACGCCGATCACCACATCGGCCATTTGAGCCAAAGCGGTGTCGGGCTGGGTGATGGCGATCACTTTGGCCCCTTGGGATCTGGCAAAGCCGACCGCTTCGAGCATGAAAGGCATGCGACCCACATGTGAAATCGCCACAGCCACACCAGAAGGTCCCAAAGTGGCTGCCGAGATGAGCTGCTGATGGGCATCGTGCACCGCATGCGCATGACGCCCCAGGCGAAACAAGCGGCCTTGCAAGTCACTCGCCATGAACGCCGAAGTGGCCCCCACCGAATAACAATCGATGCGCTGCGCACCCGCCAGCAGCTGGGCCGCCTGCTCCAGGATCACCGGGTCCAGCTGTTGCTGCAAGGCCGTGATGGATGCCGCCGCCCCACCGAGAATTTTCTGCACAATGTCCGTGGTGCTGTCGCTCATCGTGACCGATCTGTGCACCGGTGCATGGCGTGCCAGGTCTTGCGCCAAAGCCAACTTGAATTCTCGAACGCCTTCGAAACCCAATTGCCGGGCCGTGCGCATGATGGTCGGCATGGAAACCCCGGCCTGTAAAGCCAGTGCGTCAACACTCATGGTGAGCGCACGCTCAGGGTCCTGCAGCCAAACGGCCATCACTTGCTGCTGCGCACGGGGCAAGCCCGGTGCCAGCGTCTGCAAGCGTTGGAGCAAAGAGGCATGGCGCTCGGTCATGGCTGGCCGCATTCAGAAGTTCACCGAGACCGCATCCACCACGCGGTAAGCATCGTCCACCACCGGCATCCAGCGCCATTTGTCAAAGGTGGTGCAAGGATGAGAAATGCCACAACCGACCAACTGCCCGACCACGGGGTGCTGGTCGGCGGGCGTCTGCGCATCAAATCGTAAATAGGCATGTTGGTCGTTCAATGCCGTCACGGCCCAGTGAACGGGTACGCCCCGCGTGCAGGCATCGTCTACCTGAGCCCGCCATTCCGGAACAGGCATGTCCAGGTCGTACGAGACATCGCGCTTGCCCATCGCCAAAATGGCCAGCCCCGGCTCGGGGCAAGACTGGACGACACTGACCAACTCGATGGCAGGCCGCAAGGTTTCCCGCAAATTCAGACGCTCGCCGACGCATTGCAGATGCTGCCGGTACTGCACATGGTCGTGCGTGAGGTAGCAGCCTGATCGCAAAATGCCCCGGGCAGGTCGGCTCAAATGAGGCGTTAAATGATCGGCCACCAAATCGAAAATGGCCGACCCGCCTGCTGTGATGAGCACCTCGTCCGTTTCAAAGTAATTTTCGGCTTCGCACGCCGCTGCAATTTTCTGCACGCGCGCCATCAACACCGCCACATTGCTTCGGTCGTGTTCATGGTTGCAACTTGCCAAGGCCCCTTCGTAGCATTCGATGCCGGCCAATTGAACAGCAGGGCTGCTGCGGATGGCTTGGGCCAATGCGAGCGCCTGCGGGTGGTCTCGGCAACCTGTTCGCTTGCCTTCAATGCCCAGCTCCAGCAGCACCGTGAACACCGTGCTGGCCTTTCGCGCATCACGCCACGCTTCAATCAAGCGCAACTGGGCCATCGAGTCGACCAAAAAATACACTTGCAAGCCGGCATGCTCACACAACAAATCGGACAAACTGTCCAAATCGACGGACTGCAACACCTGGTTGGCGATGATGATGCGGCGCACGCCGTGGCGAGCCCCCAGGGCCGCCTGAAACACATTGGCAAAACTGATGCCCCAGGCACCCGCTGCGAGCTGACGGGCATAGAGTTCTGGCGACATGGTGGTCTTGCCGTGAGGCGCAATGTCCAGATTGCGCGTCTGGCAGAAATCCCGCATCCATTCCAAATTGTGTTGAAGTGCAGAAGCCTTGAGCACGGCCAGGGGAAAAGACAAATCCCCTTGAAGCACTTGCCAGCCTTGCGCCCCTGCCTCTTTGAGATCGATGGGGGCAAAGTGGTTGGGGTAACCTTTGACAGCAGCGTTCAGTTGCATGGTTCAGTTCAATTCTTGGTGTCGCCAACAGGCCACCATGCGGCCCGTTGTGGTGGGGGTGAGTTCCGGAATGGTTTCGGCGCATGCTGCTACAGCATGGGGGCAGCGGGTGCGGAACACGCAACCGGATGGGGGATTGATGGGGCTGGGTGGGTCTCCCTCCAAATCCACACTGGGGGCTGCTTGCTCAGGGTCAGGAATGGGCGCAGCCGACAGCAAGGCGCGGGTGTATGGGTGTGCGGGCGAGGCAAACAGGTCTGCGGTCGGGGCAATCTCCATCACACGCCCCAGGTAAAGCACCACTACGCGGTCACACAGGTACTGCACCACATCCAGGTCATGAGAAATGAACAGCAACGTCAGACCCAGCTGCTCACGCAGGTGGATCAGCAAATTGACAATTTGCGCCTGGATCGACATGTCCAGCGCCGACAGCGGCTCGTCGGCCACAATGAAGCGGGGCTCAACGGCCAAGGCCCGGGCAATGCCCAGCCGCTGCTTTTGCCCCCCTGAAAATTCGTGTGCAAAACGCTCGGCGTGTTCAGGCTTGAGGCCCACCAGCTGCAGCAGCTGGGCGATGCGCGGGGCACGCGCTGCGCCCTTGTGCAGGCCATGTGTGCTGAGCACTTCGTCCAGCATGTCGCCAGCCCGCTGACGGGGGTTCAGACTGGGGTCCTGGAACACCATTTGCACTTCGCGACGCAAAGGGCGCATCTGCGAAGCGCTCAGCTCCAACAGCTCACGCCCATCCAACTGGACAGACCCTTGGGCCACCGGAATCAGTTGAAGTACCGCACGGCCCAACGAACTTTTGCCTGAACCGGACTCCCCCACCAGCCCAAGCGTTTCGCCGTGAGCGATGTCGAAACTCACACCACGCACCGCCTGCACCCGCTGCGCGCCGCGGCCAAACTCGACTTGCAGCTTGTCAATTTTCAGCATAGGTTTCATGAGCGCAGCTCCAAATGGCAGGCTCGGCCTTGGGCCGCGTCACCTTGCCAAACAGGCGCTTGCAGACTGCACTGTGGCATGCGTGAGGCACAGCGCTCGGCAAAACTGCAGCCCGCACCCAGACGGTTCATGGCCGGGGCCTGACCGGGAATGTCCTGCAAGGCCATACGGCGTCCCTCTTTCAAGGACAGCTGTCGGGCACGTCCGGGCAAACAAGCCAGCAAACCCTGGGTGTAAGGGTGAGCCGGTTGTGCAAACAGGGCGTGCACATCGGCATGCTCAACCACCTCGCCGGCATACATCACCGCCACACGTTCAGCATGGTGGGCCACGACGCCCAGATTGTGGGTGATGAACAGCATGCTCATGCCCGTGTCACGCTGCAAACGCGACATGAGGGCCAGGATTTGCGCCTGAATCGTCACGTCCAGCGCCGTCGTCGGTTCGTCAGCGATCAGCACCTGCGGCTCACAGACCATGGCCATGGCAATCATCACCCGCTGGCGCATCCCGCCAGACATTTGGTGCGGGTATTCGTCCAAGCGCTGACGCGCAGCAGGTATCTCAACCTGCTCCAGTGCCTGCAAGGCACGCTGGCGCGCAGCGCTTTTGCTCAGCCCCAAGTGCAGACGCACCGATTCGGCGATTTGCTCGCCCACAGTGAGCACCGGATTCAGGCAGGTCATGGGCTCCTGAAAAATCATGGCGATCTGATGTCCACGTAATTGCCGCATCTCACCATCGGGCAATTGCAACAAATCACGCGTTTGCCCGGCCGCATCGGTGAACAGGGCCTGCCCGCTGCATTGCCAACTGGCGTTGCGCGCGAGCAAACGCATCAGGCTAAGCGCTGTGAGTGATTTGCCACTGCCTGATTCGCCCACCAGCGCCAGCGTTCGCCCCGCATGCAAATCAAAACTCACCCCGCGCACCAAGGGCACCTGGCCATCTCGCTGCACAAGGGTGGTGGTCAGTCCACGCACCTGCAAGCGCGGTAAAACAGACGCAGCTTCGGGCGCGCTCATGGGGTACCTTTCAAGCGGGGGTCGAGCAAATCGCGCACACCATCACCCAACAACTGCAAGGACAAAGCGGTCAGCACAATCGCCATGCCCGGATAAAAAAGCGTCCAGACGGCCCGGTCCGCATGCTGCGTGCTGGCCGCCACCATGGTGCCCCAAGTGGGAATTTCCGCACCCACCCCCACGCCCAAAAAGGACAAACCCGCCTCAGCCAACAAGGCATAGGCGAAGATGAAGCTCAACTGCACCAAGACAGGCGACATCAGGTTGGGCAAGATGTGCACACGCAGCAGCCTGGGGGTGCTGATGCCCACAGCGCGCGCGGCCTCGACATAAGGCAGCTCGCGGATCACCAAGGTACACGCCCTCACCACCCGGGCCACACGCGGGGTGTAGACCAGGGTCAGCGCCAGCACCACATTGACCGGACTCGCCCCCAAAATCGACACCAGCGCGATGCCCAGCAAAATGTCCGGAAAAGCCATCATGGCGTCTACACAGCGCATCAGCACAGCGTCCAGGCGCTTGAAAAAACCCGCCAGCAAACCCAGCAAGGTACCCAGCGCCACCGCCAATAAAGCCGTCCCCGCGCCAATGGCCAGGGAATAGCGTGCCCCGTAAAAAATACGGCTAGTGATGTCACGGCCCAATTCATCGGTGCCGCTCCAGTAAGTCCAGCTCGGCGGCTTCAGGCGCATGCTGACTTTCATGGCCATAGGCTCGTGCGGCAAGAGCCACTGTCCAGCAACCGCCATGAACAGCATCAAGCCCAGCAGCACCATGGCAAGCAAGACCACGCGGCGTGCAAACAATTGGGAGAAGGTACGGCGCCACTCAGCCATGGCGCACCCTGGGATCGACAAACACATACATGACATCGATCAAAAAGTTGATGATGACGTAAACACCGGCAATCGCGAGCAAGGCCCCCTGAATGACGGGGTAATCGCGCCGTAATACGGCACGCACCACCAGATTACCCAAGCCAGGCAAATTGAACACCGTCTCGGTCACCACAGCGCCACCGATCATCAAAGCCAGCGTCAAGCCCAGCACCGTCAGGATCGGCACCAGGGCATTGAGCAATGCATGTTTGAGCACCACCACGTTTTCGGACAGTCCTTTGGAGCGTGCGGTGCGGATGTAGTCCTCGCTCAGGATGTCCAGCATGGAGGCGCGCGTGAACCGGATGATCAAGGCAGAGTTGAGTGTGCCCAAGACCAGCGCTGGCAGCATCAAATGGTGGATGCGCGTGACGAGGTCCGCGCCGGGGTCCCCATAACCCGACACCGGAAACCAGCCCGCTCCTACGGCCAGCAACTGAATGACCATCAGGCCCATCCAGAAGCTGGGCATGCTGGCACCCAACATGGCCAGCGTGCTCACACATTGATCGATCCACCGCCCACGCCATACCGCAGACACAATGCCGCAAGGCACGCCAATCAGCATGGCCAGACCCACCGAGAGAAAAGCCAGCCAGGCTGTGGGCTCCAAACGGTCCCACAGCACCTGGGTCACTGGCATTTGCAAAAAGACCGATTGCCCCAGATTGCCCTTGAACACTTCGCCCAGCCACAACATGAATTGGCTGAGCAGTGACTGGTCCAGCCCATAGCGCTGGCGTGCCTGCGCGATGTCCTCCAGAGAAGCCTGGTCGCCCAGCAACAACGCGATCGGGTCACCCGCCGCCAGCCGCGTGAGCAGGAACACCAACACAGACACCAAGGACAACACTGCCAACATGCCGCCCAAGCGGCCCAGCAAAGTGCGTCCTAGGCTGGCCCAGGACATGCGGGACATCGATCAGCTCCCCGTGCTTATTTGGCCAAGCCCGTGTTCCAGAAGAAGGGCCAGGTGGACGGGGTGTAGCCTTCAAGCTTGCTTGAACGCGCCGACAGGCTACTGAACTTGCCCACGTTGATGTAAGGCACTTCGGTGTA
>JBIKSF010000017.1:0-27695 GCA_044348785.1 Limnohabitans sp.
TGCGCCAACGCCTGTGAGCTCGAAGTCACCAATCAGCGCTGAGTCAAAAAAGTTACGCCCGATGAGGCTGTAACAGGTCATCAGCATCAGACCGGTCATGACCAGCCCTCCCAATATGCTGCAGAGACGGGCCAGCCGCTCCAAGGGATTAGAAAACATCATGGTGTGCTCCGCTGAGCGGAAAATTGAAAAATCAGTTCGGGGTCTGATCGCAATACATGCATCAAGCCAGGCCCCTTAAAAACGGAGAGCAGGGACAGGCCCTGCTCTCGTATCTCATCCAAGCTGAATTACTTGGTGTACTGCTTGATCAGGTCGTTGGCTGACTGGAGCATGCCCTTGCCGTCCATGCCCTTGCCGGTCATCTCGGTCACCCAAGCGTCGTCCAAAGAATCGGTGGCTTTTTTCCACTTTTCCAGTTCGGCTTTGGGGATGATGCTGATCTTCTGGTTGGCCGTAGCTTCGAAAACTTTCTTGCCAACGACATCGTGACCCGCTTGTGTCTTGCCCAAGAAGGCTGACAACTCGCGGCCCGAGTTCTTGTCGATGACGGCTTTCAAATCAGCAGGCAGCGAATCGTACTTGGCTTTGTTCATGGGCAGCACAAATACCGTGGTGTACAGCGCGTTGTAGCTGCGGTCGGTCTCGGCAGTGAAGTTGGTCAACTCGTTGACCTTCAAGCTGGGAGCCACTTCGTAAGGAATCACGGCACCGTCGATCACACCCTTGGACAGGGCTTCAGGGACTTGGGGCACAGGCATGGCCACAGGCGTGGCACCCATCATTGCCACCATCTTGTTGACTTGGCGTGTGGGTGCGCGCACTTTCAGGCCCTTGAGGTCGGCCATGGTGGTCACAGCTTTGTTCTTGGTGTAAATGTTGCCTGGGCCGTGCACGTGAATGGCCAGCATCTTGACGTCTTTGAAGTCATCCTGGGCATATTTCTGGCCGTAGTCCCAAGCTGCGCGGCTGGTGGCTTCGGCATTGGTCATCATGAAGGGCAACTCGAATACTTCGAGTTTGGCCAATTTGGGGGTGAAGGCTTGCAAAGTCCAAGCCACGTCCACCACGCCATCACGGGCCTGTTCATACAACTGCACGGGTGTTCCACCCAGTTGCATTGAGGGGAAGATTTCACACTTCAGGCGGTCTTTGGAGTCGCGTGCAATGTTTTTGCACCAGTCGCCCAGCATGGTGGTGTGCTGGATGGTTTGTGCGCTCAGAAAGTGGTGCACCTTCAGGGTGATGGTCTGGGCGTGAGCGCCAAAACCAACGGCCATCAGGCCTGCGGCCAAGGCCGTTTGTTGTAAGAACTTCTTCATTGACTTGTCTCCATCTTGGGTTGAAAAACGAAATGATAAACCAACCGAGCGGTCGGTTAATGAAAAGAAAAGCGCCAATGGCGCTCAACTTGGGGCACCATCAAATCCCTTGAATTGCAATGTATATGAATTATGTTGCAACTCGGATGGCTATTTTTAGGGGTTAACCCTTTGTTGAGCGGGGTGTGTGCACTTTTGTTCAATGAACAAAAGTGCTTTTATGGCGGGGCAAACTGCGTTCTGAACCACCAGCGGCTCAGGAAATTTTTATTTGCAAGCTGCCCAACCCAGCCACTTGGCCCACCAAGGTGTCACCCGCCACCACAGCGGCCACGCCTTCAGGGGTGCCGGTATAGATCAGGTCGCCGGGCTGCAGTTCCCAAGCGGCTGACAGGTGTTCGATGGTTTCGGCCACGCTCCAGATGAGTTTGGCCACGTTGCTGCGTTGACGGTCTGCACCGTTGACTTGCAAGCTGATCTCGGCCTGGTTCACGTCACCCGCTTGCGCGATGGGCGTGATCGGGCCAATGGGGGCCGAATGGTCAAAAGCCTTGCCAATACACCAGGGGCGGCCTTGTTTTTTCATCTCGTTTTGCAGGTCTCGGCGTGTCATGTCCAGACCCACGGCGTAGCCGAAGATGTGCTTGGCCGCATCGGCCGCTTGGATGTTGCGTCCGCCTTGACCAATGGCCACCACGAGCTCGATCTCATGGTGCAGGTTTTTCGTGAGGCTGGGGTAAGGCATGGTGCCGGTCTGGCCAGCTTCGACCACCACCAAGCTGTCTGCGGGTTTAAGGAAGAAGAAAGGTGGCTCACGCCCAGTGAAACCCATTTCTTTGGCGTGCTCTTCGTAGTTGCGGCCCACGCAGTAAATGCGGTGCACCGGAAAGCGGCTGGCATGGCCGAGGACAGGCATAGAAACGGTGGGTGTTGGGGGGAACAGAAAACTCATGCGTGACTTTCAAAAGTGAGATGTGGCGGTGCCACTGCAAATGCAGAAAAGTTGCTAAGCGCGCTTACTATAGGAGGCTGAGCCAGGTCAGTGACTGGTGATAACCCTGCTTTTAATGGAGAGACCTGGAAATGACCCACAGCTTTGATTTGGCCGCCGCTCCGGGTCACTTGATCCGGCGGGCACACCAAATTTCCGTGGCGGTCTTCAATGAACACCTGAGCATGGCGGATGTCACCCCGGTTCAGTTCGCGATCTTGAATGCCTTGCTCGACACACCGGGCGTGGATCAAATCACCTTGGCCAAGCATGTGGCTTTCGATCCGGCCACGTCGGGCTCGGTGATTGGCCGTCTGGAAAGCAAGGGTTGGGTCGTGCGACGAGCCGACGAGGTGGATCGTCGGCGCAAGTTGTTGGTGCTGACCCCTGCGGGTCTGGATGCCTTGGCAGGCATGCAGTCGGCGGTGGCGGCCGTCCAGTCGACCATTTTGATGCCGCTCACAGCGCCAGAGCAGGCTCAGTTCATGCACTTGCTCAGCCGCTTGGTCGCAGGGCATGAGGCCTCTTGAGAGCAGAGGACGTCTGGCCGTTCGGCTTTAGGCCGATTTGACCGTCAACTCGAAGTGTTCCACGTGCGGAGGCGCAGCAAAAAACGGACCCACGATGGCACGCCATTCCGTGAAAAGGGGTGATTGACGGAAGCCCACCGTGTGGTCTTCCAAGGTGTCCCAGAAAATTTGCAGCACATAGCGTTCCGGGCTTTCGATGCCGCGGTTGACCTTTCCGCCTTGAAAGCCCTTGGCTTTGCAAGCCACGGTGTTCAAGCCGAGCTCAATGGCTTTTTCAAATGCGGCTTGCTGGCCGGGATGGATGCGGATGTCGGCGAGTTCGAGGATCATGGTGCGATGGTATTCAAAGTGAGCGAAGCCTCTACCTTAATGCATCTGGCCCCTTTGGGGTGTCAGCCGTGAGGCACGCCAGACCATGGCCGTGAAGAGGACCGATACCAAAGCCAGGGCGGCGGTGCTCGTCATCCAGAAGGTGTCCACACTGGCCCGCATGGGCCAAGCGGCCCCATCAATGCCTTGGTAGGCCAGCACATAGCCGCCATACAAACCCACGCCCCACAGCAGGGCGGTGTAAATGAGCAAGGGCATCAGGGTGATGCGGTAGCAGCGCAACAGGTAAGCGCAGACCGCTTGCACCGCATCGGCCAGGTGGTAGAGCGCGACCCAGCCCAGCCAAACCGTGGCCGCTTGCACCACGCTGGGGTCGGTGCTGAACGCCGTGGCAACCGCTTCGCGGCCCAAAAACAAGACGCCCGCCCCCAGCAAGGCGGCACCAATGGCCAAGCCAATGCCCAGACCTGCTGCACTTCGGGCTTTGCGTGCTTGCCCAGCACCGAGCCAGTAGCCTGTGCGTGCGCTGCTCGCAATGCCAATGGCCAGCGGCACCATGTACAAGACAGCGGCCAGACTGGCCGCAATCTGGTGGCTGGCCAAGGCCACGGCCCCCAGCCGTGCAATGAACAGTGCCATCAAAGTGAACGAGGTCACCTCCACCATGATGGACAAACCTGCAGGGACACCCAAGGCCAGAAAGCGCCGGATCACAGGCCAATCGGGTTTTTCGGGACGACGCCACAAGTGGTAAGGCTGGTAGATGTCCTGGGTGCGCAAGAGCCACAGGCCCGCCAGCAGCATCAGTGTGTTGACCACCAAGGTGGCCCAGGCGCATCCCACCACGCCCATGCCGGACAAACCTGCAACGCCAAAAGTCAGGGCATACGACAGCGGTACTTTGACCAGCAAGGCACCCGCCTGCAGCCAGGTCACCAAGCGGGGATGTCCCAGACTCTGGTTGAGTGTGCTGAACATGCGAAACAGCAAAGATGGGAGCAAAGCCAGCGCCAAGATACGCAAATAAGCACGCACATCGGGCCAGAGTTCTTCGGGCACCTCGGTGGCCGACAGCCACAGATCCGGGAACCACAAACCGCAGATGCCCAGCACGGCGGCAGCACCAGCGATGTAAAGCGCTTGCCGGACCGACTGACCTATTTCAGTTGGACGCCCGCCGCCATGCAGCTCGGCCCAAACCGGCAGCAAGGCCTGCAGCAAACCATTGAGCGCCACATAAATGCTGATGTAAATGGAGGAGGCCAAAGCCAAGACGGCCAGCGCCTGCGGGCTGTAACGGCCCGCAATCAATGTGTCCGCAATCCCGAAGGACATGACGGCCAGCTGCCCCACCAGCACGGTGCCTGCATGGCGGGCGATGGTGCGCAACTCGGACATGCTTCAGCGCTGTGGCAAGCCGACGGGGGCAGCGATGGCTTTGGCGGGTCGGAAAATGACCAAGGTCTCGTCTTTGTCAGTCGGCCGTTTGATGGCTGTTTCTTGCGCCCAACCCAGGGACTGAATTTTGGCTGACAACAAGGAGCTGTTGACGTTGTCCATGATCAGCCAAGGGCAGTCGCTTTGCGGGGACTGCATGGGAATGAGTCTGGCTTGCGCGTGGTGCATCAAGGCTGCGCCTTGTGCCTTGCTGATGCCGGCGTATTGCAGGCACCCGCCAGTGCCCGTGATGCGACTGACCTTTTGCATCAATGGGGCATAGCTTCGGGCGTAATCGAGCAGGGGCAGCCACAGGCTGGTCAGCAGCAGCCAGCAAAGCGCGGCACCACTGGCGGGAAGCACCAGACTCTTCCAGATGGCAGCGCGGTGGTAGCCGGTGCGCCAGCGCACCAGTGCGGCCCAAGCCACGGTGGCGGCCAATGCCAAGGCGAATGCCCCGACTGAAAATTCGGGTACGAATTCTGGGGCTAAGCGCGCCACGTTGGCGGCCGGTTTGGCCGGTGTGCCGGTTTGCATGGCCACCCAAACCACCCAGATGATGAGTGCACAGACACTGAAAAACAGCAGCGTGAACCAGTCGATCAGGGCGCCCAGACTGCGGCGCAGCGTGGGCAGCGCTAAAGCGGCCAAGGTGGCAATGGCAGGCAGGGAGGTCAACAGTGCTCGGTCGGACAAGCCCGTGAACCAAGTGGCCCCAACCGTCACGATCACAAACCACAGTGGCAAACCCAGATGCGGGTAGCGCCAGCCGTGCGCGAGTTGCCCTCGCCAGCGCCACAGCGCCCACAGGGCCAGAGGCCATGCAGGCCAAGTGAACCAGACCATCAATTTGGCCAGCACATGGAGGTCGACCATGGTGTGAGGCACCACGCGCCAGCGCCACAGATCGAGGGTGCCCGCAGTGGTCACGCACAGCAGGGCAATGAGCGCCATCAGGCCTACATCGAGCATGGTCAAGCGGCGTTGCGCCGGATCGGTCTGCGCGGTGGCGCAAATGACCGAGCCACCGATGCCCAGCCACAAGGCGAGGCTGGGAGCCCCCGACAGCGTCAAACCAAGCATCCCGGCAGCGACCGCCGCAGCGCTTTGGATCCGGTGTCGGGTCCAGGTCGACAGGCCAAAAAACAGCAAGGCCGCAAAACACAGCTGACTCAGGGCGGGTGTGGTTTCGTGCGACAGCCGAGCCAAGCCTAAGCAGGCCAGCAGGGCCAGCAAGCCACCGTCGGCCATGGCCCTGGCGTAGTCCGCTGGTTTGGCTTCCCCACCAAAGGCAAAGGCCACAGGTTGTGCGGCGGGGTGACGGGTCAGCGCGTAAACCGCATACCAGGTAGACGCCAAAGTGACGCTCAGCATGCCGATGAAGGGCAAGCGGGCGAAGGCGGCTTCAAGACCGGCGGGTGCCCATTGGATCAAAACAGCGCCCAGCCAATAAGGCAGCAAGGCCAGTTGGGCATCGGTGCTGCCCAATAAAGTGGGTTGGAGCCAGGAGACGGAGCTGCCGACACCGCCTTGAGCCAATTGAAGCATGTAGCCAAAGGCTTCGATGTCTTGGGCTTTCCAGGGCGTGCGCCCCCAAAAACCGGGCAAAACATAAGCCGCGCACAACAAAAGCAAGGCCAGCCGCGGCAGTCTGCGCACGGCGTTTTGAGCAACGATGGCGGGCGTGGGGTGGTTCACAGAATCAGAAGATAACAGTTCGGGGCGTGGGAGGGTGCGGCCGTGCAAGGCCTACCGCCATGCAAAAAGGGCAGGCCGGTTGCCCGGGCTGCCCTTTGTGGGACACCAATCGCGAATTACTTGGCGATGACGGTGGTCTTGCCGAAACGGTTGCGGAATTTCTCCACGCGGCCGCCCATGTTGTCCACCGACTTTTGCGTGCCAGTGTAGAAGGGGTGCGACTCGCTGGTCGTGTCCAGCTTGTACCAAGGCAGCTCGCGGCCGTCTTCCATTTTGATCATCTCTTTGGTGTTAGCGCATGAACGTGTCACGAACTTGAAACCATTGGACATGTCTTGGAAGCAAACTTCACGGTAGTTGGGGTGAATGCCGTCTTTCATGGGGAAATCCTTTTATTTTCGCTACGGTAGCCACTCCTCAGCCTATCTGAGAGCACTTTCCGCAAAACCTGTCGATTATAGGGTATCAGCCGCCGCGTCGCATCATGTCAAAGAACTCGGAGTTGTTCTTGGTGGCTTTCATGCTCTTCAAGACCATCTCCATCGCCTCGATTTCGTCCATGTTGTACATGAATTGACGCAAGATGCGGGTTTTTTGCAGCACTTCGGGCTGGAGCAGCAACTCTTCGCGGCGTGTACCGCTGCGGTTCAAGTTGATGGCGGGGAACACGCGCTTTTCGTACAGGCGACGCTCCAGGTGAATCTCGCAGTTGCCCGTGCCCTTGAATTCTTCAAAGATCACCTCGTCCATGCGGCTGCCGGTGTCGACCAGGGCCGTGGCGATGATGGTCAAGCTACCGCCTTCTTCCACATTGCGGGCCGCACCAAAGAAGCGCTTGGGGCGCTGCAGGGCGTTGGCGTCCACACCACCCGACAACACTTTGCCCGATGAGGGCACCACGTTGTTGTAGGCGCGGGCCAGGCGGGTGATCGAGTCCAGCAAGATCACCACGTCTTTTTTCAGCTCGACCAAGCGCTTGGCGCGCTCGATCACCATCTCGGCCACGTGCACGTGGCGCGAAGCCGGTTCGTCAAAGGTGGACGAGATCACTTCGCCGCGCACGCTGCGCTGCATTTCGGTCACTTCTTCTGGGCGCTCGTCGACCAGCAGCACCATCAGGTGCACATCGGGGTAGTTGGCGGTGATGGCGTGCGCAATCTGCTGCATCATCACGGTCTTGCCCGACTTGGGCTGCGCCACGATCAGAGCGCGCTGGCCGCGGCCAAGCGGGGCAATGATGTCGATCACGCGGGCGGTGATGTTTTCCTCGCCCTTGATGTCACGCTCCAGACGCATCTGCTCTTTGGGGAACAGGGGCGTCAAGTTCTCGAACATGACCTTGTGTTTGTTGTTCTCGGGCAGGTCGTCGTTGACCTTGTCGAGTTTGGTCAGGGCAAAGTAGCGCTCGCCATCTTTGGGGATGCGCACTTCGCCTTCAATCATGTCGCCGGTGTGCAGGTTAAAGCGGCGCACCTGGCTGGGGCTGATGTAGATGTCGTCGGTGCTGGCCGTGTAGCTGGAGTCGGGGCTGCGCAAAAAGCCGAAACCGTCGGGCAGGATCTCGAGGACACCATCGGCAAAGACCTGTTCGCCCGCTTTAGCGCGCTTTTTGATGATGGCAAACATCAGCTCCTGTTTGCGCATGCGACCGGTGTTCTCGATTTCGAGCGTGTCGGCTTGCTTCAGGAGTTCGGACACATGAAGTGCCTTGAGTTCATTCAAATGCATGGGAATTGGCCTGTGTCGAAGCGGACCGCTGTGTGTCCGTTGTCAGATAACCGGGTGGAAATGTTCAGAACCGGATGCCGCCCGGGGTTGGGGGCAGGTGCTTCCGGCAATCAAGGCGTTGATCCCTGTTCGGGTTGCCTTGTGGAAATTATGACAGGTTTTGAAGTGGGGCTGAAAACAAAAAAACCGGGCCATTCCTGCCCGGTTTCGAATGCGGTGACCGAAGACTTCGGTCGTCCGTCGGCATCAAGCCAGTTGTTGGTCGATGAAAGCCGTCAGTTGTGACTTGCTCATGGCACCCACTTTGGTGGCAGCCAATTGACCGTCTTTGAAAATCATCAAAGTGGGGATGCCGCGGATACCGAACTTGGCGGGGATGTCGCGGTTGTCATCGACGTTCATCTTGGTGATTTGCAGCTTGCCCTCGTAGGCGCTGGCCACTTCGTCGAGGATGGGGGCAATCATTTTGCAAGGACCGCACCATTCGGCCCAGAAGTCCACCACGACGGGTTGACTGGACTGAAGCACGTCGGCTTCGAAAGTGGCGTCGGTAATGTGTTTGATCAGATCGCTGGCCATGGCCTATTCCTTATAAACATTGAAGATGCGGCTAAAGTTGCATCTATTTTGACAGAATCCTAGGGCATTCGCCTGTCGCACAGGCGTTGCCAACACATCATTTCATGACTTATTTCCCCGCATCTGCTGTTTCATCCCCGGGTTCTGCGTTGGAGGTCGATGTGGCGATTGTCGGCGGGGGCCCTGCTGGTTTGATGGCAGCGGAGGTGTTGTCTCAAGCGGGCGTATCGGTTCATTTGTTTGACGCCATGCCCTCCGTAGGACGGAAATTTTTGCTCGCGGGCAAAGGCGGTTTGAACCTCACCCATGCAGAGCCTTTGGCCCAATTTCGCAGCCGATTTGGCCCCCAGCAAACGCACGTAGGACGGTGGCTGGACCTGATGGATGCCCAATCGGTCAGGGACTGGGCCAAGGGCCTCGGTGTGGAGACTTTTGTGGGCAGTTCGGGGCGCGTATTTCCTCTGGAAATGAAGGCGGCGCCCTTGCTGCGTGCCTGGTTGCATCGATTGAGGCATCCAGCTTCTGGCGTGCCTGTGCAGTTTCACATGCGCCATCGCTGGCAAGGCTGGGACGGGGAGAGCCTGGTTTTTCAGCCCACCGGCACATCGGGCGTGAACCGCGTGCATGCCCGTGCCACTTTGCTGGCTTTGGGTGGGGCGAGTTGGCCTCGCTTGGGATCCGATGGCGCATGGGTGCCCTTGTTGACCGATCAGGGAGTGGCGGTCGCACCGCTTCAACCTGCCAATTGCGGATTTGACGTCCTGGGGCGCGAGGGCATGGGTTGGACTGACCATTTTCGACACCGCTTCGCGGGCCACCCTCTCAAGTCGGTGGTGCTCCGCGTGGAAGCCGCGTCAAGCTCGGATCATGGGGCGAGCTCCCCCCCCAGGTTCGAGCGCCAAGGTGAGTTTGTGATCACCGACACGGGCGTAGAAGGCAGTCTGATTTATGCCGCGTCGGCCCTGTTGCGCGACGATCTGGCGCAGGGCGCTGCCCGCTTGACCTTGGATTTGCTGCCGGATAAAAGCCCGGACCAAGTGCTTGCCGAGGTGCGTTGGCCGCGTGGCAGTCGCAGTCTGTCCAGTCACCTCAAAAGTCGTTTGGGCATCGATGGCGTCAAGATGGGATTGCTTTTCGAGCTGTGCACCCCGGCGTGTTTGGCGCAGCCAGATGCGTTGGCGCTCAGTCTGAAAAGTTTGTCTGTGCCCCTCAAAAACCCCAGACCTGTGGCCGAAGCGATCAGCACTGCCGGTGGGGTGGCATGGTCGGGCATGACCTCGGGGGGCATGCTGACGCGCCGACCAGGGGTGTATTGCGCAGGAGAAATGATCGATTGGGAAGCGCCCACAGGGGGGTATTTGCTCACGGCGTGTTTGGCCAGCGGTTGGTGTGCGGGGCAGACTATTTTGACGAATTTGTAACAAATTTACACAAGTGGTGTATGCCTGCGGGCCATATGCTGCGTTGTTAGCTGGTGAATAACTTCATCAAGAACGAGGTCGACATGTCTCCAGAAGCTTCCCAGGAATACCAACGTGCCGTTGAAGAGGCTGCCAACGCTTTCATGAAGGTGATGGCTTTGCGTGGTTTCAATGTCCGTGACTACCCACAAAACTTTGTGGCTCAGATGTCTCAGCAAACCAAGTTGGCTTTTGAAACCAATCGAGCCGGTGCCCATCAAAATGCCGACAGATTGGTTTCTGAGTTGCTCCGCGCAGCCCCCGCTGCCCCTCAACTTGTGAGTACTTCCAAAGTCAAAACCATGCCATTTCCAGCGCTGCGCCAGCGCATGGCCTGAGTTTTTAAGCCGCATTGACCTGCCGCCCTCTTGAATGTGCGGGGGCTAAGGTGGTTCTAGGGCCTCAACCCAAGGCCTTGCATCCACCCTTCCTTAAGGGTTTTCTTCCCTGAATTCGGCCGCGTAGCGACTGCCTTGGGCTGCACGCGCACTCTCTTGGGCCCGCAAATCCACGCGGCGTATCTTGCCCGAAATGGTCTTGGGCAGGTCGCTGAACTCGATGCGGCGCACCAATTTGTAGCCTGAAACCCGCTCCCGCATGAACTTGAAAATTGCTCCCGCCGTGGCCGCATCGGGTGCGTGGCCCGGGGCCAAAATCACATAAGCCTTAGGCACCAAACCGCGCACGGGGTCGGGTGCAGGCACCACCGCCGCTTCGGCCACGGCCGGGTGTTCGATCAGCGCGCTTTCCAGCTCGAAGGGGCTGATGCGGTAGCCCGAGGACTTGAACACATCGTCGGCCCGTCCCACATAGGTGATGTAACCCTGCTCGTCGCGTTGACCCACGTCGCCCGTGTGGTAGTGGCCATCGCGCATGGCCTCGGCGGTTTTGTCCGCGTCGTCGGCATAGCCGTTCATCAACGCCGTGGGGCGGTGTGCCAGGTCGATGCAAATCTCGCCTTCGTCGGCGCTTTCGCCATTGGCGTTGAGCAGCACCATCCGATAGCCGGGTAAAGGCCGCCCCATCGAGCCCGCTTTGAGCTGCGCACCTGGCGGGTTGCCAATCTGGGCCGTGGTCTCGGTCTGGCCATACCCGTCACGGATGGTGATTTGCCAAGCGGCCCGCACCTGATCGATGACCTCGGGGTTGAGCGGCTCGCCCGCTGAAATCAGCTCGCGCAACTGCACGGGCCAAGCTTTCAGGTCTTCTTGAATCAGCATGCGCCACACCGTGGGCGGTGCGCACAAGGTGTTGACCCGGTGTTGCACCAGCGTGCCCAGAATGTCCGGCCCATTGAAGCGCGCGTAGTTGTAGATGAACACGCAGGCCTGCGCGTTGAGCGGCGCAAAAAAGCAACTCCAGGCGTGCTTGGCCCAGCCCGGCGAGCTGATGGTCCAGTGCACATCGCCTTTTTGCAGGCCCAACCAATACAAGGTGGACAAATGCCCCACCGGGTAGCTTTGCTGGGTGTGTTGCACCAGCTTGGGTTTGGCCGTGGTGCCCGAGGTGAAGTACTCGAGCAGAGGATCGGTCACCCGGGTCGGCTCGGGCGGGGTGAAGGCGGTGCTGGCTTGGTGCGACAGCGCGTAATCTTGCCAACCCGCAGGCAAGCCCGCGCCGCCTGACACGCTCACCAAAGTCAGCCCCTTCGTCACGGCGCTGGGCAAATCCAGTACCTTGGCCATGCCCCCCGCGTTGGTGATGATGCACTTGACCCGTCCACGCTCCAGACGGTCTTGCAAATCGTCGCCCGACAGCAGTGTGGTGGCGGGAATCAGCACCACGCCCAGCTTTATCGCCGCCAGCATGGTCTCCCACAGGGGCACTTCGTTGCCCATCATCAGCAAAATCCGGTCGCCCTTGCGCGCTCCCAGGGCCACCAACCAGTTGGCCACTTGGTTCGAGCGCTGCGAGAGTTCGGCATAACTCAGGCGAAACTGCTCGCCCGAGGCCTCCACAATGTGCAAAGCCGGGGCGGGGTTGTCCCGTGCAATGCTGTCAAAGTAGTCCAGCCCCCAATTGAAATGCGTCAAAACAGGCCAGCGAAACGCCGCCACGGCGGCCTCGTAGTCGGTGCGGTGGGTCAGCAAAGCATCGCGGCTGGCCAAAAATTGTGCAAGTTCGCTCATGGGCTCCTCGGCGGGCGTTGGGGTAGGGCAGGATCGTCAAAACAGTTTAGCGCCTGCATATGGGCCTGTGCATGGGGACTTGCCCAGGGAGAGAAAGGGCAATAAGGCCCCGGAGGCCACAGACACTGCACGCCAGCCCCGGCAGTTCGACCGCGCCACGCGACGCCGGTTATGGGATTGGGCAGGGTGATGGTTCAGACATCGGTCAATGACCAGCCCGCCGATCGACAAGATGGTGGCCTTGTCAAAGGCGTGAAGCATTGTGGTTGGGGGGGAAGGGTCTGGGCGGGAGCACTGACTGAAGCCAAGTCTGTTGGCCAACTTGCTTGGCCCAATGGCACAGCTGCTCTAAAAAGGTGACGAGCCTTGACCCCGGCACTGGATTCACAGTTAGGGCTGCTTGGTTCCCCACCTGACCCGGTTGGCCGCTTCACCATGCGGGAAGGCCCGTCGGGGTCAATTGTAGGCGAGCGGGCGGCGGCTTTGTCCGGGGGGCTGTAATTTTGTCGGAACCCTCTGCTCAGAACCACCCCCCTGGCCCGATAGAATCAACCACCATGTCTTACCTTGTCCTCGCGCGCAAATACCGCCCCCGCAATTTCACCGAAATGGTGGGGCAAGAGCACGTGGTGCAAGCCCTGACCAATGCCTTGGTGCAGCAACGCCTGCACCACGCGTATTTGTTCACCGGCACCCGGGGTGTGGGCAAGACCACGGTCTCGCGCATTTTGGCCAAATCGCTCAACTGCCAGGGCGCAGACGGGCAGGGCGGCATCACCGCCGAGCCCTGTGGCGTGTGCCAGGCTTGCCGCGACATCGATGCCGGTCGTTTTGTCGATTACACCGAGCTCGATGCGGCCTCAAACCGGGGTGTGGACGAGGTGCAAAGCCTGCTGGAGCAGGCGGTTTACAAACCGGTGCAGGGGCGCTTCAAGGTCTTCATGATCGACGAGGTGCACATGCTGACCAACACCGCGTTCAACGCGATGTTGAAGACCCTGGAAGAACCCCCCGAATATTTGAAGTTCGTGCTGGCCACGACCGACCCGCAAAAAGTGCCCGTGACGGTGCTCTCGCGTTGCCTGCAGTTCAACCTGCGCCCCATGGCCCCCGAAACGGTGTTTGAACACCTGACCCAGGTGCTGGCCGCAGAACAATTGAGCGCCGAGCCCTTGGCTTTGCGCCTGTTGGCCCGTGCTGCACGCGGCTCCATGCGCGATGCGCTGAGCCTGACCGACCAAGCCATTGCCTTTGGCAACGGCCAGCTGCAAGAAGCCGGCGTGCGCCAAATGCTGGGCAGCGTGGACCGCAGCCATGTGCTGCAGATGATCCGCGCCCTGACCGAGGGCGATGGCGCGGCTGTGGTGAACCAGGTCAACGCTTTGCGCCTGCAAGGCGTGTCGGCCGCCGCCACGCTCGAAGACATGGCCATGCTGCTGCAGCGCATGGCCGTGATGCAAATGGTGCCCAGCATGGCGCAAGACGGTGACGACCCCGATACGCAGGGTTTGGCCGATCTGGCCCTAGCCATGCCTGCCGAAGAAACCCAATTGCTCTACAGCCTGTGCCTGCATGGGCGCACTGAGCTGGGCTTGGCGCCGGACGAGTACGCGGCGCTGACCATGGTGCTTCTGCGCTTGTTGGCCTTCAAACCCCAGGCGGGATCGGCGGAAAAAAAAAGCCCGCTGACCAGCCCTAAAGCCACTCTTCCGGCCATTCCTCAGGCCACCCCTGAGCCCACCCGACCTTTAGCGGCTGTCGTTCCCGCCCCATCGATGGCCGCTGTCGCGCCCGTCGTGGCGCCTCGGCCTTCCGTGGTGGCACCTGCCCCACCTGCTGTGCCAGTCGCCGCCGACCCTCAGCCCAAGCCAGCCCCGCAAGCCGCCCCGCCCAGTCAGGTGGCGGCACCCATGGCTGCACAGATGGCCAAGCCGCAGGCGTCAGCGCCGCCCGCTGAGCCTGTCAGCAACCCTGCGCAAGCCGAACAGACTTTGTCCGAGCCGCCTCCTTGGGAAGACTGGCCCGACACCACCGACTACGCCGATGTCCAGGCCATACAAATGCCTGTGGAACACGCCTCTGAACCCGAGCATCGTCAAGCGGCTCCCGCTTTCCGGTCTTTGCCGGTGCGTGAGGCCACCTCAGGGCGTGCCGATGTGCCCACTTTGTCCGCACCGCCGGCTGTGCAGGCCACACCCGAAGGCGATGTCTGGCTGGAGGTGGTGCAAGGCCTGATGGCGCAAGAGGCCATCACCGCCTTGGTGCGCGAGTTGGCCCTGCAGTCGCAGCTGTTGGCCCGCGACGCGGACCAGTGGCAGCTGCGCGTGGAGCGCGAAACGCTCAACCACCCGGCCAGCCGTGAACGTTTGCAAACGGCTTTGCAGGCCGCAGGCCATGGCGATATCAAGCTTGTCATCGAGCTCGGGCCTGTGACCGACAGCCCTGCAAGGCGTCTGGCCGTGAAGGCCGCCGAAAAGATGGTGGCCGCGCAAGAGCTCATTCAAAACGACCCGCTGGTGCAGGCCATGGTGCGCGACTTCGGGGCCAAAATCGTGCCCGGCAGCATCCAGATCATCTGATTTTTATTCCCCCATACCCACTCTCACTCAAGGAAAACCCATGTTCAACAAAGGACAACTCGCTGGCTTGATGAAACAAGCCCAGGCCATGCAAGACAACCTGAAAAAAGCCCAAGACGAATTGGCATTCGTTGAGGTCGAAGGCCAAGCCGGCTCCGGCATGGTCAAGGTGTTGATGACCTGCAAGCACAGCGTGCGCCGCGTGACCATCGACCCCAGCTTGCTGGCCGACGACAAGGACATGCTGGAAGACCTGGTGGCCGCCGCCTTCAACGATGCCGTGCGCATGGCCGAAGAAGTCTCGCAGCAAAAAATGGGCAAGCTCACCGCCGGTTTGCCACCGGGCATGAAGTTGCCTTTCTGATCGCCTGAACATGGCCGACACCCACGCACTTGCCACACTGGTGCAGGCCCTCAAGGGCTTGCCGGGGGTGGGCATCAAGTCGGCCCAGCGCATGGCTTTTCAGCTGCTGCAAAACGACCGGGCCACGGCCCGGCAATTGGCGGCAGCCCTGGACAATGCGGTGCAAAAAATCCGTCACTGCGCGTGTTGCCACACCTTCACCGAGGCCGAGTTGTGCGACACCTGCCTCGACGACACCCGTGACCGCACGGTCTTGTGCGTGATTGAAACGCCCGCTGACCAGTCGGCCATCGAGCGCACGGGCACCTACCGGGGTTTGTACTTCGTGTTGATGGGCAAGCTCAGCCCGCTCGACGGCATTGGCCCGCACGACATTGGCCTGGCCAAGCTCAAGCAACGTGTGGGCGATGGCGTGCTGACCGAGGTGATCTTGGCCACCAACTTCACCGCCGAGGGCGAAGCCACTGCGCATGTGATCTCGGAGATGATCCGCCAGCAAGGTATGCGCGTGACGCGTCTGGCACGTGGCGTGCCCGCAGGCAGCGAGCTGGAATACGTGGACCTGGGCACCATCGCCCACGCGCTGGTCGACCGGCGCTGATCCGGCAACCAGCACTTGCCAAGAGGTCATTCAATGGCCTCATGGCCGCAATTCGGTGTTGTGGGTACTTGTCAACTACCCGAAATCCATTACGTGAAAACCCGCTCGGGAACAATCCCGATGCGCCGCCCAGCGCTTGTCCCTATGCTTGGCTCATCGAATGCTCGATGTTCACAGGAGGTGGTTTGTGTCTGGCGTTAATGGGCAACGGCGACAACTTTTGCTGTCAGCGGTGGGTGCTTGGGCAGGCACTTGTGCTTTCCCAGCGTCGGCACAGCCAGTGCGCAAGGTCACCATCGCGTTGCCAGCCCCGCTAAGCCTCTACCATTTACCGCTCACCTTGGCCGATCAGCTGGGGTATTTTCGGCAAGCGGGGGTGTCGGTCGAGTGGCTGGCGCATGAGTCCGGCGCTAAGGCGTTGACCAGTGCCTTGCAGGGCCAAGCCGATGTGGTGGCCGGAGCCTTTGACCATGTGTTTGGTTTGCAGGTCAAAGGCTTGAATTACCAGGCCTTTGTACAGATCGGGCGAACGCCCCAAGTCAGCCTGGGTGTGGCTTCAAGGCTGGAGCTGCGTTCGATGATGGCGCTCAAAGGTGCCCGTTTCGGCGTGACTTCACTGGACTCCAGCACCTATTGGATGACTTGTCAGTGGCTCTTGCAAAACGGCTTGTTGCCAGAAGACGTGGTTTTTGTCGAAGTGGGCTCCTCTGCGGGTGCGGCCGATGCCTTGCGCGGCGGTCTCATCGACGCCTTGTGCAACCCAGATCCACTCATGTACGGACTGGAACAAAAAAACGAGATCCGGTTGCTGGCCGAAGCGCGCACCCTGATGTCCACGCGCAAACTGATGGGTGGCCCGGTTCCGGGTGCCTGTTTGTTTGCAAAGACTGACTTTTTACAGCGCCAGCCTGATCTGGCCCAAGCCTTGAGCGATGCGGTGGTGCATGCCCTCAAATGGCTGCAAACAGCAGGTTTGACCGATATCCTGAAGACGATCCCACCCTGGCACTGGGCAGGAGATCGGGCCATTTATCTGGGTGCTTTCGAAAAACTACGCGAGTCCTATGCGCTGGACGGTTTGTTTGCTGCAGACGCCGTGGCCAATGCCTGGCGTGTGCACACCCGTTTGCCCGGACGTTTGAACAGCGCCCGACTGCCTCTGGCGCCAACCTACACCAATGGTTTTGCGCTGAAGTCCAAAAACCGTTTCGCAGCCTGAGCGGTATCGCAGGCGTGGGCCGTTTTCAGCCCGCCCCCCGTCAGCGTTTGGGCTTGCTGGATTGCTTCTGTCGTGCCGCAGATGCCTTGGGCTTGGAGGCGTTGCCCGGGCTGTTGCGGGCGACGCGCCTGGAGGCTTGTGAAGGGACAAGAATGGTCAGGTTTTGGCCTGCGCTCAAGCGGGCATTGACCTTCAGTTTGTTCCAGGCGGCCATGTTCGCTTCAGAAACACCATGCCGTGCGGCCAGACTGGCCAGAGAGTCACCTTGGCGCGCCTTGACGGCAATCCTTTTGAGCACCACTTCGGGGGCCAGGCCCAGCTGGCCGTTGTCAGCCAGGTGTTCCGTCACGTCGTTGTCCAGACGGCCTTTGCGGTGGACCAACAACGTGGAGCCTGCCGTGACCATCATCCGGGGGGGGATGCCGTTGACCGATCGCAGTTGATCCACAGGCATGTCCAGCTGCTGGGCCACGTCTTCGGGTTTCATGGTGCGAGGGGCTTGCCAAGCTGTCCAGGTGGCCAGGGGCCGGTTGGCATGGGCTTGCAGGTTGCGCTCAAAAACTGTGGCGTTGTCCCAAGGCAGCAAGATCTGCGGGGTGCCCGCCGCCAAAATGACCGGACGGTTCATCGAGGGGTTGAGTGCTTTGAAATCTTCCATGCTCACGGCTGCGAGCTTGACGGCAATGGCCACATCAATGTCTCGCTCAATGGGGACACTTTTGAAGTAAGGGTGGTTCTGAATCAGGGGCAGCTGGGTGTTGAATGCTTCGGGTTGGGCAATGATGTTTTTGACCGCCTGCAGCTTGGGCACGTAGTAACGGGTTTCGTTGGGCATGCTCAAGTCGCTGTAAGTCAGCGGTTTGCCCTGTGCTTTGTTGCGAGCGAGCGCACGGCCCACACTGCCTTCGCCCCAGTTGTAGGCGGCCAATGCCAAATGCCAATCGCCGAACATGTTGTAGAGCTTTTGCAGGTAATCCAGCGCAGCGCGTGTCGATTCCAGCACATCTCGGCGGTCGTCCCTGAACAGGTTTTGCTTCAGGTCGAAGTACTTGCCCGTAGCCGGCATGAACTGCCACATTCCCGCAGCTTTGGCGCTGGACACCGCCTGGGGGTTGAAGGCCGACTCGATGAACGGCAGCAAGGCCAGCTCAGTGGGCATTTTGCGGCGCTCGAGCTCTTCCACCACATGGAAGAGGTAGGGGCGCGAGCGCTCTGTCATGCGCAGCATGTAGTCGGGTCTGCGTGAATACCACTGTTCGCGGTTGCGGACCAGGTCGTTTTCCAGATCGGGCATGGCAAAGCCGCGTCGAATGCGATCCCACACGTCGGTGGGTGGGGTCAGCCCCAAAACCCCTTGGGGCTTCAGCACCACAGAAGCTTCGACAGCGACGGGCGCGACTTTTTCGGGCCCGGTTGCAGCTTTTTCCTGGGGCTGTGGGGCTGCAGGCACCGGTGTCGAGGCAGGATGAGGGGGCAGTCCCGATGTGGACGTTGGTGCGGTGGCACAAGCGCCCAGCAGCAGGCTCAGGCCCAAACAGACAACAGGGAGCAAGCGCCTGGCTGCAGTCCGTTCAACAAGTGCCGCTATCGGGCTGTGGTTGGCAAGTAGGTTCGTCAAAATTCGTTCTTCCATGAGCGCAGTGCGGCAAAGGTCGTGACATCGTCCAGCGCGTCGGCATCGCGCTGACGCACGGCGCTGGCGACAGAACTGCTGCGGCTGCGTAAAAAAGGGTTGATCGCGCGCTCGATCGACAGCGGCACGGGCAGGGTGGCCAGGTTTTGCTGGCGCAGGGCGTTGCAAGTTTGGGTGTATTCGCGCAGAACCTGGTTGTCCGGATCGACCACCAAGGCAAATTTCAGGTTGGACAGGGTGTACTCGTGGGCACAGCAAACGCGTGTGTTGCCTGGCAGGGCGGCCAGACGGTCGAGCGAGTCGAGCATTTGGGCGGGCGTGCCTTCAAACAGGCGACCGCAGCCGCCCGAAAACAGGGTGTCGCCACAAAAAAGAAGCGGGGCTTGGTCGGCAGGCTGCGCCCAAAAAGCGATGTGTCCCAAGGTGTGCCCCGGAACCTCGTGGATATCAAAACTCAAGCCGTGCCAGTCCAGGCGGTCGCCCTGTTGCAACCCGCGGGCCTCAACAGGCATTTTTTCCAGAGCTGGACCGACCACTTGCGCCCCCGTGCTTTCCACCAGATCGGCGAGTCCCCCTGTGTGGTCTGCATGGTGGTGGGTGACTAGAATCAGGTCCAGCCGCACGCCCGGGTGTTGCCCCAACCAGGCCAGCACAGGCGCACTGTCCCCGGGGTCCACCACCAAGGCGTGGTGGTCATCGTGCAACAACCAGATGTAGTTGTCTGAGAATGCGGGCAGTGCAATGAGTTTCATGGAGAGTCAGATTATAGAAAGCCAGTATGCAGCTGACGCATGGTTGGCCCGTTTGGGTCAGCCGGTGGCGTCGCGCCTGCTCGATTGGGAGCAGCAGCAGGCCGATGCCTTGCTGGCCGATGTGTTTGGTTACCACGCGGTGCAACTGGGCTGGCCCCAGCTGCATGCCCTGCGCAGCAACCGCATGCCCCACCGCTGGATGGCTCGGGCGGAATTTGAGCCCCTCTTAACGCAGTCAGTTGAAGCGCCGCCAGATGCGCCACATGTCTGTCTGGACAGTCGCGCTTGGCCTTGGCCGCCCGACAGCCTGGACCTGGTGGTTTTGCCCCATGCGCTGGAGCGCTCGGCTGATCCGCATGCCTGTCTGCGTGAAGTCGAGCGTGTCCTGATCCCCGAGGGGCAGGTTTTGATCACCGGGCTCAATCCCTGGAGCTTGTGGGGTTGGCAGCAAACACGCGGGGGCCGAGGCAAGGGACTGTGCGGTGCAGATTCGGGCGAATTGATCGGTTACCGGCGTTTGAGGGACTGGTTGCGTTTGTTGGGGTTTGAGGTCCAGGTCAGCCGGTTTGGCGGATGGTCCCCCGCCTTGGGCAGCGAACGCTGGATGCAGCGCTTGCAATGGATGGACAAGTTGGGCGAACGCTGGTGGCCGATTCTGGGCGGTGTTTACCTGATCATGGCCACCAAAAGGGTGCCCGGTGGTCGCTTGATCGAGGGACGCCGCTGGCGCACGGTACGATCGCCCGCTTCGGCAACCGCTCCTGCGGCACGATCAGACACCACCATGGGCCAAGCCACGGCCCCGAAAGACTTTGTTGACTCACGTTGAAATTCACACCGATGGCGCCTGCAAAGGCAATCCCGGACCCGGCGGGTGGGGCGTTCGCCTGCAGTCGGGCCAACATGTTCAAGAGCTGTTTGGCGGTGAGCTGAACACCACCAACAACCGCATGGAGATGACCGCCGTCATCGAAGGCCTGCTGGCCCTCAAGCGCCCCTGCCAGGTCACGCTCTATCTCGACAGCGAATACGTGCGCAAAGGCATCACCGAGTGGATCCATGGCTGGAAAGCACGGGGCTGGCGCACCGCCGCCAAGCAGCCCGTCAAAAATGCCGATTTGTGGCAAAAACTGGACACGGTGGTGTCCACTTCGGGACACCAGATCGACTGGCGCTGGGTCAAGGGCCACAACGGCGATCCGGGCAACGAGCGGGCCGATGCGCTGGCCAATCAAGGCGTGGACAAAGCTTTGGGCCGCTGAACGCGCTGGTTTTGCCGGGGTGGACGCCCCTGGCCCTTTCAAGCCCGCCACCGCTCGACTCCAAACGACCGAGCTGAGCCCATTGGGCAAATGGGTTGGCGCTGTTACATTCTGTCAGTCTTGGTGAATTCAACCTGAGAGAGATCTGAATGGCTTACAAGAAGAAATACGCCGTGTTGGCGTTGGTCGGTGTGGGTGTGGCGTCCGGTGCGGCCTGGTGGCTTCAAAACAAAGGCAGTGCTTCGGGCGAGGCGGCCAAACCTGCCACCACGGCAGCTGCTCCTGCAGGCCCCGCTCGAGCCCCCGCAGTGGAGGTGGCCAAGGTGGACACCATGACCCTGGTCGACGAAACCCAGGCGGTGGGCAGTTTGCGCTCTCGCCAAGGTGTGATGTTGCGTCCTGAGGTGGGTGGGCGCGTCAAGCAGATTTTCTTCAACGATGGCCAGCGTGTGCGCAAGGGTCAGGTGATGGTCCAGTTTGAAGACCAGCTTCAGCAAGCCCAGTTGTCACAGGCCAAGGCCGAGCTGTCGATTGCCGAGGCCAACCACAAGCGCAACCAGGAACTGGTGACGCAAAACTTCATCAGCAAGCGATCCCTTGATGAAAGCGGTGCGGCGCTGGAAGTCTCAAGGGCCAAGCTGGCCTTGGCCGATGCCACTTTGCAGCGCCTCAAAGTGCTGGCGCCGTTTGACGGTATCACCGGTCTCAAGCAAATCAACGTGGGTGATTACCTCAAGGACGGCGCCGACATGGTCAACATCGAAGACATCGATGCCGTGCTGGTCGACTTCCGTCTGCCCGAGCGCTTTCAGGCCAAGATCCGGGCAGGTCAAAAGGCCCAGCTGACGGTGGACGCCTTGCCGGGTCGACCCTTCTCGGCCATCGTGCAGGCGGTGGACCCCTTGATCGAGGCCAATGGCCGCTCGGTGGGTGTTCGTGGGTGCATCGACAACCGCCAGCAGCAGCTGCGTCCAGGCATGTTTGCCCGGGTCAACTCGGTGTTTGGGGTGCGTGACAACGCGCTGGTGATCCCAGAAGAGGCCATCATTCCTCAGGGTGGTCGCACCTTTGTGGTCAAGGTTGTGGCCGGAGACAAGCCCGAAGTCCTGATTTCTGAACGGGTGGCGGTGAAGGTCGGCCTGCGCCTGCCTGGCAAGGTCGAGATTCTGGAAGGCTTGGCCGCAGGCGACACCGTGGTGACTGCAGGTCACCAGCGTTTGCAAAAAGACGGCACTGCTGTGCGCGTGGTCGATTTGTCCCAGCCTGGCGGCGGTCGACCTGCCGGTCCGGCTGGCGCCCCTGCGGCTGGCGCATCCGCTGCGCCCGCCGCATCGGCCTCAGCCGCGGCTGGCCCTGCCTCCGGTGGCCCAGTCACTGCGGGTGCTGGCGCACCAAGCGCGACGGCCAAGCCCGCACAGCCGCCAGCCAAGCCTGTGGCCGTGTCGGGGCCCAACCCTTGCCTGAGGGGCGCCGATGCAGCTCGCTGAAGTTTCCATTCGGCGGCCGGTTTTGGCCGTGGTCATGTCCTTGCTGATCTTGCTGATCGGTGCGGTCAGTTTCAAAAGCCTCTCGCTGCGCGAGTACCCCAAGATCGACGAACCCACCGTCACGGTCACCACCCGCTATGTGGGCGCATCGGCCGAGGTGGTGGAGTCGCAGGTCACCAAACCGCTGGAGGACTCGATTGCAGGCATCGACGCGGTGGACGTCATCACCTCCATCAGCCGCGCTGAGCAGTCGCAGATCACGGTGCGATTCCGACTGGAAAAAGACGCCGATACGGCGGCTGCCGAAGTGCGTGACCGCACGTCTAGGGTGCGCAACCGCTTACCGCAAACCATTGAAGAGCCGGTCATTGCCAAGGTCGAAGCCGATGCTTTTCCGGTGATTTGGCTGGCTTTTTCCAGCGACACACTGAACCCTTTGCAAATCAACGATCTGGTTAACCGGGTTGTCAAGCCGCGTCTGCAAACCGTGACCGGTGTGGCCGATGTGCGCATTTTTGGTGAGCGCAAATACGCCATGTTGGTGTCGCTCGACCATGCGCGCTTGTCGTCTTACAAACTCACGCCGCAAGACGTGGAAGACGCCATCCGGCGCAGCAACCTGGAGTTGCCAGCGGGGCGGATCGAGTCGACCAACCGCGAGTTCAGCGTCTCCTCGCAGACCGATTTGGCCCGTCCTGGCCAGTTTGGTGATATCGTCATCCGCACCGTGAACGGCTTTCCGGTCAAGCTGCGCGATGTGGCCCAGATCAAGGAAGATGCGGCCAACGACCGCAGCATGGTGCGACTGAATGGCCAACCCGCAATCTCGGCGGGCGTGATCCGTCAGGCCACGGCCAACCCGTTGGAGCTTTCTGCAGGCGTGCGCGAGATGATTCCCCGCCTCAAGGCCGACTTGCCGGGCGACATGGAAATCAACGTGGCCAACGACAACTCGGTGTTCATTGACCGTTCCATCAAGAATGTCTTTTCCACCATCGTCGAGGCCGTGGTGCTGGTGGCCTTGGTGATTTTCGTGTTCCTGCGCACCTTCCGTGCCTCCATCATCCCGATCATCACCATCCCGGTCAGCCTGATCGGTGCGTTTGCCATGATGGCTTTGGCGGGTTTCACCATCAACACCCTGACCTTGCTGGCGCTGGTACTGGCCATTGGCCTGGTGGTGGACGATGCGATCGTGGTGCTGGAAAACATTTACCGGCACATCGAAGAAGGACTGGACCCGTTTTCAGCCGCCATCAAAGGCGTGCGTGAGATCAGCTTTGCTGTGATCGCCATGACGCTCACGCTGGCGGCGGTGTTTGCGCCTTTGGCCTTCACACCCGGGCGAACGGGCAAGCTGTTTGGCGAATTTGCGCTGGCCCTGGCCGGTGCGGTGATCATCTCGGGTTTTGTAGCACTCACTTTGGCGCCCATGCTCAGCTCCAAATTGTTGCGCCACAACCCCAACCCCGGATGGTTTGACCGCAGCATGGAGCGCTGGCTCACGGCACTGTCAACGGGGTATGAAAACCTCTTGCGCCTGATCCTGACCCGTGCCCGATGGGCTGTGGTGTTGGTCATGATCGGCTCGGGTGTAGGCATCGCTTGGATATACCCCACCATGAAGCAAGAACTTGCGCCATTGGAGGACCGGGGTACGATTTTGGCCACGGTGAACGCCCCCGACGGCTCGACCCTCGAATACACCGACCGCTACGCCCGCTCGCTCGAGAAGTTCGGTCAGGCTTATCCCGAGTTCGACCGGATTTTTGCCAACATGGGCAACCCCACTGTGGGCCAAGGCACCGTGGTTTACCGCGCGGTGGACTGGGATGAACGCAAGCGCACCACGCTGGAAATTGCCCGTGAACTGGGTGGCAAGTTCAACAGCTTGCCGGGCGTGAATGCGTTTCCGATCACGCCGCCTTCTTTGGGCCAAGGCTTCCGTGAGCGGCCTTTGAACTTCGTGATCCAAACTTCGGACAGCTACCAGAACCTGAACTTGCTCACCCGGCAAATGATGGACGAAATCGCCAAGAACCCGGGCATCTTGTCGCCCGATGTGGACTTGCGCCTGAACAAGCCTGAACTGCGCGTGGAGGTGGACCGCGTCAAGGCCGCTGAGTTGGGTGTGAGCATCGAAGTGGTGGCCAAAACCATTGAGACCATGTTGGGTGGCCGCGTAGTGACACGCTACAAACGCGATGCCGAGCAGTACGACGTGATTGTGCAAACCCTGGCTTCAGCCCGCAACACGCCCGACGACATCGACGTGATCCAGGTGCGGGGCCGCAACGACACCATGATTCCCTTGTCGAGTCTGGTGAAGGTGCGCGAAAGCGTCTCGCCCCGAGAGTTGAACCATTTTGGGCAGCGCCGTTCTGTGTCGATCACGGCCAACCTCGCACCTGACTACTCGCTGGGTGAAGCCTTGAAGTTCATGGACGAAACCGCTGCCAAGGTGCTCAAACCGGGCTACACCACGGAACTCAACGGCACTTCTCGCGAATTCAAGAACTCACAAGGCGCTTTGGTGATCGTGTTTGTGCTGGCGCTTTTCTTCATCTTTTTGGTGTTGGCGGCGCAGTTCGAAAGCTTCATCGACCCCTTTGTGATCATGTTGTCGGTGCCGCTGTCGATGATCGGTGCGCTGTTGGCGCTCAAGTTCACGGGCGGTTCGCTCAACGTCTATTCTCAGATTGGTCTGATCACGCTGGTGGGCCTGATCACCAAGCACGGCATTTTGATCGTGGAGTTCACCAACCAGCTGCGCGAGCAAGGCTTGGCCATGCAAGAGGCGTTGATCAAGGCTTCGGCCCAGCGCCTTCGCCCTATCTTGATGACCACAGGTGCCATGGTGCTGGGCGCGGTGCCGCTGGCGCTGGCCACAGGTGCGGGCGCTGAAAGCCGCACGCAAATCGGCTGGGTCATTGTGGGCGGCATGAGCTTGGGCACCTTGTTGGCCATCTTTGTGGTGCCGACCATGTACTCACTGTTGGCCCGCAAGGCCGTGCCGGGGCCCAATAAGTCGGTGGCGCATGAGGCGCCACCTGAAGAAGCGGTGCATTGATCCCCCTTCCTGTCCGCGCTGTGTGCAGCGATCGAGTCATGAAAAAAGCGGCCTAGGCCGCTTTTTTCATAGCAATGAAGTCCCCAGGCTCAAAGGTGCCCGTCAAACATCATCACGTCCACCTCGTCGCCCACGGCCACGTTGCCTTGGGCATGGCCCAGCACGATCAAGCCATTGGCCTGCACCATGGAGCTGAGCACGCCCGAGCCCTGGTTGCCGGTGATGCTGACTTGCAACTCGCCCGCCGCGTTGGTGCTGACGATGCCCCGCTGGTATTCGGTGCGGCCGGGTTTTTTGCGCAGCGCCTCGGTGCTTTTGGCTTTGAGCAGGGGCAAAATTGGCGCTTGCCAACCCATGAGCTGCTGCAAGGCAGGGCGCACAAAGGCAGCAAAAGTCACCATCACCGCCACCGGGTTGCCCGGCAGCCCAAACAGCACGGCCGAGCGCTCACCTTGCGTGATCCGGCCCACTGCCATGGGGCGGCCGGGGCGCATGGCAATGCGCCAAAACGCCACGTCACCCAGCTTTTTCATCATGGCCTTGGTGTGGTCGGCTTCGCCCACGCTCACACCACCGCTGGTGATGATGGCGTCGGCTTGATTGGCGGCATCCACAAAGGCTTGTTCCAAGGCCGCCGGGTCGTCGCGCACCACGCCCATGTCGATCAACTCGCAGCCCAGCGCCTGCACCAGGCCCGCCACGGTGTAGCGGTTGCTGTCGTACACCGCGCCTTCGCGGGGCGCTTCGCCCAGGCTCAAAATCTCGTCGCCGGTTGAAAAATAGGCCACTTTGGGGCGGCGCCAAACGCTGACGGTGGGCAGCCCCAGGCTGGCCAGCAGGCCGCAGGCGGCGGGTGTCAGTCGCGCACCCGCTGACAAGGCGGCTTGGCCCGCCATCAGGTCTTCGCCCAACAGGCGGCGGTTATCACCTGCCTGTAGCAGTCCAGAGGGAATCTGCACCGAGTCGCCTTCGGTCTTCACCAACTCTTGCGGGGCCACGGTGTCCAGCCCGGCGGGCATGATGGCCCCGGTCATGATGCGCACGCACTCGCTGGCACCCACATTGCCCTGCCAAGCGGCTCCGGCAAACGCCGTGCCCACCACTTTGAAGTTGCTGGCCTGTCCATCCAAAAGTTCAGCCCCGCGCAGGGCGTAGCCGTCCATGGCCGAGTTGTCGTGCGGTGGCACGCTGATGGGCGAGACCACGTCCTGCGCCAGGATGCGGCCATGGGCCTGCATCAGCGGCACGGTTTCTTGTTCGCGCACCGGCAGCACCAGTTGGGCCAAAAACGCGTTCACCTTGCTGGCCGACAAGGCCTGTGGGTCGTAGCCTTGCAGGCGTTCGGCGATCTGATCAAGGGACAGGGCAGGGGTGGTCATGGCAATGGCGATGTCGATGGCAATGGCGATGGAGCACGGCGCGGCCGTGCGGCACGTTTCAAAGGGATTCGAGTTGTTGCAGTTCGGCCAGCGTGTTGGCGTTGGCAAAAGCGTGGGCGCTGTCGCCGCTCTGGTCAAACGGCACGATGGCGCAGCGGTGCTGGCCCGTCCAGGCGTCGATCTTGCGGCCGCCGCTTTGGGTGAACTTGACCAGGCTTTCGAGCAACTCGGTCTTGAGCAGGCAAAACACCGGTTGCGGGCGCACCGTGCCATCTGCCTCGGGCGCGGCGGCCATGGCCAGATCGGCGTCCTGCTCGTGCAGGGCTTTGTACAGACGCTCCACCAGATCCAGCGGCAGCAGCGGCGAGTCGCAAGGCACGGTGAGCAAGAGCGGCGTTTCGCAGCGCTCCAGACCCGTGAGAAAGCCCGCCAAAGGTCCGGCAAAACCGTCGATGCTGTCGGGCCAAACCGGCACGCCCAGCGACTCGTAAGCGGCCAGGTTGCGGTTGGCGTTGATGAGGACTTCTTGGGGCGGCAGGCTTTGCAGCTGCAGGCGCATCAGGGTTTGCAGGGCCAGCGGCAGGCCCCGAAAGTTCTGCAGACCCTTGTCGACGCCGCCCATGCGCGAGCCGCGTCCGCCTGCGAGGATGAGGCCGGTGATGCCCGGTGCAATGTGGTTCATGGCGTTCAGCCTCCGATGTAGCTCATTTCCACCCGGCGGCCGGGGCCGCTGGCGGTGTCCGGCCCGCGCAGGCTGCGCAGCACCGAATATTGGTCGGTGCGCCCCCGCCAGATCGCATCCACCGTGGCGGCCAGCGCGCTGTCGCTTTGCGCCGGGTCGCGCAGCAGCTGGCGCAGGTCGTAGCCCTGGCTGGCAAACAGGCACAAATACAGGCGGCCCTCGGTGGACAAACGGGCGCGGTTGCAGTCACCGCAAAAGGCCTGCGTCACGCTGCTGATCACACCGATCTCGCCCAAACTCGGGTCGTGCTCGCCCTGTGCGTTGGCGTAGCCCCAGCGCTCGGCGGTTTCGCCGGGGACGGACGGGTCGAGTTGCACCAGCGGCAGCTCGGCATGCAAGCGGCGCACCACCTCAGCGCTGGGCAGCACCTCGTCCATGCACCAGCCATTGGTCGCGACCACCG
>JBIKSF010000093.1:0-8457 GCA_044348785.1 Limnohabitans sp.
CCGCCCGACCAGGGCCAGCGTCAGGCTCACAATGCCAATGAATGTGGCCCCATAACCCAAGGCACCGCCGAGCGCAGCCGCCAATGAGCCTGACAGTGCAGGCAAGATCACCGACACCGTTTGCAATCCGAAGGCCAACAACAAGGCACGCGTGTCCCCCAAGCGGCGGGCCACCTTGTCCCACAAAAACACAGCAGGCATGGCCGCCAAACCCACCAGGGCCCAGGCCAGAGCACCCTGACCCGCCAAAGCCGGTTCGCGCTCAACAATGGCCACGGTGAAGGTGGCACTGATCACAAAGCCCCAGCCTGCGGCAAAGTAGCTGCCCGCCATGGTCAGCATCCAACGACGAGACACTGTGGGGGCGGCCTGTGTCGAAGCTGCAGCGGCTGGCGGGGGCGGCACCGGAGGCCGCCAAAGCCATGCGGGTATGAAAAACAGCAGGCCGATAGCGGCCATGGCCAACCACTGTGACGACCATTGCACCCAGACCTGCGTCACCCCCCAAGCACCCAGCGCCGACACCACAATGCCCAAGCCCAGGCCGATGAAATGCACGCCCAGTTCGGGTCGTCGGCCTTGCCGCATGAGCCAGCCCAACACGAGACCCGCCCCCAGCAACATGCCTGTGGCACCGCACAAACCACCCAGATAACGCCACAGCGCCCAGTTGGGCATCCAGGTTGACAGGGCCATACCGGCCACTGTCAAAAGCGACAGCCACAGGCCCATACTGTAGAGCCGATGACGCCAACGCACATCGTCAATCCAGGCTGCGGCCAAGGCCCCTGTGATGTAACCCGCGTAATTGATGGCGGCCAAGCCTCCGGCTGCGGCATCGGTCAAGCCGGTTTGTAACTGCAGTTGAGGCAACAAGGGGGTGAAGGCGAAGCGGGCCAGTCCAATGGACAAGACAAGACCGCAAATGCCACCCGTGATCACTTGCCAAGGGTTCAGGTGGGAAGTTGGAGCTGAGGACATTGGCATTGACTGTAACTGCAAGCGTTTGGCCGGACAGTCACCCAGGGGCCTGGTTACGCAAAGGGTCCCATTGGCTCAATTTTGTCGATTATTTTCAGATTTTCAATAAATTCAATCAAAACATCCCCAATTGGGGATGTTCTAGGGAATTGTTTTTCTTGAAAATCGAACGCATTACCAAGATTGATTTTGATGCTTCAGAGCATCCAAGCAGGACCTTGCCAAGCAGTAATTGGAAAAGTTAAAAAAATCGCCAAGGCGAGCCAAAGGCTTTGCCTGCGGGTCATTCATCACAGACCGCCCAATACAACCAAGAGAGCCAACACACATGTCGATAGAAACTGAAACACGCGAACCAGAGACCGCCGAGTTTTTGACCAGCTCACAGGCCGCCAAGCGTTTGGGTTTGTCGATGGCGACCATCCAAAAACTGGTCGACAACAATATCTTGCAGGCTTGGAAAACCTTTGGCGGACACCGACGCATTTCTCTGACCTCGGTGTTGAATTACCAGAGTGCCAACAATTTTTCTGAAGCGCCGCGGATGCCCACCGACCGCCGCGCCAAAGTCATGATGGTGATCGACGCCCCAGAACTGACGAACCGTCTCAAAAAGGACGTGGCCCAGTGGCAACTGCCACTTCAAATTTCATTTCTGGAATCCCTGACAGAGGCCTTGCTGGAATTGCTGAACGAAAAGCACGATCTGCTGGTCATTCAAATGACCGAGTCGCGCAAGCAACAAGAGAAAGCCTTGGACATTTTGCAAAAATTTGTGGGCTCGAGGCACACCGTGGGCCATACGCTGATCCTGACTGCGGAGGAAGATTTGCTGCCGCTTGCCAAGTCCAGCAACAACACGGTCAGTATTCAGGTCCTCAACAAGGACCTGTCGCCCGTGTGGCTGTCGGCCTATTTGTCAGGCTTTGTGGCGCAACGCCGCGCCTGACCTCAAAACCATCCAAGCCATCGGGTAAGGCTCAGGGTCGCAGCACCATGTAGTGCCAAACGGCTTGTGGCTGTTGTTGCAACGCCCGGTAGCCACCTTGCGCCCACTGCAATGCCATGTCACGGCTGCGCGGATCAAAGGCATGACCCGACTGGCCTGTCTGGTAAATGAAGACCGACTGACCGGCCCCACTCAAGTCGTATACCGCCCGCATAGAGGCCGCATGCCGGTTGGCAAATGGGGCTTGCTTGTCGTTGGCCCAATACTGCCCAACATTCACGGTGAACAAATCTCCCGCGCTCTCTACCCGCACATCGAACAAGGCGTTCAGGTAAGGCACTTTGCCAAACGGCTTGTGGCTGCTGATGGCCGGATGCCATGCGCCCCAACGCCAAAGCGAGACATCCCGCCCCTGGCTGACCGCGATGCGGTCGAGCGCACGCTCCAAGGCCGAAGTCACTTGCGCAGCGCAGCCAGACGGGCCACACCAAAACGCGTCGGAGCGGTCGAGGATGCCCTCCACGGCGGCCCTGAAATGGCGCTTGCCATACAGCGCTTGGAAACGCTCTGTCCCCAAATGCGGCACCAACAAGCCCCGCGTCAGCTCATCGGCCCAGACATTCAACACCAAAGCCGCTGCACTGTCGGTGCGCATCTGCCCATCAAAACCGGCCAACTGCTTCAACGCAGCCGGGGCCAATGGGTGTTGTGACGTGACCTGACCCAGCTTGGCCTGCAAGGTTTTGGCCCCCAGAGACAGCACATCGTTCTGGATGGCCTGCATGCTTTGAAGGCTGTGTTGGGGCGTTGCAGCCAGCAACTGTTCGATGCGCTCAAAGCGCTCGGGCGTGGTCCAGTCCCCCCCTAAAAAATGGGCATAACCGGATGGCAGGATGTTCTGGTTCGCGGTGGCGTGCCAGCCCTTTTTTTCAATCTGGGCAGTATCCACCGCCGGGTTTTGCGCATAGGGCAGCCAGCCGGTCCAGTCGTATTGCGCCAACCAGCCCGGTGATGGCGCCACGCCAAGGATGTCGTTTTGAGCCGAGCGTGTGGGCACTTTGCCCACGGCTTTGTAGGCCACTTCACCCAAAGTGTCGGCCATCACCACGCTTTGCATGGGGGCATGGTGCTCGGCAAAGGCTTCTTGCAGTTGCGGCACGGTTTGCGCCCAGTTGGCCTGCATGCCCGCTTCAATGGTTTTGTTGTCAGGCGCGAGCGCCGACCAGCGCAGACTGACTGCGTAGCGGTTAGCGTCGATAAGGCCTTGGTACTGCGGCTGCACATCACTGATGACCGGACCATGGCGGGTGCTGCGCACCTTGAGGGCGACATCCGGCTGGCCTTTGACGCGGATGGTTTCGCTGCGCTCCGAAAAAGCGACCCAACCATCGGGCGTGCGGTATTGACCGGGTCGGGCCGCGTCGAGCTGCTCCAGATACAAGTCCTGCACATCGGGCCCGGTGTTGGTGAAGCCCCAGGCCACGCCCGTGGTGCGGCCCAGCACCACAAAGGGCAAGCCGGGCAAGGTGGCACCGATCACGTCGAGCGCGGGGTGTTTGTACCCGCCGGGCAACTCGCCTGCCGGAGCTTTGAGGTGGGCGTAATACCAGATGGCCGGAGAACTCAGAGCCAGATGCGGGTCGTTGGCCAACAGGGGCTTGCCCGACACGGTGCGACTTCCGGGCACCACCCAGTTGTTGCTGCCCTTGCCCTCCAAAATGCCCATGTCGCGCACCCAGTCGGCTGACCACTGCGCCAAGGGCGTCTGGGCGGCAGACACAGTGGCCGACTTGGCCGCCTTGTCTGAAGCCGGAGCGTACACACCCAGTTGGGCATACAGGGCGGGCAGGTCCACCGCGGTGGCGGGTTTTTCGCCGGGGTAAGCGGGCAGCAGTTGCCACAGCTGTGCATGGTTCAAAACCTGACTGGCGGACAAACGGGCAAATTCTTGGCCCCAGTTGCCCCCCAAATCCAAGGCCATCATCAAAGCCCAACCCACGCTGTCTTCAGGCGACCAAGCTTGGCCACTGCTGTCCAGGGCCGATGTGCCCAAAATTTTGAACTCGGGGGAAGGCTTGACCGCACCGCTTTGCCACGCGTTCTGAATGCCATCGCTGTAGGCTTGGAGTGCCGCTTGGGTGGCAGGCGACAAGCCTTGGAGTTGTTGCTTGGCCATGCCGATGATGCCCAGAGTACGCATCAGCTTGTCGGTGTCCAAGGTGGCTTTGCCCAAAATTTCGGACAACTCACCGCGCATGACACGTCGGTTGAACGCCATTTGCCAGCCGCGCTCTTGGGCATGGACAAAGCCGATGGCTCGCCAAGCGTCCAAGGCGTTGCTGGCGTTGATGTGGGTCACATCCGAAGCATCCCGGGTAATTTGAACCGCGCCGGACAAGCCTTTGAGCTGAACCTCGCCATCGAGTTGGGGCATACCGCGCAACAAATGCACGCTCATGGCCCCACCTGCGGTCAAAAGAGCGGCCACAGCCGCTAAGAGGATTCTTGCGATCCATTTCATGTTTGTCTCCTCGTTATGGGGTGGGGGTCGGTTTGAGCCCACTCGCTGACTTGCCAAGCATCAGCGCCAGAAATGTCCTGAGCGCTTGCAGGCTTTCAAATATGGCCCCAAACCATCAGCGCGTCACGCCCTTCGGTGACAAGGTCCACCTTGGCGCCCACGGGCAGCAGCACCTTGGTCTCCACATGGCCAAAAGGCAAGCCAGTGAGCACCGGTGCCTTGATCTGGCTGCGCAACCACTCGACCACCGTGGCCAGCTTGAAGCCTTTGTCGTGGGCAGGCACCAGCTTGTATTTGCTGAACTGGCCGATCAACACCGCCTTTTGCTGAGCCAACACGCCCGCGTGCAGGAGTTGGGTCAGCATGCGCTCAACCCGGTAAGGGTGCTCGCCCACGTCTTCGAGGAAAAGCACGCCGCCTTTGACTTGCGGAAAGTACGGTGTGCCCAACAGCGAGGTCAGCACGGTGAGGTTACCGCCCCACAGCGGCGCGTCTTTCACCAGCACGCGGCGCTCGGCCTCGGCTTTGGGCAGTTGCCAGCCTGTGCCCTCACCCTGCTCCAGCAGCAGGTCGTCAAAGCAGGCTTGCATGATGTCGTCGGGATCTTCGATTGGGCCAAAGTCTTCACCCAGGGCCGGGCCTTGCCAGCTGATGCGGTCAGTCTTAGCGAACACCGCTTGGTTGAAGGCGGTGAAGTCGCTCAAGCCCACAAACTGCATACCGCCATCAATCGCTTTGGCAATCTGCTTATAGGGTAAGGCAGGCAGGATGCGCGTGAGGCCGTAGCCGCCGCGCGAGATGAGCGCCACGTTGGCCCCACTTGCGGCAGCGCGGGTGATGGCAGAGATGCGCGTGGCGTCGTCGCCCGCAAAGCGCATGTGGCTGGCCAACGCCGCCTCGTCGACTTCCACCTCATGGCCTTGCGATTTCAGGCGTTTGACGCCTCTGCGAAATGCAGCTTTGTCGCGCACGGCGCTGGAGGGAGAAAAAATGTAAATGTGGGCCATGGGCTGTGTTCTTTTTCAGGGCTTGAAGTGTCGCACAGCGGCTTCGGCAACCGCCCTGCCCTGCTCTTGCACAAAATGTCCCGAATCGGGCAACAGCATCGGCTCGGGGCAACCCTTGATCTGACGTTGCAACTGGCGCATCACCGGTTCGCCCAGCACCGGGTCTTGCTGGCCAATGGCCATGAAACTCTGACCTTGCCAATCGTTGCGCCAAAAGTTACGCGCTTGCCGCGAGATGGCCGCACCGGGCGAGTCGGCGAACTCCGGCACCATGGGCGGAAAGGCGCGCAACGCGGCGCGGTAGCCCTTGTCCGGAAACGGTGAGTTGTAAGCCGCTGTCTCTTGCGTGGTCATGACGGGGTTGCCGCGTTTGAACAGCTTGCCGACGTCGAACAGCGGCTGGCTTTGGCACCAATTGCGCCAGGACAAAAAGCCATCGCTCAGAGGCTGCTCGCCGGTGGCCAATGTCGTGTTCATGACCAGCAAACCCTTGAAACGCTCGGGCGCGTCCATGGGCAAAGTCAGCCCCAAAATGCCGCCCCAATCCTGAACCACCAGCACCACGCGTTGCAGATCGAGTCGCTCGATCAAATCCAGCAACGACTGGCGGTGGGTTGCAAACTGATGAAAACTGTCCTTCTTGGGCTTGTCGCTCTTGCCAAAACCGATCAAGTCGGGCGCGACCACCCGGTGCCCTGCCGCCAGCCAAACCGGGACCATCTTGCGGTAGAGGTAACTCCAGGCCGGGTTGCCGTGCAAACACAGCCAGGTCAAAGGAGCATTCGCGTCGCCTTCGTCCAAGTAGTGCAAGCGCAGCCCAGCACTGCTGGGCAAATCGTTCACGTAGCGCGGCTGCCACGGGTAATCGGGCAAATCGGCAAAGGCGTCGTCGGGCGTGCGCAAGGCGTCTTCGCGCACCGGGTCGGCGTTGATGCGCCGGGGTTTGAAAAAGTCTTTGAGCAACTGGCCACATTCTTCGGCCAGCACACCGCCCGTCACCTCTGTCTGGTGGTTCAGTTGCGTGTGGTCAAACAAGTTGAGCACCGAGCCTGCCACCCCGGTGCGCGGATCAGGGGCACCAAACACCACCCGGTCGACCCGGGCGTGCAACATGGCGCCGCTGCACATGGCACAGGGCTCCAAGGTCACATACAAGGTGCAGCCATCGAGCCGGTAATTCCCAAGGAGTCGGGCCGCTTCGCGCAGCGCCACCACTTCGGCGTGCGCCGTCGGATCGTGGCTGGCAATTGGGGCGTTGCGGCCCGTGGCAATCACCTGGCCGTCTTTCACGACCACAGCGCCCACCGGCACCTCACCCGCTGCGGCGGCCTGACGGGCCTGCTCCAGGGCCAGACCCATCCAGTGCGCGTCTTGGCTTGGTGTGTCCACGGTCAAGCCACCATGCCCAAAAGCCGCATCCACTGGGCGAGGGATTGCTCTTGTTCGCAGCCTTGGGCATAAGTGGCGTACATGGCCGCGTGCGACTCGAGGCAGTTTAATTGTTCAGGCAAATACATATCCTGAATCTATCAGACGCCAACCTACACAAGGGACTTACGTATCAACGGACTCTTCGGTAGGTGCCTTCACTGATGCCATTGCGGGGTGTGCACATGATGTAGCCACTGATCGTGACTGCCGCATCAGAGATGGCAAAAACAGCGTCATCGGTCGAGTCTGTGGCGAATCCGCCTTTTACAGGCTTGAGCTCCTCATCGATGTCGCACAAAAAGCCATCCGGAAATGGGCGAGGATTGTGTGCATCGGGCATCCAATTTCCCCACAGGCGGATGCGATTACGCCCATTCGCTGGGTAGACCAAGACGGCCAGACTGTCGTGGCTGAACTTGTCGGGCGACTCGGCATAGGCCTTGGCCTGCAACAGAGACTGCAGTTCTGCCGTTCGTTGCTGCGCCGCTTTGACACAGCGTTGCACCGCATCCGGCCCCGAAGAAAGCTTGCCTTTACTGTCTTGCATGCAATACGCATAACCCGAGAGGAAAACGCGCTGGGTTGCCAGCACGAAGCCTTTGAGCGGAAAGCCCGCATTGATCTGCTTGTAGACATCACCCATACGACTGTCGGCTGCATCGAGCTCCGGGTTGGAACAGATGAGCTTCTCTAGGGGCTTACGCGCCTTGGCACAGTCAAAACTAGCCGACCAAGCAGAGGCAGACAGGGCCAAAAGACCCCCGATACAAATGAATTTTTTGATGAACTTGAATTGCATACGGCCCCTTGTGGCGTGAGTCGATTTTTCAGAGTTTATTCCCACTCGATCGTTGCAGGCGGCTTGCTCGACACGTCGTAAGTCACCCGGTTGATGCCGCGCACCTCGTTGATGATGCGCCCGGAGACTTTCTTGAGCAGCGCATAAGGCAGCTCAGCCCAGTCGGCGGTCATGAAGTCGCTGGTTTGCACGGCGCGCAGCGCCACCACGTAGTCGTAAGTGCGGCCGTCGCCCATCACGCCCACGCTTTTCACGGGCAAGAACACGGTGAAGGCTTGGCTGGTCAGGTCGTACCAGGTCTTGCCGTCATCGCCCGTGAAGTTGCGCAGTTCTTCGATGAAGATCGCGTCCGCCCGGCGCAGCAGGTCGGCGTATTCTTTTTTGACTTCACCCAAGATGCGCACGCCTAGGCCTGGGCCTGGAAAGGGGTGGCGGTAGACCATCTCGCGGGGCAAGCCCAGTGCCACGCCCAATTCGCGCACTTCGTCTTTGAACAATTCGCGCAGCGGCTCCAGCAGTTTCAGGCCCAGTTGCTCGGGCAAGCCGCCCACGTTGTGGTGGCTCTTGATGGTGACGGCTTTTTTGCTCTTGGCACCACCCGACTCGATCACGTCGGGGTAAATCGTGCCTTGGGCCAGGAAGGTCGCGCCTTTGTGGCCGCCGTCCCCGGCTTTGAGTTTTGCGGCTTGTTCCTTGAAAACATCCACAAACAAACCGCCGATGATCTTGCGCTTGGCTTCGGGCTCGCTCACACCCGCCAGTTTGCCGA
>JBIKSF010000094.1:0-8392 GCA_044348785.1 Limnohabitans sp.
ACCTATGTACCTGAACACACAACGATCCAAAATGCTGGCAGACCTGTGCGCGGTGATGGCCTCAGATGTCTCGAAAGCGCAACTGCTCCAGACCTTGGCGCAACCCTTGGCGCAGTTCATGCAAGCCGATCATCTGGTGTCTCGCCAATGGCATGCCACCAAGCGTCGCTACGCCATCTGCGCTTCTTACAACGTCAAGCCGTCCAGAATCCGGGCTTACGAAGAGCACTTCCAGTTTTGTGATCCCATCACGCCGCGTTTGCAGGCCATGCGCACGCCCGTTCGGGTTAGCGATGTGTGTTCAGTGCAAGAGCTGGAGGGCTCCGAGTTTTACAACGACCACCTGCGTCAGGACGGTATTCACTGGGGCGTGAACCTGTACGCCTACCGTGGTGATGACTGCCTGGGCGATTTGGTCATTTACCGGGCGAGGGGACGAGACGACTTCAGCCGTCAAGACATGGCCTGCCTGAACATTCTTGCGCCCGTGTTCACAGCTGCATTGAGCCGACTGGAGACCGATGAGTCTTCCAAGACCACATGGCTGGGCCATGACGAAGCCGAGCTGCGCCGCTTGTTGAGCGGCTTTTGTCAGCTCAGCCAGCGCGAGGCCGATGTGGTGCTGCTTTGCCTGAACGGTTGCTCAGACAAGGACATTGCACGCCAACTCCACATTGGCTTTACCACCGTGCGTTATCACCTGGGTCATGCGTTTGAAAAACTCGGCGTTCAGGGGCGCAACAAATTGTCCGCACACATTGGGCAACTTTTGCATCAGGCCTGAATCATCGGTGGCCGAGGCAGGCGTGGCAAAACCCGCTCAATGGCCGCCGCCACAGTCAACAGGTGGCGATCCGAGCCCAAGGGGCCGTCCAGCTCCAGCCCCACGGGCAAACCCTCCGCAGTCAAACCTGCCGGAACGCTGATGCCGGGCAGTCCGGCATTGCTGCCGGGATCGGTGTTGCGGATCAAGGTTTTGAATGTGGGCACTGCTTGCCCATGCAAATCCACCAAGTCATCGTGACCAATGGGTGGGGCCGTCATGAGGCAAGTTGGGAAAGCCAGGGCATCCAGGCGGTGGTCGGCAAAGTGCCGGGCATAAGCGGCCTGCAGCTTTTGCCGCCTGGCCAGCGCCGCAGCGTAGGCCGTGGCTGTGACGCGTTCATGGCCGAGTTGCCGAGACAAGATCCGGACCACATCCGGGCTGCCCACACCCGCCAGCAGGGCGTCCATCGACAAGCCCTGCGCCTTGGCATAAGCGGGCAGGCTTTGCATCATTTCGAACATCACCAAGGTCGATCCCGTGGTGTCGTTGTGCCGCTTCAGGTCGGGCACATCCAAAGTCACGCACACAACGCCTTCAGAGGCCAGCGTATCCAGCGCTTGTTCAATGACCGCCAAAACTTGCGGGTCGGCACCTTCAAAAAAGTCCCCACGCGGAATGCCCAAGCGCAGGCCTTTGAGTGACACATCCGGCAGGTCCGCTGGGTCTTGAGCCAAGAGCGCGTCGAGCCAAGCCACGTCGGCAACGCTGCGGGCCATCGGCCCCACGGTGTCTTTGCTTGGTGACAAGTGCAAGATGCCTTGCGAGGGGTAGCGGCCCATGCTGGGCCTGAACCCCACCACACCACACAAAGCGGCTGGCAGGCGCACCGAAGCACCAGTGTCTGTGCCCAGAGCGGCGGGCACCATGCGTGAGGCCACGGCCACGGCCGATCCACCAGAGCTGCCACCCGGGACGCGCAGGGGGTTCCAGGGGTTGCGACAAGGACCCGTGACCGCGTTGTGGGTGGTGCCCCCCAAGGCCAGTTCGTGCAGATTGGTTTTGCCAGCGATCAAGCCGCCGGATTGCAGCAGGCGATCGACCACAGCGGCATTGCGCTGAGGTCTGGAAGCGAGCAATGCCCGCGTGCCACCACTGGTGGGCAGATCGGCGGTGTCGATGTTGTCCTTGATCGCCACGGGTATGCCAATCAAGGGTCGGCAATCAGGCTGTGCACAGGAGGCTTGGTCAAGGACTTTGGCTTGCTGGATCAGTCGCTCCCTATCTCGGCTGATCCAAGCATTCAGATGTGCCAATCGGTCGGTTTGCTGCAGCAAGGCGTGAACGTACTCTTGGTGCCCCAGCTTTCTGCGACGGATCGCTTTTTGAGCTTCAATCAGTGAGAGTTCAATGGGGTCCATAGAGGTTCAGAATCAAACCCATTAACTCTATGAGACTGGCCATGCATTGAACACCCCTATGAATGATGGTGTTGACGCGCGTGGAAGAAGGCCCCTGCCGCGCTCAGTCGCCATGGCAAGTGCCATGAAATTTTCTAAAGACGGGAGGCGACATGGCGGCCTCAGGTGCAGCGAAAAGACCGATTTTTTGTTTTTGGGCCTGACGTTGCAAACCCGCATAGGGGCCTTTGCCTGTGCGAAACCGGTAAGCCCAAGCCATGCCCGAGCGCACCATCTCAGCACCTAAATCCACGTCATCCATCAACAAACGGCCAATCTGCCGGCCATAAACATCGTGGCCGTGGTCCAGCACTTGCACAGACTTGCGCAAGGCCAGGCGAATCATCGCGTCGCGGGCTTCAGGTCCGCCGGGCTGACAGGTCTCGGGGGCGTCAATACCGTCGATGCGCAACTTCACCGGATCAGGCAGCCCGTCGCGCACAAGCAACACGGTGTCGCCATCCATGACCCAACTCACCCATCCCTTCCAAGCCTCGGAAGCCTGGCCCTCTAGAGACAGCGCAAAGGCCAACACACACAAGCAAAGACGCCATGGCGTCATGACACCTCCTTGCTACGCTGGCCCTGACGACGATTGGCCTTGGGTAAGTCGGGGCTCAGTTCGGTAAGCAAGGTTTGGGCGCGGGCTTGCAAGCGCTCCAATGCTTCGTCAAATTGAGCAGCTTCTTCTGGTTGTAGCGCTTTCAAAATTTGGCTATTGATGGCTTGAATCTGAGGCATCAACACCTCATAAATCTGCCTGCCTGCAGGCGTCAAACTCACCAATGCACTGCGCCTATCGTGAGCGGGAATGGTGCGCAAGACCAAGCGTTTGGCCACCAAAGCGGTCAGGGTGCGCGAGGTGCGGGCACGGTCGCGGTGCATGCGCTCGGCGAGAGCAGATGGCGGCAAGCTGCCGTTTTCATAAAGTTGGGCCACCACGGACCATTCGCGACGGGTGATGCCATAGCCGCCTTCACACAAGCGCACCACCATCGCCCCTGCCACGCTCGACAACCGTCCCAACCTGTACAAAAGCAGATCTTCAATCGAGGCCAGACGTTGAGATGGAGACATGGACATCAGGGTTTTCCGGGGGGATGATTGTTTAGATCAATTGTCGGTCAGGGCGCTACATTCTGTCTTGCTTATTCCACAAGAGGGCCTGAGCCCCATCGTGCGCTGATTTTCAGGCATGCCACACACACCCGGTCACATGATCTCCCAACGCCCCAACATCATCTTCATCGTGGCCGACGACCTCGGCTTTGCAGACCTGGGCTGCTACGGCGGCCGCGACGCAAAGTTCGGCAAGGTCTCGCCCGTTCTCGACCAGCTGGCCGCCAACGGCCTCAAGTTCACGCAGGGTTACTCCAACTCACCCGTGTGCTCGCCCACCCGCTTTGCGCTCATGACGGCCCGCTACCAGTACCGCCTGCGCGGTGGCGCGGACGAGCCCATCAACAGCAAGAGCAAGGGCAGCAAGGTACTGGGCTTGCCGCCCGAGCACCCTACCCTGCCCTCGCTGCTTAAGGCCAGCGGCTACCGCACGGCCTTGATTGGCAAATGGCATTTGGGCTACCCGCCCCACTTCAGCCCCATCAAGTCGGGCTATGAAGAGTTCTTTGGTCCCATGTCGGGCGGGGTGGACTACTTCACACACTGCGCCTCCAGCGGCGCGCACGACCTTTACAGCGGCGAAGTCGAAACGCCCGAAGAGGGCTACCTGACAGACATGATTTCCAAGCGGGCTGTGGACTATGTCGAGCGCATGGCCCCGGGTGCGGCGCAAGGCACGCCCTTCTTTTTGAGCCTGCACTTCACGGCGCCGCACTGGCCTTGGGAAACCCGCGAAGACCATGCACTGGCCCAAGAAGTCAAGGACAACCTGTTCCACCTGCATGGCGGCAACATCCACACCTACCACCGCATGATCCACCACATGGACGAAGGCATTGGCTGGGTGGTGGATGCGCTCAAAAAAACGGGCCAACTCGACAACACCCTGATCGTCTTCACCAGCGACAACGGCGGCGAGCGTTTCAGCGACAACTGGCCCCTGGTCGGCGGCAAGATGGACCTGACCGAAGGCGGCATCCGCGTGCCGTGGATCGCCCACTGGCCCGCCGTCATCGCACCCGGCGGCACATCGGCCCAGCACTGCATGACCATGGACTGGTCGGCCACCATGGTGGAACTGGCCGGGGCGCAAGCCGATGCCGCGCACCCGTTTGATGGCGTGTCCATGCTGCCTGTGCTGCGCGATGCCAAGCACCAGTTTGAGCGACCGCTTTACTGGCGCATGAACCACCGGGGCCAGCGCGCCTTGCGCATGGGCGACTACAAATACCTGCGGGTGGACGGCAACGACTACCTGTTCAACATCCCCGCCGACGAACGCGAACGCGCCAACCTGGCCAAGCACCAGCCCGAGACACTGCAAAGCCTTCGTGTGGCTTGGGAAACTTGGGACGCCACCGTGCCTGCCATCCCGGAAGACGCCACCATCAGCCTGGGCTACTCTGTCAAAGACATGCCTCAGCGCTGAGGCCCTGGCGGCTAAGATCGGGCATGCCTGATATGCAACGCTTTTTGACCTTCCGCCAATGGCCCCGCCTGACGGCCCCACTGGCCCGCACCGAGGTGCTGGCAGGCCTAACGGTGGCACTGGTGATGATTCCCCAAGCCGTGGCCTATGCGGGCTTGGCGGGCATGCCCCTGGTGACTGGCCTCTACACCTGCCTGATCCCGGCGCTTTTGGCCGTGCTGTTTGGTAGCGCCAACCGCTTGTCGGTCGGCCCGGCTGCGCTCACCTGTGTGCTGATTGGTGCGTCTCTCACGGGCATGGCCGAACCCGGCTCGCCCGAGTGGGTGGCGCTGGCGGTCTGGCTGTCGCTGCTGTCGGGGGCCATCCAGCTCTTGCTGGGTCTTGGCCACTATGGTTGGCTGATCAACCTGGTCAGCGCCCCGGTGATGATGGGTTTCACTCAAGCCGCGTCTTTGCTCATCATGGCCTCGCAAGTGCCCGGATTGCTCGGCGTCAAAGCCTGGAGTTGGGATGTGCAGCAGTGGCCCGTGTGGCTCAGCGGCTGGCCAGCGTGGTTTGGGCTGGGCAGTCTGGCCATCTTGCTGCTGCTGCGCCACTACAAACCGCGTTGGCCCAGCATCATGATCGTGATGGGCGTGGCCTCGGCCGTGGGCTATGCCACCGATTACCAAGACCACGGCGCGGTGGTCGGCCTGCTGCCCTCGGGCCTGCCTGACTTTTATTGGCCGCAGTGGCCGGGGCTGGACACCCTGAATCAGCTGTGGGTGCCTGCCATGGTGATCGCGCTGGTGAGCTTTTTGGAGACGGCGTCCAGTGCCCGCATCGAATGCCGCCGCGACGGCAAACGCTGGGACGACAGCACCGAACTCTTCAGCCAAGGGCTGGCCAAACTGGCCTCGGCCTTTTCGGGCAGCTTTGCCACCAGCACCTCGTTCTCGCGTTCGGCCCTGATGCTTTATGCCGGAGCACGCTCAGGCTGGGCGGTGGTGGCTTCGGTGGGTTTTGTGCTGCTGGCTTTGCTGATCCTCATGCCCGCACTGCAATTTGTGCCGCGCTCGGTCATGTCGGCCGCTGTGATCGTGGCCGTGCTCAACTTGTTTCAGCCACGGCAGTTTCTGAACCTCTGGCGCATTGGCCGCATCGAGACCATGACGGCAGGCATCACTTTTGCCATGACCTTGGCCACCGCGCCACGCATTTACTGGGGCGTCATGACCGGCGTGCTGGTGGGCCTGAGCCACTTTTTACACACCCGCTTGCACCCGCGCATCATTGAAGTGGGCCTGCACCCCGACGGCAGCCTGCGCGACCGCCACCTGTGGAAATTGCCCCCGCTGGCACCGCACTTGTATGCAATGCGCTTGGACGCTGAGTTGGACTTTGCCGCGGCCAGCGACTTTGACCGCGCCATCACCGACCATTTGGCCCAGCACCCCGAGGTGAAACATGTGTGCCTGTTTGCACAGCCGATTAACCGGATCGACGTGACGGGTGTGGAAACCTTTGGTCAGCTGCAGCGCCAGTTGGCCAGCCGGGGCATCACGCTGCACATCAGCGGCATCAAGCTGCCGGTGGAGACGGCCTTACGCCGTGCAGGCGAGCTGCAAGACAGCCCGCACCTCAAGCTCTACCGCACAGACGCCGAAGCCCTGCAGGCACTCAAAGAGCTGGACCCGCTGCCAGCCGATATCGCAGCTGCCGCCATCTGAGCGAACACGCCGGTCGATGCGTCAGGTCAACACCTTTTCAAATTCCGACAAACGCTTGTAAATCGAGCGCAGCTCGGTGATGTCGGTCCAGCGCTCGATCAGGTAAGAAAACGCATCGTTGACCTTGCCAAAGGCGTTGCTCACTTGCTGGATCACCCCCAAAGTGATCAAACCCGTGAACAAGGAGGGCCCCATGAGCAAGAAGGGAAAGATCACCATCATCTGGCCGTAAAAGTTGCTCCACAAGTGAAAGTAGGCGTAGTGGTTGAACAGCCGGAAATTGTTCAGCCGCACCCCCATGAACAACTCCAACACCGTGGGCAAATGCATGCGGCTGCGATCGTCCTCGGCATAGACCAGGTCCTTGCGCAGCGCCGCTTCAGTGCGTTGGTTGTTGTACTCCAGCCCCGGCAGGCGTATACCCACAAACCATGAAATGACGGTGCCCCCCAGCGCTGTGGCCAGCGCCACCCAAAACAGCGAGCCCTCAAACTTCAACCAGGCAATCGCCATGCCTGTGGACAAAGCCCACAAAATCGGAATGAAGGACACCAGCGTGAGCAGCGCACGCACCAGCCCCAGGCCCAGGTTTTCGGTCTGACGGGCAAAGCGCATGCAGTCCTCCTGAATCCGCTGCGAAGCACCCTCTACGCTGGCATCTGTGCCCTGCCAGCGCGGCAGGTAATCCTCGGTCAAAGCCTGACGCCAGCGAAAAGCGAAGTGAGAAGCCAGATACGTCTCCAGGCTGCGCAGCAACATGAACGGGAAAGCAATCCACGCAAACTGCTGCATGAAACCCCAGAACTTCTCGAGACCGCCGGCTTGTTCGGGCTTTTGCAAGAGGTCATAGAACTCGCCGTACCAAGCGTTGAGCTTGACGGTCTGCTGCACCGTGATGAAGACCAGCGCTACCAGCACGAACAAACCACCCCAGGCCCACAAGGCCCAGCGGCGTGAGAGAAAAAAACTGCGGAACATAGGACCTGCTTATTTAAGGGTTGACGCTGTCGACCGTCTCGGTCTTGAAGTCGGCGGGCAAAACCACTTCAAGCAATTCCAAATCTTCGCTGTGCCCGAGTTCGCGGTGGCGAATGCCTGGCGGCTGGTGCACACAGGAGCCGGCTTCCAGCCGAACCGGACCCTGCCCCTCGTATTCAAACTCGATCCAACCCTTGAGCACATAGACCAGCTGAAACTCGGTGTGATGCAAATGCGGCTGACTTGAAAAATCATGCCCGCCTGCGGCGCGGATCACACTGGCCGTGACACGCCCTTGCGTGGCCAGCTTGAGCCCCAAATCACGGTACTCAAAAAACGAGCGCAGACCGCGCTCGAACTGCGCATCTTTGGCGTGCGTCACCACAAAACCTTGCGTTGTCATGGGCATCTCCTAGGGTCAATGAATTTGGTTGTACGTAGACACCTATCCTAAGGTCAGACATGCAAATGGGCTGTCACATCATTTTTGGTCCGAACCCATTCCATACTGCCGTAACGCACTCGCCACCTGAGAAGCTTCGGTGGTTTCGTGTGGGTAAAAGTGGTAGCTTGGCGCCACGATGGCGGCAACGGACTGCACCTGAATGACCAGCACGCTTTGAATGGTGAAGCGTTGACCTACCATCGCCAGCAGCTGCTTGGCCCAGATCGCAAATTCGGGATCGGCTGCACGCACCTCGCGGGCCATGCCCGAAAGCTTGAAACCCTTTTGCACGAACACATCGACAAAGCTCAAACACACCTGCGGGTGCTGCGCAATGTTGCGCGCGCTGACAGGCGAAGCGATGTGCGCCACCACCACATGCTGCTCGTCGGCAATGGCCCAGACTTCTTTGGGCGAGACGTTGGGTTGACCCTCGGCGTCCACCGTGGCCAGCCAGCACAGCACGCTGCGGCGGGCCGCTTCGCGGAC
>JBIKSF010000018.1:0-26721 GCA_044348785.1 Limnohabitans sp.
CATGATCGCCCTGCGGTCGCGCTCGCTCATGCCCATGGACTTGGCTGTGGCCCAGCCCAAAAACAGACCGCTGGCGTTGTGCAGCACCACAATCAAAAACGTGGGCAAGAGGCCCAGCGTCAGCAGCTGCCGCTCCTTGATGAGACCGGCCACGATGAACAAGATCAAAGCACCCACGGCAAAGTTGCCCAGCGGCTTGCGGATGCGCTGCGTGAGCGTAGGCAGCTGGTGCGAAAACAGCAGCCCCAGCGCCAGCGGAATGCCCAGGACCATCAACAAACTCAGCCAAATGCCAGACGGGTCGATCGACAACTCGCGCAGCCACGAAGCGGTTTCAGGGTTGGCCGCGATCATCCAACTGAAGTTAAAGGGCGTGGCCAACAGCGCAATCAAACTGGCCACGGCCGAAATGCTGACCGACAAGGCGGTGTTGCCGCGCCCCAAGTGGGTGACCACGTTGCTGAGGCTCCCTCCCGGGCAGGCCGCCACCAAAATCATGGCCGCCTCGACGTTGGCAGGCAAATCCAGCGCCAGCGTGGCCAACCAAGTGCCCACCGGCAGCAAGATGAATTGGGGGATCAGCCCGCACAGCACCGCCTTCGGGGCTTGAGCGACTCGCCGAAAGTCCGCGATCCGCAACTCGAGCGACACCGAAAACACCATGGTGGCCAGCACCAAACTCAAAATCAATTGTTGTGAAGTCATGCATTTGTCCTTGTCAAAAGTATAGACAGCCGCAACACCCTGAACACAAAGGGTTTACGCGCAGGTCCACCGCAGACACTACCGCCCTGCCGTCCGAGGCACTCCAGGCCATCCGCTACAATGGTTGGCTATGTTTCACCTAAGTTTGTTCTCTTTGAATCGCGCAAACACCGTTCAGGTGGGTGCTGGTATGGGTGCTATTTCCACAAAAACCACGACCATTACGGGCTGATCCAGTCTGGTTCGTCGTGCGCCCCCCGGCCAGACGAGCCGGGCAAACAGTCTGGTCAAACACTGTTTTAAAACTGAAAGGGCGTTGATATGAGCAAGTTGGTAGGTTTGGTAGGCTGGCGCGGCATGGTCGGATCGGTTCTGATGGACCGCATGATTCAGGAAAAAGACTTTGACCTGATCGAGCCCTTGTTCTTCTCCACATCGAACTCGGGCGGCAAAGCCCCCGCGATGGCCAAGAACGAAACCACACTGCAAGACGCCTTCGACATCGAGCAGCTCAAGCGCTGCGAGATCATCATCACCGCCCAGGGCGGCGATTACACCTCCGAAGTCTTCCCCAAACTGCGCGCCGCAGGCTGGAACGGCCACTGGATCGACGCCGCGTCGACCCTGCGCATGGAAAAAGACGCTGTGATCATTCTCGATCCAGTCAACATGCCGGTGATCAAAAACGCGCTGGCCCACGGTGGCAAGAACTGGGTCGGCGGCAACTGCACCGTCTCGTGCATGCTGATGGGCGTGGGGGCCTTGTACAAAGCGGGTCTGGTTGAGTGGATGAGCACCCAGACTTACCAAGCGGCATCGGGTGGCGGCGCACAACACATGCGCGAGCTGTTGACCCAATACGGCACCCTGAACGCCGAAGTCAAAGCCCTGCTGGACGACCCCAAGAGCGCCATTTTGGAAATCGACCGCATGGTCGTGGCCAAGCAACGCGCCCTCACCGCCAACGAGACCGCCAACTTTGGCGTGCCACTGGGCGGCTCGTTGATCCCTTGGATCGACAAGGATTTGGGCAACGGCATGTCCAAAGAAGAGTGGAAAGGCATGGCCGAAACCAACAAGATTCTGGGCATGGGCGAGGCTTTTGGCTCTTCGGCCATTCCGGTCGACGGTTTCTGCGTGCGCGTGGGTGCGATGCGCTGCCACAGCCAAGCGCTGACTTTCAAGCTCAAAAAAGACGTGCCCGTGGCCGACATCGAAGCCATGATCGCCGCCGACAACGAGTGGGTCAAACTGGTGCCCAACACCCGCGAAGCCACCATCCGCGACCTGACCCCCGTGGCCGTGACCGGCACCATGACCATTCCCGTGGGCCGCGTGCGCAAGCTGGCCATGGGCCCCGAGTACGTGGGCGCGTTCACCATCGGTGACCAGTTGCTGTGGGGCGCGGCCGAGCCGCTGCGCCGCATGCTGCGCATCTTGCTGGACGCTTGATGCCCATCAAACCGACGGCCCACTGACGCCATGACCAGCAAGCGCCGCGCCAAGCTCTTTACCCCCGTACTGGCCAGGTCTTGGACGGTGGCATCGGTGCTGGCCTGCGCCAGTTTGTCAGTCAAGGCCTTGTCTCTGGGCCACGTGTACGTGGAATCAGACTTGGGCCAGCCCCTTCGGGCGGCCGTTGAAATCACGCAATACAAAGTCGAAGATCTGCGCAGGCTCAAGGTGCAACTGGCAGAGCCTGCCAGTTTCGCACAAGCGGGCATGGCCTTTCATCCAGCCCTGAGCGGCCTGCAAACCCGTCTGGAGTTCCGCGGTGACGGCAAGCCCTACATCGCCTTGACTGGGACAAACCCCGTCAATGAACACTTCATTGATGTCATCGTGGAGGCCCAATGGCCCTCTGGCCGTCTGGCCATGAACTACACGCTGCTGGTATCCCCAGCGGGGGCCGTCAAGACCAGTCCCGAAAATGTTCGCAGTGATGCCGCCATCACTGCCCCTGTGGTTTCGCCCCAAGCCTTGGCCGCCAACGTGCTCCCGGTGGCGGACAGCAGCGCGTCGGCAGAAGTCATCACGGTGCAAGCGGGTGACACGGCTTCGAAGTTGGCCTTGCCTCGCATGCCCCAAGGTGTGTCGCTGGACCAAATGCTGTTGGCCATGGTGCGAGCCAACCCGGAGGCTTTCATCGAAAGCAATGTGAACTTGTTGCGCGAAGGGGCTCAAGTGCGCATGCCCATTGCCGAAGAAGCCACCCAGGTTTCGGCCGAAGAAGCGCGACAAACCGTGATCACCCAGACTGTGGATTTCGCGGCCTATGCACGCCGCTTGGCCCAATCCGCCCTGAAAGCTCAAAACAGCCCCAGCCGGGAAATGACGGGCAAGCTCGGCCCAGCATTGCTTCCCACGCCGCCCTCGCAGCCTGAACGCGATCAACTGACCCTGAGCCAGAGCGAAGTCACCGTGCGCAGCGCCGAAGCCCAAATGGCGGTGGAGCGCGAAATTCAAAACAAAACCGAACAACTGGCTGCACTCAAAAAGAACTTGGAAACCTTGAAGTCCTTGTCTGCTGCAACCAATGCCACAGCGGCATCTCCGATGGAGGCACCGCGCTTGAAGCCAAGCTTGCCCGTTGCCGTCGCAGAGCTGCCTGCCACTTCCTGGCTGGATCGGATCCGCCACAGCCCCGCTATTGGGGGATGGGCTGCAGCCCTGTTGGCAGGGATGGTGGGTTTGGCGTGGTGGGCCAGACGGCGCCCCAACAAGTCAGACAATTTATTTGGCGTCCAGCCGGCCCTGACGCCGACGTGGACACCCACCCAGCCGCACGAAAAAGTCACGACCCTGTTACCACTGCCCTCTGGTTTGCCTCCCCAATTTGCGAACTTGGACCTGAACCTGACACCCGCACCTGACGCGCCAGCTGCGCCACCTGCGCCGTCCCCACAGGGCCCCCAGACGTGAGACTCGCGCTGGGCATTTGCTATTCGGGCACCCGCTACCAGGGTTGGCAAAGCCAGGCCACGGGTCTGACGATTCAGGACAAGCTCGAAAAAGCTCTGGCGCAGTTTGGCGATGTGCCCCGCGTGAGCACTTTGTGCGCGGGCCGCACCGATGCCGGCGTGCACGGGCTCATGCAGGTGGTGCACTTCGACACCCACTTGGAGCGCGACACGCACTCCTGGGTGCGCGGGACCAACCGGTATTTGCCACCCGACATCGCGGTGCAATGGGCACAGGTCGTGCCCGAAACTTTCCATTGCCGCGCCAGCGCCACAGGCAGACGCTATATCTATGTGGTGCTGGACTCGATCGTGCGCCCCAGCCTGGAGGCAGGCCGTGTAGGTTGGGTGTACCGCCCATTGGCAGAAGCGCCAATGCAGCAAGCCCGTCAGCATCTTTTGGGAGAGCACGATTTTTCTTCTTTCAGGGCCAGCAGCTGTCAAGCGCTTTCCCCCGTCAAGACGCTTCGGCACATCCGCATTAGCAAGCACGGCGCATATTGGCGCTTCGAGTTTGAAGGCAACGCCTTTTTGCACCACATGATCCGCAACATCATGGGCTGCCTGGTGACGATTGGCCAAGGCAACCAGTCGCCCGACTGGATGCGCGAGGTGCTGCTGGCCAAGAGCCGCGATGCGGCGGCGCCCACGTTTTCACCCGACGGTCTGTACTTTGCTGGGCCGATTTACAGCCCTGAATGGGGCTTGCCCGACACCACCCCCGCTTTTGATTGGTTGCCATGAGCCTAGCCAACACACCAACAAACATGGCCCCGCAGCATCGCACCCGCATCAAGATGTGCGGTTTTACCCGCGAAGCCGACGTGCTGGCGGCCTGCGCCTTGGGTGCCGATGCCATCGGTTTTGTGCTCTACCCGCCCAGCCCTCGCAGCGTGAGCATTGAACGCGCAGCCGAACTGGCCCGTCTGCTGCCCTCTTTTGTGACACCCGTACTGCTCTTTGTCAACGAGACGCCCGAGCGCATCGTGGCAGCTTGTGCAGCCGTTCCGGGTGCTTTGTTGCAGTTTCATGGCGACGAATCGGCCGAATTTTGCGTGGCCATGACGCTGCGCACCGGCCGCCCCCACCTGAAAGCCGCCCGAATCCCCCTGTCCGAGGTACATGACTTCGACTTGCTAGAATTTGCAGCTCAACACCACGCTGCAAACGCCCTCTTGCTCGACGCCCATGTCGACGGATACGGCGGCGGCGGAAAAACATTCCATTGGTCACTCCTGCCACCAAACGTCAATGCTCACCTCGTTTTGTCTGGTGGACTCACACCTGCAAACGTGGGCGATGGCATTCGGGCACTGCGCACGCACGGCCTGTCTCTGGCCGTTGATGTGAGCTCTGGCATCGAAGCAGGCAAGGGCCTGAAAGATGCCGACAAAATGCGGCAGTTTGTCCAGGCGGTGCGCACCGCAGACAACACCCTCTCCCTTTAAAGCATTCCTCAGGCTCGTTTCGGCCCACTTTGCAGCGTTTTTCCTCTCTGCAAGCACCGATCGGCCTCGCCCTCAACCAAGGCCAACACCATGTTCGACTACCAACAACCCGACGTCAAAGGTCATTTCGGCATTTATGGCGGCAGTTTCGTCAGCGAAACCTTGACCCATGCCATCAACGAGCTGAAAGACGCGTACGCCAAGTACCAGCACGACCCTGAATTCATCGCCGAGTTCAAATCCGAGCTGGCGCACTTTGTGGGCCGCCCCTCGCCCATTTACCACGCTGCTCGCATGAGCCGCGAAATGGGTGGTGCGCAAATCTTCTTGAAGCGCGAAGACCTGAACCACACCGGCGCGCACAAGATCAACAACACCATTGGCCAAGCCATGCTCGCCAAGCGCATGGGCAAGCCGCGCATCATTGCCGAGACCGGCGCGGGCCAGCACGGCGTGGCCACCGCCACCATCTGCGCCCGTTACGGGCTGGAATGCGTGGTGTACATGGGCAGCGAAGACGTCAAGCGCCAAAGCCCCAACGTGTACCGAATGAAGCTCTTGGGCGCGACCGTGGTGCCCGTCGAATCGGGAAGCAAGACGCTCAAAGACGCCCTGAACGAAGCCATGCGCGACTGGGTGGCCAATGTGGACAACACCTTCTACATCATCGGTACTGTGGCGGGCCCACACCCCTACCCCATGATGGTGCGCGACTTCCAGAGCGTGATCGGCGAAGAGTGCCTCACGCAAATGCCCGAGATGTTCAAAACATTGAAGATGGCCGAACAGCAGCCTGATGCGGTCATCGCCTGCGTGGGCGGTGGCAGCAACGCCATGGGCATTTTTTACCCCTACATTGCGCACGAAAACACCCGCCTGATCGGTGTGGAAGCCGCAGGCGAAGGCATGGATTCGGGCAAGCACTCGTGCTCGCTGCAGCTGGGCAGCCCCGGCGTGTTGCACGGCAACCGCACCTACATCCTGCAAGACGAGAACGGTCAAATCACTGAAACGCACAGCGTGAGCGCGGGCCTGGACTATCCCGGCGTCGGCCCCGAGCATGCGTTCTTGAAGGACATCGGCCGCGCTGAATACGTGGGCATCACCGACAAGGAGGCCCTCGAAGCCTTCCACTACCTGTGCCGCACCGAGGGCATCATCCCGGCGCTCGAATCCAGCCACGCCGTGGCCTACGCCATGAAACTGGCCAAAACCATGCGCACTGACCAGTCCATCTTGATCAACTTGTCGGGCCGTGGCGACAAGGACATCGGCACCGTGGCCGACTTGTCGAACGCCGACTTTTTCTGCCGCCCCAGCTGCCAAGGCCAGTCGGTCAAAGGTGGCGAGCAGCCTGTGAATTTTGTGAAGTGAAGCAGACATGAGCCGCATCGACGCCACCCTTTCCGCCCTCAAAACCCAAGGCCGCAAAGCCCTGATCCCTTATGTCACCGCAGGTTTCCCCCAAAAAACCACCACCGTGCCCCTGATGCACGCCATGGCCGAGGCCGGTGCCGACATCATCGAGCTGGGGGTGCCGTTTTCTGACCCGTCGGCCGACGGTCCCGTGATCCAGAAGGCCGGTGACAAAGCACTGGCGCTGGGCATTGGCACCGTGCAGGTGCTGGCCATGGTGCGCGAGTTCCGCCAGACCAACAACACCACCCCGGTGGTGCTGATGGGCTACGCCAACCCGGTCGAGCGTTACGACCAAAAGCACGGCGCTGACAGCTTCATCCGCGACGCTTCGGCTGCAGGAGTGGATGGCGTGCTGATCGTGGACTACCCGCCTGAAGAGTGCGTGGAATTTGCCGCCAAACTGCGTGCCCACAGCATGGACCTGATCTTCTTGCTGGCCCCCACCAGCACCGATGAGCGCATGCAGCAAGTGGCCCAGGTGGCCAGCGGCTATGTGTATTACGTGTCGCTCAAGGGCGTCACCGGCTCTGGCACCCTCGACACCGACGCGGTCGAAGCCATGTTGCCCCGCATCCGTCAGCACGTCAGCGTGCCGGTGGGCGTGGGTTTCGGCATCCGCGATGCAGCGACTGCCAAAGCCATCAGCCGCGTGGCCGATGCGGTGGTGATCGGCTCGCGCCTGATCCAGCTGATCGACGCGGCCCCAGAAGCCCAAATCAACACCGTGGCATCGGACTTTTTGCGTGGCATCCGCCAAGCACTGGACGCCTGAACAGGCCTGCCGACGTTTCAACGATAATTCGCCGCTGAAGGAGAACCCTCATGAGTTGGCTCGAAAAACTGCTCCCCCCAAAAATCCAACACACCGACCCGGCCGACCGCCGCTCGGTGCCTGAAGGCTTGTGGGTCAAGTGCCCCAGCTGCGAGACGGTGCTGTACAAAACCGACCTGGAAGAAAACCAGAACGTTTGTCCCGGCTGCTCGCACCACCTGCGCATCGGTGCACGCGCCCGCCTGAACGCTTTTCTGGACGGCGAAGGCCGCTACGAAATCGGCCAGGAAGTGGTTCCAGTGGACGCCTTGAAGTTCAAGGACAGCCGCAAATACCCCGAACGCCTGAAAGAGGCCATGAACAACACAGGCGAAACCGACGCCTTGGTGGTCATGGGCGGCGCCGTGCACAACATCGAATTGGTGGCGGCCTGCTTTGAATTCGACTTCATGGGCGGCTCCATGGGCTCGGTGGTCGGAGAGCGCTTTGTGCGCGGCGTGGAAACCGCCATCGCGCAAAAAGTGCCTTTTGTCTGCTTCACCGCCACCGGTGGTGCCCGCATGCAAGAAGGTCTTCTCTCGCTCATGCAAATGGCCAAGACCAACGCTGCCTTGACCCGCCTGGCCAAAAAAGGACTGCCCTACATCAGCGTGCTGACCGACCCAACCATGGGTGGCGTGTCTGCAGGCTTTGCATTTTTGGGCGACGTGGTGATTGCCGAGCCCAAAGCCTTGATTGGCTTTGCAGGCCCCCGCGTGATCGAAAGCACCGTGCGCGTGACGCTGCCCGAAGGTTTCCAACGCGCCGAGTTCTTGCAAACCAAGGGTGCGGTGGACTTCATCTGCGACCGCCGTGAACTGCGCAAGACCATCGCCAGCACCCTGGCCATGCTCCAGCGCCAGCCAGCCGATGCGGTGAGCTGACCCGACCTGCGCCCCAAAACAAAGGCCCTCTTCGGAGGGCCTTTGTTTTTCAAATCAATCAAATCCGCTCAGTACAGCCAGCTCATCTGCAACTGGGCCAGCACCATGCCCACCAATTGCAGCACCACCAGCAAGGCGATGGGCGACAAGTCCACGCCACCGATCAGGGGAACCACACGCTGGAAAGGCCTCAAAAACGGTTGACTCAAGCGCGCCACCAGGCTGTACATGGGTGAGCCAGGGTTCACCCAGGACATCACCGCCAACACCAACACCAGCGCACTCAGGGCCGAGACCACCAGCTGGGCCATGCCCACCAGACTGACCAGCGGCAGCAAAGCCAAAGCGCCCTGCCCGCCCGCGACCAGCCACAGCAGCAGGTACTGCACCAGCTTGATCAGGAAGGCCCCCACAAGGCTCGACAAATCCCAAGCCGACCACGGCGGGATCACCCGGCGCAGCGGCAAGAGCAACCAGTCGGTCACCGCAAACACAAACTGGCCCAAAGGCTGGTGAAAAGAAATGCGCTGCCACTGCATCACAAAGCGCAGCAAACAGGTGCCTGCAATCAGGCCTGCCACCACATCCAACACCAAGCTCACCATCTGGAACAACATCGTTTTTCTCCTGCTCGTGCGATGATACCCAGATGCCTGAACGCGACGCCCCATCACCCGAAGCCCTGACGGAATTGCCCTTGTTCCCCTTGGGCACCGTGCTGTTTCCCGGCGCTTTGCTGCCGCTGCAGTTGTTTGAGCTCCGCTATTTACAGATGATTGGCGAATGCGAACGCCAGGGCACCGGCTTTGGCGTGGTCACCCTAACCCAGGGCCGCGAAGTGCACCGCCCTGGCACAGCGGCCGAGCAGTTTGAGGCCTTGGGCACCCGGGTTCAGATCGAGCGCATCGAGCGGCCCCAGCCCGGCTTGGTCATGGTTTGGTGCCGGGGTGTCGACAAATTCCGCATCGAAGCCACGCAGCAGCGCAGCGATGGCCTGTGGCTGGGCCGGGTGCAAGCTTTGCCGCCCGAGCCTGCAGTGCAGGTGCCCGAAGACCTCCAACACTTGTCTGCGCAAATGCACGAAGTGTTGACCCAGCTGAGCGCTCAGCCCAGCGAGGTGCCTCACTGGGCCGAGGCTTGGCGGCTTCAGGACTGCAGCTGGCTGTCCCACCGCTGGGGCGAGTTGCTGCCCTTGCCTTTGCAAATGAAATACCGCCTGTTTGCAATGCAAGAGCCCTTGATGCGGCTGGAGCTGGTGGGCGACATGGTGGCCCCTGCCGAAGCCACAGATCCGAATGCCGACCAAAAGCCGCCCGCAAACTCTTAAAATAGAAGGCTTTGCGCCTTGGCGCATTCCTATTCCCTTCGCAACCCCGGTTCAGGTGCCCAGCGCACCCAACCCAACCACCGCCTGCCATGTCCGACACGAACGCCAACGCCCCAGCCGCGCCCGCCCCAGAAGATGAAAACCAGCTGATCGCCGAGCGCCGCGAAAAACTCAAGGCCATGCGCCAGGCGCAGGCCGACGGCCAAGGCGTGGCCTTCCCCAACGATTTCAAGCCCGAGCACCACGCCGCCAACCTGCACCAGGCCCACGGCGAGAAAGCCGCTGAAGCACTGAACGGCGAAGGCGTGGCCAAGACCACCGCCAAAGTGGCTGGTCGCATGATGCTCAAGCGCGTCATGGGCAAGGCCAGCTTTGCCACCCTGCAAGACGCCACCGGCCGCATCCAGGTCTATGTGACCCGCGACGACGTGGGTGAAGACCTGTACGCCCTGTTCAAGCACTGGGACTTGGGCGACATCGTCGGCGTGGAAGGCCATTTGTTCAAAACCCGCACCGGCGAGCTGTCCATCCACGCGACCAGCATCCGCATGCTCACCAAGAGCCTGCGCCCCATGCCCGACAAGTTCCACGGCATTGCCGACCAAGAAGTGAAGTACCGCCAGCGCTACGTCGACCTGATGACCGACGAAGCCGCCCGCAAGCGCTTTGTGGTCCGCAGCAAGGCCGTGAGCGGCATTCGCGAATTCATGGTCCAGCACGGCTTTTTGGAAGTCGAAACACCCATGCTGCACCCCATTCCCGGTGGTGCCAATGCCAAGCCATTTGTGACACACCACAACGCGCTGGACCAAGAGATGTTCTTGCGCATCGCGCCCGAGCTGTACCTTAAGCGCTTGCTGGTCGGTGGCTTTGAACGCGTGTTCGAGATCAACCGCAACTTCCGCAACGAAGGCATCTCGGTGCGCCACAACCCCGAGTTCACCATGATGGAGTTCTACGCGGCGTACTGGAACTACCAGGACCTGATGGACTTCACCGAAAGCCTGATTCGCGACGCGGCCATGACCGCTGCAGGCACCCTGGACTTGACCTACAACGGCAAGCCAGTGGACCTGAACAAGCCTTTCGCACGCATGACCATCCGCGAAGCCATCGTCAAACACACCGAAGCCGGTGACAACGTGGACAACGCCGAATGGCTGATCAACGCGCTGAAAAAGCTCGGCATGAACGAAGAGAAAAACAAGCTGTCCACCCGCAGCTTGGCCAGCCTGCAGGTGTTCTACTTCGAAGAGACCGTGGAAGACAAGCTCTGGGAGCCGACCTTCATCATGGAGCACCCGACCGAAATCTCACCGTTGGCCCGCGCCAACGACACCCGCCCCGAAGTGACCGAGCGCTTTGAGCTCTACATCACCGGCCGCGAGTTCGGCAACGGCTTCAGCGAATTGAACGACGCCGAAGACCAGGCCGCACGCTTCCAAGCCCAAGTGGCCGCCAAGGATGACGGTGACGACGAAGCCATGTACTACGACCACGACTTTGTGCGAGCCCTCGAATACGGCATGCCGCCCGCCGGCGGCTGCGGCATCGGCATCGACCGCCTGATGATGCTGCTGACCGACAGTGCCAGCATCCGCGATGTGATCTTGTTCCCTGCGCTGCGGCATGTGCAGGAATGAGCGGCGTTAGCGGCTGAAACAAAAATGGCCCGCTAATGCGGGCCATTTTTCATGGTGGACTTGAATTCAGAGAACCGCAGTAACCTGTAAACCCTGTTTAATGAACAACTCCAAGCCCAAATCTGCATTGGTATATGCAATGTACTGGTCTCCAGGTAATTGAGGTTGTATCACCCAGTGCAATGAGCTTGAAGTGCCCATCTTGTTGTCCAGAAACACCTTATCGTCTGCATCGCCATCAATGCGCATTTGCAATTTACCTGATGTGGTGAAACTGTTTTTGACGCCCAAAGCCAACACATCATCCATGGAGATGGCGATGGCATCAGGACCATGGCCTACCGTACTGATGTGGTTGATAGCAGCCTTTTCACCCGCTGTGGGACGGGTGTCATAAAGCGACGACACATCCAAAGTGTCCAAATCAAACTCCAGTTCATATTTACCCACCGAATCCGCACGCGTGATGAACTTACCAGCGGATGGCCCTTGGATTAAACCCACTTTATTGCTCGGAAAAATCCAAGGCTGGTGAACGTTGGTCAGTAACGTCTCATTACCCGCCAAATCAGTGAAATTTAAATTGAATTCATTTTTTTGGAAGGTACCTTGAGTGAACTCTACTGAGTCTGCATTCAAGACCGTGCCACCATATTTAAAAGCGCCCTTTTCGCTGGCTTCAAAAGAGCCAATAGTCAAACTCGACTGTTCAGTAGACCCAAAGTTAGGATACTTAATTACAGGCTTTTCTAAATCAATCACAAATGACTGGCTCGTGGATTTCAAAATGTTGCCCGCTAAATCCACCACCGAGGTTTTGATCAAATAATCCGTGGTTTTATTGTCCACCCCCAGCTCTTGGGTACGGTTGTCAAACGCCCATTTATTCGCGGCTGGCTCAACATACCTCATCGACAAAACATCACCAGCGTCATTGAGCAGTTGAACCAAGAACCTTTGAGTGTCAGAATTAAACCCCTCCACCTCACCAGAAAATTGCAGCTTCTTTTCTTTGGTCAAAAAGTCATCCGGGTCTTTTCCACTGTCCTCTGTCAATTTCAAATTCTTGAGCTCCAAATTGCCAGGAGGCTGGACATCCGTCAGAACCCTTAAAGACCCAGGGAAGGGTTGACTCGGATTACCAGCCGCATCTTTAACCACCACCGTATACGCATGTGCGCCATGACCCAACGCATCCTCGTCTGGAATTTGCACAACAAACTGACCATTGATTTTTTCGGTGCTTGTGTACGTTTTCCCGTTGATGGTCACGGTCGCGCTGACCGCATCAGGGTCTGCATCAATCAACAACCTCGGCGTGTTGTCTGAGGTGATGCCATCGTCGTTGAGGACGCCAGTGTCGTCTTCCGGATGCAATTTGGCTTTTGGCTGATTGGGGGGTGTGACATCGCCACTACTACTGCTACTACCGCTACCGCCACCGCCTGTGCCTGTGCCTGTGCCACTTGTAGACCCTGCACCACCACCTCCCCCGCCTCCAGCCCCCAGCAAAGCCAATGGTGCAGCCAGCAGAGGGTTAAAGCCTGCCACAGCCACCAAGGCCCCGACCGCAGCCCCCGATGCGACCACTTGTTCACCGCCCAAGGCCATCCCGATGTGTGAAGCGCCATCGGGCAAGTTGCCCATCAGGGCCGATGTTTGGCCTGATTCGGGCAGATAGGCGTGGTAGACGCCGGGGTCGGCTTCACCGATCAGCGCGGCAAAGCCGGGTTCGGTGTATTCGTAGTAATCGGAGATCACCAGATCGGCGTCCTCCCGGCCTTCAAAGCTGATGCGCAAGTCGTTGCCCACGCGCTTGACGCGGATGTTGTCCGGACCTTGCCCTGTGGTCTTGTCGATGAGTTGGTAGCGCGCGCCGGGGACCGCCTTGATCTTCAGCGACCCCCACCATGAGCCTGGCTCAGGCACATCGTGGGTGGTGGTTTTGGCGTTGCCTTGGTTACTTTTGACGACGACTTTGTAGGAATTTTTCATGGGAAATGTCTGGGCTGTGGAGTTGCGTTAAGGGCCATCAGCGGCTGGCGCCTGTGACCACAATGTCCACGCGGCGATTGGGCGCATGGCACAGCTTGTTTTCGGGAGTCGGCTTGTTGCCGCATCGCAGCTTGACGAGGTGCGTGGCCCCTTCTCCTTCGATCTTGAAACCCTTGCTGGGCTTCAGACCGCGTTCCTGCAACTGCTGCGCCACCACTTTGGCGCGCTCCAGCGACAACTTGGCATTCGACTTGGGTTGGCCAATCGCATCGGTGTGACCGACCACCCTGATGCGCTCCACACCGCTGAAATCGCGTTTGAGTCTTTGTGCCATGACCTCGATGGCGTTGTAACTGTTGGCCCGCAGTTCGGACTTGCCGAACTCGAACAAGGCATCGGATTCGAGCGCATACAGGCGCGGCACGGGTGCCTTGGGCGTTGGCGGCTTTGCGGCAACTGGTCTTGCCGCAGGAATGGGTTCTGGGGCCTTGGCCAGCACAGGTGCGGGCGCCTGACACTCCTGCACCAAAGGCGAGCGCGTGATGGTGTGGATTTGTTGCGCGGTTCCAGCCAGCTCGCGCTGCGCCTGGTCAGCGGCCATTTCGGCCACACGGCCTGGCTCTTGGACCTTGAGGTACAAGGTCTTGCCGGACTGGAAAGTCCAGCTCTGTCCAGCCCCTTGCTTGCCTGTGTGCAGCTTTTGGGCATCTGCCAGCACGGCATGAAGAACAACCGGCCCGGCCAACGCACAAAACTCGGAGTAGCCGCCTTGCAACAAGGACGCGTGGTAGCGCCCATTCAAATAAATATTGACTGGCTCAGCTTGTGCTTGGGTACCCGGTCGGTAAAGAACAATTCGGGCCTGCTGGCTGGGCGCAGCCGCCACTGCAGCATAGCGTGCGCCAAAGGGCTCTATCGTCGGCGGCGGGGCCGCAAGGGCCTCGGCAGGCTCACGACCAGGGGTGTCTTGCGCAGCAGCGTGCAAGACACAAAATGCAAGCAAAAAACAAATATTTATTGTTTTTGATGAAAATTTATACCAAGTTCGTTCAGATTCAAGCTTACTCACACAGGCTCCGGCAATATGAGAAAGGCTTGAATGTAACTTAATTTATTAATTATTTTCCATTGAGAGTCTTTTTAGAGACATATAAATCAAAAAGCAAATCCAGAGTTCATGCTGACTGTCCCATTCTTGCGATCAGGGCCAGCAGTGGTGTGAACCTAGCGGCGTGGCAAACGGGGCGCATCCTCCACCACCTCACGGGCCTCCACATCCACGACTTGGTCATCGTGGTCGAACGGTGTGTCGCGTTCTCTGGCACCCTCAAAGCCTGGCCCTGGTCCCGCACGAAAACCACCTTGCCTGAAGTTCTGGCGCATGGCACTGAACTGCTGCCAGACCATCACCACCTGAGGCTTGCGACCCGTTAAGAGCCAACGAATCGTTGCATAAACGATGTAGCAGGCCACCCCTAAGAGCAACACCCCAAGAAATACAAGCCCAAGCAGAGCCATGAAGATTTTGACGATCCAGTTCATGTTGTGCCGATTTCCTTTTTTGAATATATGAAAGACAACCCATACGGGTCCTACCCGACTCAGCCATCCATGGAACTTTGGGGCAAGCCCGAGGATGACAAGAAGCAGAATCAGAAATGGCGTGATCTGTTTCAGGGCAAGCGGTCAAGCGCCTGCATGTAGTCGCTCGATCGGACCAGCTCGTCCCAAGGTCGGGCGGGTGATCGGGGCAACAGGTTCAAGCGCCGCTCTTCGCTGATCTCGCTGGGCGTCCAGTGGTCCTTGAGCTGAGCTTCAGCCAGCTGGTCGAGCACTTCGTCCAGTTCTGCACCAGCGTTCACGGCCGAGCGATTGCACAGCAGGGCCAGGTCGCAACCCGCGTGCAGCGCAGTGATGACCGCTTGGGTGTAGCTGAGCGTGCGGCCGTCCATCTGGCGTGCGGCAGCCATCGACAAGTCGTCGGTGCAGACCACGCCCTGAAAGCCGAGCTGAGCGCGCAAGATGTCTTGCAGCCAGCGCGACGAAAAGCCTGCTGGGCGGCTGTCCACCTTGCTGAAGATCACATGGGCGGGCATCACGGCGGTGAGCACACTGCCCAGCCAACGGTAGGGCTGCGCGTCATCGGCCAAGATGGCTTTGAGGCTGCGTTTGTCCACGGGCAGTGCCACATGCGAGTCGGCTTTGACGGCGCCGTGTCCGGGGAAATGTTTGCCGCAGTTGCCCATGCCCGCTTGGAGCAGGCCCTGCATCAGGCTGCGGGCCAGCAGGCTCACCACGCGCGAGTCGCGGGCGAAGGCACGGTCGCCAATGACGCCGCTCTCACCATGGTCCAGATCCAGCACGGGCGTGAAGCTGAAATCGACGCCACAGGCGCGCAGCTCGCTGGCCAGCACAAAGCCCGCCGAAGTAGCCGCTTCGCAGGCCTTGAGCACGCCCGAGCCGGGCTGCCCCTTGTCGTCTTTTGACCAGAGTTCACCCAATGCGCGCATGGGCGGCAAATGGGTGAAGCCGTCGGTGCGAAAGCGTTGCACACGCCCACCTTCGTGGTCGACCGCGATCAAGAGGTCAGCACGGATGCTTTTGATGTCGGCACACAAGTCGGTGAGCTGCGCACGGCTGTGCCAGTTCCGGCCAAACAAAATCATGCCGCCGACCAGCGGATGCGCCAAGCGTAGACGGTCCACGTCGGTCAAAGTGGTGCCAGCAATGTCGATGATCAGAGGGGCGTGGATGCTCATGGGCTGTTCTTCCAATGTCGGGCAGGACCCGGTCAATTCAAGTGGTTTCCACCACGCAAAAACTCGCGGCGTACTCGGACTCGTCGGTGACGGTGATGTGGGCTTTGAGCCCTTTGGCCTCAAACCATTCTTTGAGCACGCCGTGCAGGACGATGACCGGCTGGCCGCTGGGCAGTTTGCCCACCTCGCACAACCGCCATGTCATGGGCATGCGCATGCCCAGACCAATGGCTTTGCTGAAAGCCTCTTTGGCCGAAAACCGTGTGGCCAAGTAGCGCACACCCCGCTCAGGCCAGCGGGCGCTGCGAGCCTTCCAAGTGGCCATCTCTGCGTCGCTCAGTACCTTGGCAGCAAAGCGCTCTCCGTGCCGCTCCAAGCTGGCTTTGATGCGGCGGATGTCGCAGATGTCGGTGCCGATGCCGTAGATCATTTTTGCAGGCAAACCAAATACGCCTGCACCGTGGCGGCATAACCCAGCTCCAGCGCGTCAGCCATGAAGGCATGGCCAATGGAAACTTCTTGCAGGCCTTTGACGGCCGCCACAAAGGCAGGCAGGTTGTCACGGTTCAGGTCGTGCCCAGCGTTCACGCCCAGGCCAGCTTGCAAAGCAGCCACGGCGGCATCGGCGTAGCGCTGCAACTGGGCTGCGTTCTCTGGCGTGCCCCAAGTGGCGGCATAAGGCTCGGTGTACAGCTCCACCCGGTCAGCGCCCACAGCGCGGGCTGCGGCCATTTGTTCAGGGATGGGATCCATGAACAGACTCACGCGCACGCCCAGCGCCTTGCATTCATCGATCAGGGGTTTCAGGCGCTCAGCGTCTTGTGGAAAAGTCCAGCCGTGGTCACTGGTGAACTGGCCTTCGCTGTCGGGCACAAAGGTCACCTGGTGCGGGCGCACAGCACGCACATGGTCCATCAGGTTGTGGAAGGGGTTGCCTTCGATGTTGAACTCGCGCTCGGGCCAGACCTTCATCAATGCGTGCAACTCGGGCACGTCGCTGGCGCGGATGTGGCGCTCGTCCGGGCGGGGGTGGATGGTGATGCCGTTCGCACCCGCTTGCAGGCACAGCTCGGCCGCACGCGTGACGCTAGGGAGGCCTAGGTGGCGCGAGTTGCGCAACAAGGCGACTTTGTTGACGTTGACCGACAGGGCCACGCATTGGGAAGAAGGAGTCGCAGAAATGTTCATAAGGTTTGCAGGTCCAGCATCATTTGGCGTGTGCGCAAAGCACCCACACCGCAATGGTAGTTGAGCAAGAGGCGCAAGGGGCGCTGAAGCTGCACCAGCAGGTCGGCGCATTCGCGCAGCAAAGCGGCCAAGGGACTGGGGGACGCCAGCGCCGCGTGCAGCGCCAGCCATTGTTCGCCGCGCAAGGCGTGGCGCGGATCATCGCTCACCCACTGCAGGCCCGCCTCGGGCACGAGCGCATAACTGTCCGTGGGCGACAAAGGCTTGAGGGTCAGAGTCTGCAGGTTCAGGGCGGGCAACAGGCCCATTTCGCGCAGCAGCAGCAATTCAAAGCCACGCAAGGCCCACTGCAGCGCATCGGGATCGCCACTGGCCAGTAAACGCACGGCGGCGGCATACACCTCGAACAAAGCGGGGTGCGGGTCGTCTCGCGCGGTCAGACGCATCAGCAGTTCATTGAGGTAATAACCGGACAGCAGCGCCTCGCCCGTGGGCATGACGTGCCCGCCCACCCATTCGGCCGATTTGAGCGTGCGGATATCGCCGTCACCCCCAAACGACAACGACAAAGGCTGCAAAGGCAGCAGCACGGGGCGAAAACTCGATGTGGGGCGCTTGGCCCCCTTGGCCACCAAAGCCACCCGGCCGTGGTGGCGGGTGAAGACCTCCAAAATCAGACTGGTTTCGCTCCAGTCATAGCGGTGCAGCACATAGGCTGGCTCGTCTGCGATCCGCTTGGTGGCCATTGAAGGGGGATTACTCGTAACCGAAACTGCGCACGCGCGCTTCGTCGTCGGCCCAGCCCGAACGCACTTTGACCCACAGCTCAATGAAGACCTTGGCATCCAGCAGCTTTTCCAGCTCGACGCGGGTCTCGGTGCCGATGCGCTTGAGCTTTTCGCCCTTGTCACCGATCACCATGGCTTTGTGGCCTTCGCGCTCGACCACGATGGTGGCCGCAATGCGCAGCATGCGTTTGGCTGTGCGACCGGCTTCCTCTTCGAACTTGTCGATCACCACCGTCGAGGTGTAAGGCAGCTCGTCACCGGTCAGGCGGAAGAGTTTTTCGCGCACCATTTCGCTGGCGAGGAACTTCTCGCTGCGGTCAGTCAACTCATCCTCGGCATGCCACCAAGGCTGCTCGGGCAGGTATTTTTCGCAAATGTCGAGCAATCGCACGATGTCCTTGGGCTGCTTCGCAGACATGGGCACAAACTCGGTGAAGGCGTGGCGCTCTTGCATGCTTTGCAGCCAGGGCGCGATGTCGCCACGGCGGTGCACGTTGTCGAGCTTGTTGGCCACCAACAAGACGGGGATGCCGGGTTTCAGCAACGCCAGCACTTTGGCGTCCGCCGTGGTGAAGCTGCCTGCCTCAACCACAAACAACACCAAATCCACATCACTCACCGCGCCGACCACGGTCTTGTTGAGCGACTTGTTGAGCGCGGTGCCGTGGATGGTCTGGAAACCGGGCGTATCGACAAACACATACTGCGCCGCGCCCTGGGTGCGGATGCCGGTGATGCGGTGGCGTGTGGTTTGGGCTTTGCGCGAGGTGATGCTGATTTTTTGGCCCACCAGGGCGTTGAGCAAGGTGGACTTGCCCACGTTGGGCTTACCCACAATGGCCACCAGGCCGCAGCGCTGGCCTTCCACTGGCACAGGCGCGGGGGCGGCAGCGACCGGAGGCAAGGCGGCGTCTTCGGATGCGTCGCGTGGCTGAATGGTCACGCCCGCAATTTGAACGGGGCGGCGCATGGTTTGCTCTTGCGGCGTGCGTTCAGGCGCAGATTCGGAAGATGCGTTTTTTTTATCGGTGCTCATGCGGCGCTTTCGGATTTCAAGGTCTGCAGCATGGCGGCTGCCGCTGCTTGTTCGGCCGCGCGACGCGATGCGCCCGAGCCTTGTTGGGTTTGGCGCAATTCGGTCACTTCGCAAGAGACTTCGAATTGTTGGCGGTGCGCCGCGCCGGAGGTGCCGACCACGGTGTATTTGGGCAGCGCGAGCTTGCGCCCTTGCAGCCACTCTTGCAGCTCGGTCTTGGGGTCTTTGCCCACCGCCTGCATGTCGGGTTTGATATCGACCCGGGCAAACAGGCGCTCGACCAAGGCCTGGGCGTCCTTGTAGCCACCGTCCAGGTACACAGCACCAATGATCGCTTCCAGGGCATCGGCCAGGATGGACGGACGGTTTTGACCACCCGAGCGCATCTCGCCTTCACCCAATCGCATCACGGCAGGTAAATCAAGGGTTTTGGCCAGTTGGTGCAGCGTGTCTTGCTTGACCAAGTTGGCCCGTACACGCGACAAATCGCCTTCGGGCAAATTGGCCAGTTGGGTGTAGAGCAAATGCGCAACCGAGAGGTTCAGCACCGAATCGCCCAAAAACTCCAGGCGCTCGTTGTGGTCGGCACTGAAGCTGCGGTGCGTGACCGCTTGCTGCAGCAAACTGCTCAGGCGAAAGGCGTAGCCCAGCCGGATTTGTAATTCTGACAATGCAGGGGAAGTTGCCACGCCCACCTCAGTCAAAAGCGCCAATGCGCTTGAGGTTGCCGAAGTTCATCCACACGAAGAAGGCTTTGCCCACGATGTTGGCGTCTGGAACAAAACCAAAATAGCGCGAATCCAGTGAGTTATCCCGGTTGTCGCCCATCATGAAATAGTGTCCTGCGGGCACCTTGCAGGTCACGCCTTCGACGGTGTAGTTGCAGTTTTCGCGACCGACAAACTGGTCAGCACCAGGCACAAAGGCCGGACGGTCATCGTCCTGCAACGTTTGGTGCGGCTTGGCACCCAAAGTTTCGCGGCGGTGCTTGTGGTAGCGCATGGTGGACTCGTCAAAAAAGTCCGGAAGCACTTCGGTAGGCACCGGTTTGCCGTTGATCGTCAGGCTTTTGTTCAAGTAAGCGACCTCGTCACCAGGCAAACCGACCACGCGCTTGATGTAGTCCACGCTGGGCTTGGGGGGGTAACGGAACACCATCACATCACCGCGCTGCACGGGCGTGCCTTCGGTCATCTTGGTGTTGGCCACCGGCAGGCGGATGCCGTAATGGAATTTGTTCACCAAGATCAGGTCGCCAATGTGCAGCGTCGGGATCATGGAGCCTGAGGGGATCTTGAAGGGCTCGAACAAAAACGAGCGCAAGATGAAGACCACCACGATCACCGGGAACAAACCCGCTGTCCAATCCAACCACCAAGGCTGCATGAGGAGCTTTTCACGGCTTTCACGGATGTCGGTGTCGACCTTGTCGATGCCCATTTTGGTCAACTCGGCGCGGCGCTGGGCCGTTTCAGCTTCGAGTTGCAGCACCGCTTTTTGGCGCTGCGGCAGGAACACGAAGCGCTCGGCCAGCCAATAGATGCCAGTGACCACGGTGGCCAAAAGCAGTAGCAGCGCAAAGTTGCCCTCGATGAACCCCAAATACCAGCCACCGGCATACCCGACAAAAGCGGCCAACACCAAAGACGTTAAAAACTGCATCAATCTTCTACCTGCAAAATCGCCAAGAACGCCTCTTGAGGCACCTCGACCGAGCCAATCTGTTTCATGCGCTTTTTACCCGCTTTTTGCTTTTCAAGCAGTTTGCGTTTGCGCGAAATATCGCCACCGTAGCACTTAGCGAGCACGTTTTTGCGCAAAGCCTTGATGCTTTCACGGGCAATGATGTTGGCACCAATGGCTGCCTGAATCGCCACGTCAAACATCTGGCGGCTGATGATCTCGCGCATCTTGGCCACCACAGCTCGGCCACGGTACTGTGACTGTGAACGGTGCACGATGATGGACAGCGCATCGACCTTCTCGCCGTTGAGCAAAATGTCGACCTTCACCACATCTGACGCCCGGAACTCCTTGAATTCGTAATCCATCGAGGCATAACCCCGGCTGACCGATTTGAGCTTGTCAAAAAAGTCGAGCACGATCTCGCCCAGCGGCATTTCATAGGTCAGCATGACCTGGCGGCCGTGGTAGGCCATGTTGAGCTGCACACCGCGCTTTTGGTTGGCCAGCGTCATGACGGGGCCGACATAGTCCTGCGGCATGTACAAATGCACCGTGACGATGGGCTCGCGAATCTCTTGCAGCTTGCCCTGGTCGGGCATCTTGGAAGGGTTTTCCACCATGACGACTTCGCCGCCTGGCTGGACCACTTGGTAGACCACGCTGGGCGCGGTGGTGATCAGGTCTTGGTCAAATTCGCGTTCCAGGCGCTCTTGCACAATTTCCATGTGCAACAAACCCAAAAAGCCGCAGCGGAAGCCAAAACCCAGCGCTTGCGAGACTTCTGGCTCGTAATGCAAAGACGCATCGTTGAGCTTGAGCTTCTCAAGCGCATCACGCAGGCCATCGTATTGGTTGGCTTCGGTCGGGTACAAACCAGCAAACACTTGGGGCTGGATCTCTTTGAAACCAGGCAAGGCCTCGGTGGCTGGCCCGAGGTTGTTGGGCAGCTTCTTTTCCAGAGTGACGGTATCGCCCACCTTGGCTGCTTGCAGTTCCTTGATACCCGCGATGATGTAACCCACCTCACCGGCCTTGAGCGATTCACGCGGCTGGTTGGCAGGCGTGAACACACCCAGACTGCCCGCTTCGTAAACCGCATTGCTGGCCATCATGCGGATGCGCTCGTTTTTGAGCAATTGACCATCGACCACACGCACCAGCATGACCACACCCACATAGGTGTCGAACCAGCTGTCAATGATCATGGCGCGCAATGGCGCATCGGGATTGCCCTTGGGCGGTGGAATACGGGCCACCACGGCTTCCAAAATTTCTTCAATGCCCATGCCTGTTTTGGCGGAACAAGGAATCGCATCGGTCGCATCAATACCAATCACGTCTTCGACTTCGGCACGCGCGTTGTCGGGATCAGCGTTGGGCAGGTCCATCTTGTTGAGTACAGGCACCACTTCCACACCCAGGTCGAGCGCGGTGTAGCAGTTGGCCACGGTTTGCGCCTCAACACCTTGACTGGCATCGACCACCAGCAAAGCCCCTTCACAAGCGGACAGCGAACGCGAAACTTCATAAGAGAAGTCCACATGGCCGGGCGTGTCGATCAGGTTGAGGTTGTAAACCTGCCCATCTTTGGCCTTGTATTGCAGTGCAGCAGTTTGCGCCTTGATGGTGATGCCACGTTCTTTCTCGATGTCCATCGAGTCCAGAACCTGTGCCTCCATATCGCGGGCTTCCAATCCGCCGCAGCGTTGAATCAAGCGATCGGCCAGCGTGGATTTGCCATGGTCAATGTGGGCAATGATCGAAAAATTTCTGATGTGATTCATCAAACAACGTCTGCAAGTATTTGTGGATCAAGGATCCGTAAAAGAAAAAAGGGCGCGTCTGGTGGTGACGCGCCCTGAACCAACAATCATTGGCAACTGCGATAGTTGGGACTTCATTGTAGGCAAATTGGCCCACGCGCACAGCCCCAAAAACACGTTCAGCAGGTCGTTGTTGCCGTGCAACATAAAATTTATCCACAAGTTATTCACACAAAACCTAACATCTTGTTGAACAACTTGTGGGCCATCTGTGGATCACCGGTGGACTCCTTCGTGGAATCTCGCATCGTGAACTCAGCCCTGCGCTATATGCCATCAATCATGGGTCAAGACCCGGTATTTTAGCCAAATTCGTTATGAGAGGTGATTAAGGTTAGTTGGCACAAACTTTAAAAATCTTTCCCATTGAATTCAAAATTTCCCAAAAAACCCTGTTTCAAGCTCCCCACTGCCGCCAAAGCCCTACAGCTCACTGAGGACTCTTGACAAGTCCAAGCCTCATTGAAGTGGGCGAATCAGCACATACTGTGCGCCGTCCCCGCGGCGAATCAAAACACTGGCGGGACGCGTCTTGTCCACACGGGACATGATCAACTCAAACTCCTTGAGGGACGTGACTTCCGTGTTGGCGATCGCCAATATCAAATCTCCCTCGCGAATCCCGGCCCTCGCGGCAGCATCTGCGGCGGCATCGACACGCACGCCACCACGTACCCGTAACTCCCGCTTCTGCGCCTCGGTCAAATCACTGACCGTCAAACCCCAATGCTGAGCACTGGCCGCTGGCGCTTTCTTTTCCGGGGTTGCAGAAGCCACTTTCTCAGCTTCCACCTCAGCCACCGTGATATTCAAATCCCTGAGGCCGCCGCGGCGGAACACCGTGATGCCCACTTTGCTGCCGGGTTTGGTGTTGCCAACGGCTCGGGGCAAATCGGCGGGTTTGTCGATGGGTTTGCCATCAAAGCGCGTGATGATGTCTCCCGCCTCGAGTCCTGCTTTTTCTGCAGGCGATCCTTCTTCAACCCCTCGAACCAGCACACCCTGCGCCTTGCCCAAACCAATCGTTTCGGCCACCTCCTTGGTCACAGGCGCAATCTGAACACCAATGCGACCCCGACTCACGCGCCCATTGCTGCGCAGCTGCTCGCTGACACGCATCGCCTCGTCCATCGGTATCGCAAACGAGATGCCCATGAAGCCGCCGGAGCGGGAATAGATCTGGCTGTTGATGCCCACCACCTCACCGCGCATGTTGATGAGGGGACCGCCCGAGTTACCCGGGTTGATGGCCACATCGGTCTGGATGAAAGACAAGTAGTCACCCGTGTCGCGTTGCTTGGCGCTCACAATGCCTGCCGTGACGGTGTTCTCCAACCCGAAGGGCGAACCAATCGCCATGACCCATTCCCCGACGCGCAAGCGGCTCACATCCCCCACCTTCACGGCGGGCAAGCCTGTGGCTTGAATTTTGACCACCGCCACGTCCGTGCGCTTGTCAGCGCCCACAATGCGGGCCTTGAATTCACGCTTGTCGGTCAGGGTCACCATCACCTCATCAGCCCCGTCCACCACATGGGCATTGGTCATGATGAAGCCGTCCGAGCTGAGGATGAAACCAGAACCCACTCCGCGAGGCTGTGCTTCCTCCTGAGGTCTTTGCTGACGAGGGGCCTGCCTTGGCGCATTGGGCATGGGCACCCCGAAAAAGCGCCTGAAGAGTTCTTGCATTTCTTCATCGGGTGTCGATGCACCCGGCGCGCTGGGGCGGACTTTTTCGAGTGTTCGAATGTTGACCACGGAGGGACCCACCTGCTCCACCAGATCCGTGAAGTCAGGCAAACCGCGCACGGCCGTGCTCGGGGTCTGGGCCATCGCTGGTGCTGTTGGCAGCCATGCCAGCCCTGCAACCATGCCACTGGCCAGTGCCATCGATGCAGCCGTTTTAATCCAATGTTGCTTCAGCACAAATGTCTCCTTGTGGTGGTCAATCCCGATGTCTGACAGACTCGAAGATGCGGCCAAAAATGATCAATTCAAGCCACACCGAACATGCTAAGTCATCGGCGTCTCGGTGGCAGGGGTTGTCTTTGGCCGGGAATATACAGCGCATCTAAATCCGTGCCACTTTGTGGGCATCGCGCCTTCGCTCAGCCATGCACAGGCCAATGGCCGATTGCATCGTCCTTGTCCATCTTGCAAGCGAACCCAAAGCAACAGGCTGCTCCCCAAGTCCAAGCCTACTGACAACTCAAGACCTTGGTCTTCGCCCGTCTCTGTTTGCCAGAACCATGCATCGCCGCTCCAGAACAAACGACCGCCTGTCAACGCTTGCCGAGGTATCAGGACCCCAGCTGCGCCCACACAGAGCGCCCAAAAAGACCAAGCCTGAAATACCCTTGCGCCAGACGACTGCGCCAGCAACTGCCAAATGAGCAAACCCACCGCGCAAAACACGGCCATGCCCAGCCAAGCAGCACGACCCCAAACAAAACGCCCCACCGGGAAAGCCACAGGTGGGGCGTTGTGCATGATGAAGACCCGAATCTCAGATGCGTTTGAACACCAAAGAGCCGTTGGTGCCACCGAAACCGAAGTTGTTCTTCAGGGCCACATCGATTTTCATATCGCGTGCCGTGTTGGCACAGTAGTCCAGATCGCACTCGGGGTCAGGGTTGACCAAGTTGATGGTGGGCGGCACTTTTTGGTGGTGCAGCGCCAACACGGTGAACACGCTTTCGATGCCGCCCGCACCACCCAAGAGGTGACCGGTCATGGACTTTGTCGAGCTGACCACGGTTTTGTAAGCATGGTCGCCCAAGGCCGCCTTAATGGCATTGGTTTCGTTGATGTCACCCAGCGGCGTGGAGGTGCCGTGGGCGTTCAAATAGTCGATCTGGTCGGCGTTGACACCGGCATTGCGCATGGCGTTGAGCATGGCGCGGCGGGGGCCATCCATGCTGGGCGCGGTCATGTGACCTGCGTCAGCGCTCATGCCGTAACCACCCAGCTCGGCGTAAATTTTGGCGCCACGGGCTTTGGCGTGTTCGTACTCTTCGAGCACCATGACACCTGCACCTTCACCCAGCACAAAACCGTCACGGTCCTTGTCCCAAGGACGAGAAGCCGCTGCGGGGTCGTCGTTGCGGGTCGACAAAGCGCGCATGGCGGCAAAGCCACCCACACCCAATGGCGAGACAGTGCCCTCAGAGCCGCCGGCGATCATCACGTCGGCGTCGCCGTATTCGATCAGACGACCGGCTTCGCCAATGCTGTGCAAACCTGTGGTGCACGCGGTCACAACGGCCAGATTAGGCCCTTTGAAACCACTTCGCATCGACACATGACCTGAGATCATGTTGATGATCGAGGCTGGCACGAAAAACGGGGAAATTCTGCGCGCACCGCGGGCGGTGTATTCGATGTGTGTTTCTTCAATCAGCGGCAAGCCGCCAATGCCAGAACCGATCACCACACCGATGCGGCAAGCCTCTTCATCATCCAGTGCATCGCCAGTGGCCAGCCCTGAATCCTGAATGGCCTGAGAGGCCGCGGCAATGCCGTAATGAATGAACCGGTCCATGGTCCGCGCTTCTTTGGCGCTGATGTAGGACTCGAGGTCAAAATTTTTGACTTCACCCACGATCCGGCAAGACATGGCCGAAGCGTCGAACCGGGTGATGGGACCAATGCCGGACCGACCGGCAAGCAGGTTGGACCATGCGTCGGCGACCGTGTTGCCCACGGGGCTGACGCATCCCAAACCCGTGACAACAACGCGGCGCCGGGTCATCGTCGATCAGGCCTTCTTGCTTTGGGCGTAGTCGATCGCAGCTTGCACCGTGGTGATTTTTTCTGCGTCTTCGTCAGGAATCTCGATGCCGAACTCGTCTTCGAGTGCCATCACCAGTTCCACCGTGTCCAGGGAGTCGGCACCCAGATCGGCCACGAAGGCTTTTTCGTTGGTGACTTGTGACTCTTCAACGCCGAGTTGTTCGGCAATGATTTTCTTGACACGTGCTTCGATATCGCTCATGGGGTCCCTCTGAGGGTTGTGAAAAAAGAAGATTTTACCTGTCCGGAAGGGGGTTCCGGAAATCAGGCCATGAACATGCCACCATTGACATGCAATTCCTGTCCGGTGACATAGCCAGCGCCTGGTCCAGCCAAGTAGGCCACCGCGTGCGCGATGTCATCGGGTTGCCCCAAGTGGCCCAGAGGAATCTGGCCCAACAAGGCTTTGTGTTGTTCTTCGGGCAGGCTGGCCGTCATGTCGGTGGCGATGAAACCG
>JBIKSF010000001.1:0-69755 GCA_044348785.1 Limnohabitans sp.
AGCGCATCTGCGCCCTGTTTTAGTGCTTCCACGATCGTCCTTTGAGGATTTTTGATTTGATTTGGTGCATTCCGGGGGCGATCCACCCCCGCGCACCAAAGAAAAGCAAGAAACGCACCCAAAGTAACTCAGCAGTGCCGAGCCACCCTTAATCCCCCAAACCGGTGCATTGGACCGTGACGTAAGATGCGCGCCTCATACCGATTCAGTGTTCAGGCTTACGCCCGCATTCCCCTATGGAAGCATTCCTCGTCTCTACCGGCATCGTGGCCCTGGCCGAAATGGGTGACAAAACTCAGCTTCTGTCACTCGTGTTGGCAGCCCGTTTTCGCAAGCCTTGGCCCATCGTGCTGGGCATTTTGGTGGCCACACTGGCCAACCATGGTCTGGCTGGGGCGGTGGGCAGCTGGGTCACCACTTTCATGGGGCCTGATGTGCTTCGCTGGGTGCTGGGCGCATCCTTCATTGCCATGGCAGCTTGGATGCTGATCCCCGACAAGCTGGACGACGAAGAAGGTGACAGCGCCCCGCGCATGGGGGTGTTCCTCACCACCGTGGTGGTTTTCTTCTTGGCCGAAATGGGCGATAAAACCCAGATCGCCACTGTGATGCTGGCCGCGCAATACAACGCTTGGTTTGCCGTGGTGGCGGGCACCACACTGGGCATGATGCTGGCCAACGCACCCGTGGTGTGGTTCGGCGATGCCATCACCAAGCGGGTGCCGCTGCGTCTGGTGCACCTGATCTCAGCGGGCATTTTTGCCGTGCTGGGCGTGATTGCGCTGTCGGGCTGGGGCGCTTAAAAATAACAGTCAAGCACCCGGGTGTGGGAGCGCACCCCTGTGCGCGATGTTTTCAAGCGGGCGGCTGGCGCTTGTAAATGACGTGGTAGACCCCCGCCACCAAAACTGCGCCGCCCAATACATTGCCCAAAATCACGGGCAACAAGTTGCCCAGCATGCCGCTCCAAGTGATGGCGGTGTGGCCCGTCAGGCCTCCGTGCTGCAGCAGCATGGCCAGCGGCATCAGGTACATGTTGGCGATGCTGTGCTCAAAGCCTGCCGCCACAAAAGCCATCACCGGCAGCACCACGGCCACCGCCTTGTCGGTCACGCTGCGCCCGCCCATGGCCATCCAAACAGCCATGCACACCAGCACATTGCACAGCACGCCACGCAACAAGGCCGTGACAAAAGGCAGATCTTGCTTGGCCACAGCGATCTGCACCACCTTGTGGCCAATCGCGCCGCCGTTCAGGCTGGTGTGCCCACTGGCCCACACCAGCAGCGCCAGTCCAGCGGCCCCCACAAAGTTGGCCACGCACACAATGGCCCAGTTGCGCAGCACCTGCGCCGTGCTGACCCGGCCATCGGCCCAAGCCATGACGATCAAGTTGTTGCCAGTGAACAACTCGGCCCCAGCCACCACCACCATCAGCAAACCCATGGCAAACACCAGCCCGCCCAGCACCGAACTGGCCGCAAAACCCAAAGTGGGGTCGGACTTGACCAGCACAAACAGCATGGCCCCCAGGCCAATGAAGGCCCCGGCCAGCACACCCAGCAAAGCCAACGGCAGTGTGGCCATGCGGGCCTTAGTCTCGCCCACCGCTTCAATGCGGCGGGCGATTTCTGCGGGGCTGTAGGCGTCCGAGCCATAGAGTTCTGCCATGCGTTCTCCTGAAAAAAGGGAGGCTCTGTTCGCCCTTATACTCGCCCCATGCGCCGATTTGAACCCGATTGCGGGCGCCGAAACCACCATGGTTTCGAAATTCAGCTAAATGGCGTGTGTTTCATCTCACAGAAACCCGGCCCAGCTGACTGCGAAGCCGGGTTTTGTTTTTTTGCACACCAGAACACATTCGATGCTGATCGCCGAATCCCAAAGCATGCTGTTTGAAGCCCCTTTGCCTTTGCAAAGCGGTGCGTCCATCCGTGGCTATTCGCTGAGCTACGAAACCTACGGCACGCTCAACGCCGACAAATCCAACGCGGTGCTGATCTGCCACGCACTCAACGCCTCGCACCATGTGGCGGGTGTGTACGCCGACCAACCCAAAAACCTGGGCTGGTGGGACAACATGATCGGCCCCGGCAAGTCGCTCGACACCGACAAGTTCTTTGTGATCGGCGTGAACAACCTGGGCTCGTGCTTTGGCTCCACCGGCCCCATGCATGTGAACCCCGACACCGGTCGTGTGTACGGCGCGGACTTCCCGGTGGTGACGGTGGAAGACTGGGTCAACGCCCAAGCCCTCTTGCTCGACGCTTTGGGCATTGAACAACTGGCCGCCGTGATGGGCGGCAGTTTGGGCGGCATGCAGGCGCTCTCTTGGACGCTGCAATACCCTGAGCGCGTGAAACACGCGGTGGTGGTGGCCAGTGCGCCCAACCTGAACGCCGAAAACATCGCCTTCAACGAAGTGGCGCGCCGCGCCATCGTGACCGACCCGGACTTTCACAACGGGCACTTTTACGCGCAAGGTGTGGTGCCCAAGCGTGGCCTGCGCATCGCCCGCATGATCGGCCACATCACGTACCTGAGCGATGACGTGATGAACGAGAAGTTTGGCCGTGAGCTGCGCGAAGCCGTCACGCACAATGTCACCGGCTACAAATACTCCACACAAGACGTCGAGTTCCAGATTGAAAGCTATCTGCGCTACCAAGGCGACAAGTTCAGCGAGTACTTTGACGCCAACACCTATTTGTTGATCACCCGTGCGCTCGATTACTTTGACCCGGCCCGCGCTTTTGGCGGCGACCTGTCCAAAGCGCTGGCCCGCGCCAGTTGCAAATTTTTGCTGGTGAGCTTCAGCACCGACTGGCGCTTTTCGCCTGCCCGGAGCCGCGAGATGGTCAAGGCCCTGCTCGACAACCGCCGCGACGTGAGCTACGCCGAAATCGACGCACCGCACGGGCACGACGCCTTCTTGCTGGACGATGCGCGTTACATGAACGTGGTGCGCTCTTACTTTGACAACATGGCGAAGACTTTGAACGAAGGAGGTGCCGCATGAGCGACCCTTTGATCATGCAAGCCATGGCCCGCCTGGTGCCGCAAGGCGCCCGCGTTCTTGATTTGGGCTGTGGCGATGGGGCTTTGCTGGCCTATCTGCAGCAACACAAAGGCTGCACCGGTTACGGCGTGGAGCTGGACGATGCCAATGTGCACGCCTGCGTGCAACGCGGTGTGAATGTGATCCAACTTAACCTGGACGAGGGCCTGAACCTGTTTGCCGACCAATCGTTTGATGTGGTGCTGCAAATCGACACGCTGCAACACTTACGCAACGCCGAGACCATGTTGCGCGAGACAGTGCGCGTCGGAAAAATCGGCATCGTGGCCTTTCCCAATTTTGCGCACTGGTTCAACCGCCTGAGTGTGTTGCAAGGTCGCATGCCAGTGACGAAGCGCCTGCCCTACCAGTGGTACGACACGCCCAACATCCGCGTGGGCACCTACGCCGACTTTGGCGATTTGGCGCGCAAGAACCAGTTGCGCATCATGGACGCCTTTGGTCTGCAACAAGGCCAAGAAGTGCGCCTGTGGCCCAACCTGATGGCGGGCACGGCGGTTTACAAATTGCAGCGCGGCTGACCCCTTTGCCGCAGGCTAGCCCTGCAGCAAAAGCAGCGGGGTATCTGAGCGCGCATTTGCCAGCGCATGCTTGGCGCGGAATGGACAAACCTTGAGCAAAGGCAAAAGCTGGTCTCAAAGCCGCACCCCATAGTGGGCGATTCGGTGTAGGCTGAAAGCCATGGACACCCAAGTCGCCGAACCTGGCACCTCGCCCCCCAGCGGCGTCAATGAGGCCTCGCCCCTGTCGCTGCGCCGGGTCGCCATCGACACCTACCGCGAAAACGTGGCCTACCTCAACCGCAATTGCGCGGTGTATCGGGCAGAAGGTTTTCAGGCGCTGTCCAAGATCGAAGTGCGGGCCAATGGACGACAGGTGGTGGCCACCCTCAATGTGGTGGACGACGACAACATCGTGGCCTGCACTGAAGTGGGTTTGTCAGAAGACGCTTTCCGGCATTTGGGCGTGCCCGATGGACACACCGCATCGGTCTCGCAGGCCGAGCCGCCAGCATCAATGGAAGCACTGTTTCGCAAGATCGATGGCGAGCGCTTGAACAAGGACGACTTTCACGCCATCGTGCAGGACATCGCGGGGCACCACTATTCCAAGATCGAACTCACCGCCTTTGTGGTGGCCACCAACCGGGGTGAGATGGACCGCGAAGAGGTGTACTTTTTGACCGAAGCCATGGTCGCTGCTGGACGCCGCCTGGATTGGCGTGAGCCGCTGGTGGTCGACAAACACTGCATCGGCGGCATTCCCGGCAACCGCACCTCGATGCTGGTCATGCCCATCCTGGCGGCCTACGGCATCCTGTGCCCCAAGACCTCTTCGCGCGCCATCACCTCACCTGCAGGCACGGCCGACACCATGGAAGTGTTGGCCAATGTGGAGCTGCCCTTTGAAAAACTCTCCGAGATAGTGCGCACGCACCGGGGTTGTCTGGCTTGGGGCAGCACGGCCGATTTGTCACCGGCCGACGATGTGCTGATCGCGGTCGAGCGGCCGCTGTCGCTGGATTCGCCCGCGCAGATGGTGGCATCCATCCTGTCCAAAAAAATCGCGGCGGGCTCTACCCACCTGGTGCTCGACATCCCGATTGGCCCCACGGCCAAGGTCCGCTCCATGCCCGAGGCGCAGCGCCTGCGCCGGTTGTTTGAATACGTGGCTACGCGCATGCACTTGTCGCTGGAGGTCGTCATCACCGATGGCCGCCAGCCCATCGGCCAAGGTGTAGGTCCGATGCTCGAAGCACGTGACGTGATGCGTGTGCTGGAAAACGACCCTCGTGCGCCCAACGACCTGCGCCAAAAATCGCTGCGCTTGGCGGGCCGACTGATCGAAGCCGACCCCGATGTGCGCGGCGGCGACGGATTTGCCATCGCGCGCGACATCCTCGACTCCGGCAGGGCGCTCAGCCGCATGCAGGCCATAATCGCCGCGCAAGGCGCACACCCTTTTGACCACAACCACCCGCCATTGGGGGCGCTGACGCTCGAGGTGTTCGCCCCCCGTGACGGTGTGGTGACCGGCATCGACAACCTGCAGATCGCCCGCATCGCCCGCATGGCCGGTGCCCCAAAAGTGCAAAGCGCCGGCGTGGATCTGCTGCACAAACTGGGTGACAGCATCCAGCAGGGTGAGCCGCTGTACCGCGTGCACGCGGCCTACCCGAGCGATCTGGAATTTGCCGCGCAGCTGTGCCGCAAAGCCAGCGGCTACACCCTCGGTCAGGCCCATGAAGTACCTCATGTGTTTGTCGAATTTTGAAGCAGGTGTGCGGATGTCTGAAAACGGCGCATTGCTTTACTTTGAGGACGAAGCCCCTGCCGCCTTGCGCCTAGCCGAAGCCTCGGGCCTCTTGCCGCACCGGGTGGAACGTCACTGCTTTCCCGATGGCGAAATGCAACTGACACTGCCGTCGCACTTGCCCCCGCGTGTGGTGCTGCTGCGAAGCCTGCACCAGTCGAATGAAAAATTGACCGAGCTGCTGCTGGTCGCACCCACCGCCCGCCAGCTGGGTGCCGTGCACCTCTGCCTGGTCGCGCCCTACTTGGCCTACATGCGGCAAGACAAAGCCTTCGCCCCCGGCCAGGCCGTGAGCCAACGCATCGTGGGCGCATGGTTGGGCACGCTCTTCGACGAGGTCATCACTGTGGACCCGCACCTGCACCGGGTGAGCAGCTTGGCACAAGCCGTTCCAGCCCATCAGGCCATCGCGCTGAGCGCCGCGCCCCTGCTGGGCCACTGGATTGCACAGCACCGCCCCGGGGCCTTTTTGCTGGGGCCAGACAGTGAATCCGCGCAATGGGTCACGCAAGCCGCTGCAGCGCACGGCTTTCAACACGCGGTGTGTACCAAGCAGCGGCATGGCGACCGCAGTGTGGAAATCGCACTGCCCATCTGCGATCTGGTTGGCAAGGCGGTGGTGATTCTGGACGATGTGGCCAGCAGCGGCCACACCCTTGCCACCGCCGCCGCACTGGCCCTGGCCGCAGGTGCCGCCAGCGTGGATGTGGCGGTCACCCACGCCCTGCTGGCAGGCGATGCGCTAGAGCTGATTCACCAAGCCGGTGTGGGGGCGTTCTGGAGCACCGACAGCGTCGCGCACCCGAGCAATGTGGTCGCCTTGGCACCGCTGCTGGCAACGGCGCTTAAGTCAGATGCTGGGGCAAAGGCTAGGTGAACGGCTAGGCTGCTCACGGTCACGAAGTCAACGAATAGGCCTCGCGGTTCTGGCAGCACGCCATGGTGCGTCAACTTGGGCAAGGGGTTGGGCCTCACTCTCGGCACCTTACGTCCGGTGATAGATTCAGTAACTGAACTGAACAACTGGGACCGAAGAGCATGAGCGCACCCCTTATTGAAACCGACCGACTGATCTTGCGTGCGCATCGACTCGATGACTTTCCTGCACTGGCCGCTATGTGGGGCGACCCCGCAGTCTCTCAATTCATCAGCGGGAGGCCTTCGACGCGGGAGGAGTGCTGGGCGCGGCTTCTTCGCTACAGCGGGCACTGGGCGTTGCTTGGCTTTGGCTTTTGGGCCGTGCAATGGAAGGACAGTGCTCAGCTCATCGGCGACGTTGGCTTTGCAAACTGGGAAAGAGACATCAGTCCCCCCCTGGATGGCCTGCCGGAGGGCGGTTGGGTGTTCTCAAGCGAGGCGCATGGGCGCGGCATCGCCACTGAGGCTGTGAACGCTGCGCTTGCATGGTTGGATGAAAAGTTCGGCGCCAAGACGACAGCGTGCATCATTGGCCCAGAGAACGCGGCATCCATTCGACTTGCTCAGAGGGCCGGGTATCGAGAGTACTGCCGATCGGCGTTCAAGGAGTCCCAGGTGATCCAGTTTCGTCGCAAAGGGGGACATGGAGGGTCTGGTGACGCCTAAAGTCTGTAACCTGCATTCATTCTCAGCCCGCATGAACAGAACGGGTGTTTGAAAACTTCAGATGTGTGCTGATCAGCAACCCAGACAGAACGCCACGTGTTTCAGCGATTGGCAGACATGGCTTGACGTTTTCGCTTGGCCATGATTCGGGCTGAGTTGAGGCCGGTGAGAACCATGATGGGCCACAAGAAAGTGCAGACCATGGCCCACAACACGCGACTGCCCAGAGTTGAGCCACCTTCGGCCGCCTCGATCTGGTGAGGCCCCTCGCTGAAAATATGCCTGTAAGAAAACGTTGCAAAACCGAATACAGCGCCAAACAAGAGGAACAGATAGATGTAGATGTTCACGACAATCTCCTGATGAGAACGATCAGGGCCGTCTGAATGGGCGGTTTGCCTGACCTCAAGTCGAGATACTAAACCAATGCCACAATAAACTTACATTCTTCTGTGTACTTATACATTTACACCAAGAGGGATTCATGCGTTCGCGAGCGTTTCAAGTGTGAGGGAACAGGTGAAGATCACATGGCCTTGCCCGTCAAGCGCTTTCCCGTGCCGCCTGCAGCGCTTCGCGCAGCACCTTCAAGTCCCCAATGTGGTTGGCCAACAGCAGGATCAGGCGGGCGTTGAGCGCTTCGCTTTGCTCGTCGCTCAGGCCATTGTGGGCTTCAATCAGGTGTTCATAGAACTCGTCACCGGGTGAGAAGTCGCGAAAGAACCGGCGACCGGGTTCATGGAAGTTGGGGTCTGTTTTCAGGGCGGTGTGCATGTCAGTCCTTGGTGCGGTTCAGGCTTGGCCGATGTTGGCGCCCATGTTGTGGCCCAGGGCGCGGGCCCATGCGGCTTGCAGCTTGGCACTGTCCAGCTGACGCCAGCGGGCGACCACATGCTGGTCGGGGCGCAACAGGTAAGTGGTGCCGGGTGTGGCGTCGTAGCGTTTGGCCACCAGGCCTTGGGTGTCGACGATCACTTTCACGCCGGGAATGTCCATGGGGCTGGATGAAACGATGAGGGGCGTCACCTGGACAAGCTGGGCATTCGCGCGCAGGGGCACGCTCACACAGGACGCGAGTTTCGCCAACACCTCTGGCGGGGGTGATGCGTCTACAAACAGCATGAGCTGAAAGCCTTTGCCCACTTGGTCGAGCAGCCAGGCGTTTTGGCCGTCCATCTGCACTGGCGCGTCGTCCATCGGTGCGCCGGGCACCATCTGACCTGCAAATGTGTCGGTATCTGGCGTGTTGAGCACCGAATCCGTCAAGAACGACGGCATGGACAGGCGGCCCGAGTTGACCAGTTTGCGGGCAAACGGGTGGTGCTTGGCCAGCGCCAGCACTTGGTTGCGGAAGGTCTTGCTGGTGCGGCTCTTGGGCGTGATGAAGTCTGTCGAGCGGGTCGAGTTCATGATGTTTTCGTCAGCCGCAAACTGGCGGTCATGCGCATAGCTGTCGAGCAACTTGTCGCTGGCCTGGCCCTTGATGACCAAGCCCAACTTCCACATCAAATCATCCGCATCCTGAAAACCCGAGTTGGCCCCGCGCGCCCCAAAGGGCGAGACCTGGTGCGCCGCGTCGCCCACAAACAGCACACGTCCGTGGCGGAAGTCGGTCATGCGACGGCACTGGAATGTGTAGATGCTGACCCACTCCAGCTCAAACGGGCGCTCATCGCCCAGCATGGCTTTCAGGCGCGGGATGACTTTTTCGGGCTTCTTTTCTTCTTCGGGGTCGGCGTCCCAGCCGAGCTGGAAGTCGATGCGCCAGACGTTGTTGCTTTGCTTGTGGAGCAGCACGCTTTGGTTGGGGTGAAACGGCGGGTCAAACCAGAACCAGCGCTCGGCCGGATAGTCGGCCTTCATGATCACGTCGGCAATCAAAAAGCGGTCTTGAAACACGCGGCCTTCAATGTCCAGCCCCAGATGGCGGCGGATCGGGCTGCGTGCGCCATCGGCCACCACCAGCCAGTCGGCCTCGATGTCAAACGTGCCTTCGGGTGTTTCCACCGTCAGCGTGGCGTGCGTGTCATGGGGCGTGACGGCCGTGACCTTGTGCTGCCAGCGGATGTCAGCGCCCAGCTCCAGCGCACGGGCAATCAGCATTTCCTCGACGTGGTACTGCTGCAGGTTGATCATGCCGGGGCGTTTGTGGCCCGCATCAGGCACCAGGTTGAACTGGTAGACCTCATCTTCTTCCAAAAAGGTGCGACCAATGTTCCAACTGACGCCCATGTCACAGGCTTGTTCTGCGATACCCAAACGGTCCAGAATTTCGAGAGAGCGCTTGGCATAGCAAACCGCCCGCGAGCCGACCGACACGGTCTTGTCGTCGTCCAGCACCAGCACATCCAAACCCTGTAAGCGGGCATCAATGGCAGCCGCCAGGCCCACAGGCCCTGCCCCAATGACGATCAGGGGTTTGCGCTGCGGCGGTGTGGACATCAAGTCGACTGGCGACTTGTAAGGATAAATCGGGTTGATGTAGGCACTCATGCGTGGTCTCCGGCCATGAGAAAAGCACTTTCCAGTGCGACAGGCTGTAATTTACTATAGATAAATCAGTTTACCTATCCGTAATTTTAGCGCTACAAGGATTTTTGACCCCGCGTGTCACCACGCACTTGGTTGACAGCATGAAAAACCATCTCAGGCTATGCTCAAGATCCGTCTTTTGTATGACAACTTCATGATCCAGCAATTCACCCCCGTGTCCAGCGGCGCTCGGCTGTCTGATCAGGTGGCCGATCAACTGGCCAAAGAAATCAAACAAGGCCGACTCTTGCCCGGCGACAAACTGCCCACCGAGGCACGCTTGGTCGAGCAGTTTGAAGTCAGCCGCACCGTGGTGCGCGAGGCCGTGTCAAGGCTCAAGTCGTTGGGCCTGGTCGACTCACGTCAAGGCAGCGGGGTGTTTGTGAACCCGCAATTGCCCTTTGCACCGCTCAACTTCGAGGCCAGGCATGCCGCCTCGCAAGAGGCTGTGATCCAGATGGTGGAGGTGCGCCGCGCACTCGAAGCAGAAGTGGCTGCGCTGGCGGCCGAACGGCGCAACGCACGCGATATTCGAAAGATCGAGCAAGCCGTCCAAGCCCTTGATGCTGCCGTTCAGTCGGGCGGCGACGGTGTGGCCGAAGACGTGAAGTTTCACCGGGCCATTGCCGATGCCACGTGCAACCCTTTCCTGATCCAAACGCTGGAGTACCTGGGCCAGTTTTTGCACGGGGCCACTCAAGTGACCCGCGCCAACGAGGCCCGGCGCATCGACTTTGCGGCCGAAGTGCAAACCGAGCACCAGGCCATCTTACGAGCCGTCAAAGCCGGTGATGCTGCTGCGGCCAGGCAAGCCGCCGCCACGCACATGGGCAACGCCATCACCCGCATTCGCAGTGCAGACCCGGCCTTTTGGGTGCAAGAAGGAGAGCGGCTGGCGCAGCCCCTGGTCAAAGGGCTGCGGGCTTGAATCACTCGGCCTTGATGTTGGCCGCCTTGACCACTGCCGCGTAACGCGAGAGGTCACGCGCCATGTCGCGCCCAAAGCGTTCTGAGCCGCCCGGGCTGGCCGTGATGCCCAAGGTGTTCAGGCGCTCGCGCACTGCCGGGTCATTGAGCACAGCGTTCAGCTCGGTGTTGAGCTTGTCCACAATCGCCCGGGGCGTTTTGGCAGGAGCCAGCAAGCCCACCCAAGAGTTGATGTCGAAATCGGCCACGCCCGATTCGATGAACGTGGGCACATCGGGCATGGACGGGGCACGCTGCGCACTGGACACGGCCACAGCATGGACCTTGCCCGACTTGACGTGTTGAATAGCGCTCGCCACAGCGGTGTAGACCAGCGGAATGGAGCCACCCATCACATCGATCATGGCCTGACCACCGCCTTTGTAGGGGATGTGCATCAGGTTGGCCCCCGTGCGCTGCTTGAGCAATTCACCCGCAATGTGCGGCGTGCCGCCCGTGCCGGAGGTGCCATAAGACAGACCACCCGACTGGGTTTTGGACAGGGCGATCACTTGTTGCAGTGTTTTGGCGGGCACGCCGGGGTGCGACACCAGAATCAAAATCGCATCACCAATCTTGCCGATCGGCGCAAAGTCCTTGGCGGTGTCAAAACCGACTTTGGGAAACACATGGGGGTTGATCACCATCGTGCCGTCAAAGCCCAAGAGCAAGGTGTAACCATCGGGCTCGGCCGAAGCCACCATTTGCGTGCCGATGTTGCCCGAGGCACCGGGTTTGTTGTCCACGATGACCTGCTGACCCAATCGTTTGGACAACTGCTCAGCGATCAGGCGGCCGCTGGTGTCGGTCACCCCACCCGTGGCAAAGGGCACCACGAGGCGAATGGGTTTGGCAGGGTAGGCCGCTTGCGCAGCAGCGGTGCTGGCGCCGAGGGTCAAGCCACCGCAGGCAGCGGCCATCAGACCGGTGCTCAGCGCGGTTTTGAGCCATTGGCGTCGTGGGGTTGTGGTTTTCTTGTGCATTGTTGTCTCCAGGGGGTTTCGGGGTGAAATCAATCGGTCTCGGCGTAGCGCTTTTCAAAAGCCCACACGTCTTCAAAACCCATGAGGCGGGTCAGGTCGGCGAAGTCATAGAGCGGCGTGCTGCCCTTGGCCGACGAGCCGGTGTCCCTGAACTGTTGGTACACCTGCGTCATGGCCTGCACACCCGCCAGCAAGGCGGTCACCGGGAAGATGGCGATCTTGTAGCCCAGCGCTTCCAGCTCTGGCTTCGTCAGCACGGGCGTGCGGCCTTTTTCGACCATGTTGGCGACCAAGGGCACATCAAAGCTTTGGCCGATGCGGCGCATCTCCTCTTCGGACTCGGGCGACTCGACAAACAAAATGTCCGCCCCCGCTTTGGCATAAGCCTCGGCCCGGCGCAGCGCTTCATCAAGGCCCAGCGTGGTACGGGCGTCGGTGCGGGCAATGATCAAAAAGTCTTTGGATTCGCGTGAGTCGACGGCCACCTGGATCTTGCTCACCATGTCGGCCATGGGAATGACGCGGCGGCCCGGCGTGTGGCCGCATTTTTTGGGGAACTCCTGGTCTTCGAGCTGGATGGCGCAAGCGCCTGCCGCTTCGTAACCCCGGATGGTGTGGCGCATGTTGAGCAAGCCGCCGTAGCCGGTGTCGGCATCGGCAATCAGGGGCGTGCGGGCCATGCCCGCCATGGCTGTCACGCGGCCCACCATGTCGCTGTAGGTCGCCAAGCCCGCATCGGGCAAGCCCATGTGCGAGGCCACGGTGCCGTAACCGGTCATGTACAGCGCATCAAAACCGAAGCTGTCGGCCAGGCGCAGCGACACCATGTCAAATACACCCGGTGCGACCACCAGGCCCGGTTGATTCAAACGCGAGCGCAAAGCAGAGGTCTTGGTATTCATGAGGAAAATTTTTGTGAAGAGTGGTTAAATCAGGCGCTTCAATTTCATCATTTCAGCAGAAGAGAACGCCATGGACCTGCACTTAAGCGACAAGCATGTTTTGATCACCGGCGGCAGCAAAGGCATTGGCCTGGCCTGCGCCCAAGCTTTTTTGGAGGAAGGGGCCAAGGTCACGCTGGTGTCGCGTGACACGGCCAATTTGACAAATGCGCTGCAAAAACTGCAGACCCGTTTTGCAGCCGACCGCATCCACACCGTGTCAGCCAATTTGCGCGATGCAGGCGACGCCCTGACGGCGCTGAATTCGGCAGAAGCTGCATTCGGTCCGGTCGATGTTTTGGTCAACTCGGCAGGCGCAGCCAAGCGCACGCCCGCACCCGAGCTGACACACGAAGCTTTTGCCGATGCCATGCAAGCCAAATACTTCACCACCATCCACATGCTCACGCCCACCATCCAGCGCATGGCCCATCGTGGCCAAGGCACGGTGGTGAACGTGGTGGGCAACGGCGGCAAAGTGGCCAGTCCGATCCACCTGCCCGGCGGCGCGGCCAACGCGGCCTTGATGCTGGTGAGCGCTGGCATGGCAGCCGCTTACGGGCCTCAAGGTATCCGCGTGAATGCGGTGAACCCCGGACTGACTTTGACGGACCGCCTGCAAGAAGGCATGGCGGCCGATGCACGCCTGAAGGGCATCGACACTGAAGAAGCGATGGCACAAGCCGTGGCCAAAATTCCACTGGGCCGCATGGCCGAACCCGAGGAAATCGCCAACGCCGTGGTGTTTCTGGCCTCGTCCAAAGCGAGCTACATCACCGGCATTTGCATGAGCATGGACGGCGCGCTCAGCCCCATCGTGGTGTAACAGACAGACTGGGTCTGTGCCTGTGTCATGCTTGACATGGGTACTGCCCCTTTCTTTTTTGTGAGACCGACACACCATGACCACTGCATCCATTCGGGCTCATCGCCTGCTGAACACCACCAAACAATGTGTGGCCTCTGGGCTGTTGGTTTGGGCGATGGCCATGGGGGCGGCGCAGGCCGAACTGGCACCGCTGCAAACGGTCCCATCGGTCGACGTCCCGCGCTACATGGGCACTTGGCACGAGATCGCCAAATACCCCAACTGGTTCCAGAAAAAATGCGCCAGCAGCACGCAGGCCACCTACACGTTGCAAACCAATGGGCAGGTGCAGGTGCTCAACCGCTGCAAAACCGACAAGGGTGAATGGAGCGAGGCCTTGGGCGCGGCCCGGCAAATCGGCGGGCCAAACTCACCTCAGCTCAAAGTGCGCTTTGCCCCTGAATGGCTGTCGTTCATCCCCTTGGTCTGGGGGGATTACTGGATCATCGACCTGGACCCGGACTACCAGTGGGTGGTGGTGAGTGAGCCCAAGCGTGAGTACTTGTGGATTTTGTCGCGCACACCGCAGATGCCTGCCGCGACCTACCAGGCTTTGCTGAGCAAACTGGACAAACTGGGCTTTGACCTCCAACGCATCCAGGCCAGCAAGCCCTGAGAGCCTTCGCTCACAGGGGTGAGCTCCCACAAAGCACTTGAGTGTCAGTGAACGGCTTCGGCCGCGCGGACTTCGCTGGGCTGCAGCCAGCCTTGCTTGGCGGCGTCTTGTGCCAGCCGGGCGATCAAGGCGCGGGCATCGGCGTTCACCAAGGCCACGGGTTGCAAGCGCAGCGCGGCGTCCGAGAAGTGGTGAACCACCTCGGCCACATCGTCAGCATCGAGGGCCGTGGGTTTGTAAACCGGGCTGCAGGCTGCTTTTTGGCCCAAGGCGCGGTAAAACACCGCCGCCAAATGGGACGATGCGCCGTAGACACTGCGCTGCTGGCCCGCTGCCGTCACACGCAGGGTGTAACCGTATTTGCCTTTGACGCACTCGGCTTGGGTGATGTCTTTCAGGGCGAAGTGATGCACCAAGGTGCCGCTGTCGTTTTCTGAAATCAGCAGGTTCTGATCGGTCAACAACCACAGACCACGGCCAGACAACACCACGCGGCCCAGCACATAGCCCAACACCCGTTCTGTGGGCTGGATGTGGTCGCGCATCTGGTCCACATCGGCTTGCTTGAGCAACTGCGCACCATAGGGGTTGTTGCCCTCGATCAACAGTTCACTCAGTTCGTTGCCATTTTTCAAAAAGTCCAGCCAGGCCATAGGGGTCTCCAAATTAGTCGTGCATGTTCGGTCATGGCGCGGGGGACAAACGCCTCGGCCCACAAATAAGCCCACAGCATGCCGGGTTATTGGCGTAAAACCCAAGGCATTTCACGGCTTTTGCCCCGCCCCGTGCACCCAGCAGGGCAATGACCCAAACTGCAATTTGTCCAGCATTTGTCCAAACCATGTTCAGCCCATTCCGTTTTTTGCCGAACCTGAGCGCTTGGGACTGCCCTGTCCTGACCCCGCTCTCCGAGCAGCTCTCGGCCAGCCTGAAAACCCAGCTGGGCCAGCGTGTGCGGGCCATGACCGGGGCGACGGGCGATGCGCAGGACTTTTTGCAGCCTGCGGGCGACCCGGGTCTGTTCGGCCCCGACTCGGCCGCATGGCAGGTACACGCCCACTTTGTGGCCATGATGACCGGGGGCTTGTCGTCGCTGATGCTGCAGGCCTTGCACCCCAGGGCATTGGCTGCAGTGTGGGACCACTCCAGCTTTCGCACCCAGCTGCAGGCGCGGCTGGGGCGCACCGCCTTGTTTGTGGCCACCACCACCTATGGCGGCACGGCGGCTGCCTTGCAGACCATCGAGCGGGTCAACCGCATCCACGCACACATTCGTGGCACGCTGCCCGATGGCACGCATTATGTGGCCAACGACCCGGAACTGATCCGCTGGGTTCACCTGGGCGAGACGACCAGCTTTTTGCGCGCCTACCAAGACCTGTCGCTGCAGCCCTTGTCCACCGGCAGGCAAGACCTGTACTTTGCCGAAATGGCGCAAATCGGCGAGCGCCTCGGGGCACACGATTTGCCCCTGACACGCCACGAGGCCCTGACCCAGCTGCAAGCCTTTCGGCCCGAGCTGCGGATGGACGAGCGCACGCGAGAGACGATTGACCTGATCGAGCACTACCCGTGTGCGCCCCTGGACCGGCCCTTGGTGGGCCTGATCGTGCGGGCCGCGTTTGAGTTGCTGCCCGATTGGGCGCTGGAGATGCTGGGGCGCCAACGCAGCTGCGCGCTGGAACAAGCCGCCCTGCGCACCGCCTTGCAGGGCATGGGCGCATCGCTGGCCTGGGCTTTTGCCGACACGGGTGTGGCCGCCCGCGCCCGCCAGCGCATGGAGCCGGGGTTCACGGCCTCGGCATTCAGGGCTGCTGAATCGTCTCCAGGTACATGAGCAAAGAGACGATGCGGTTGCGCGCCGACCACTCAGCGGTGCGGGGCGAGTCGCTGGGCTGGGTCATGGCACGGGCTTTGAACTCGTTGCCCCACACCGGCATCTCGCGCGAGCCGTGCGGCCCGCCTTCACTCGACCATCGGCCGTCGATCACCTCCCACATCAGCTCCTGCGGAAACTTGCCGCCGTGACGCTGCGCGATGCGCGTGAGATCGGAGGGCGGTTTGACCAAAAACGAGTGCACGGGGCCATCGCCCTTGCCTGAGGCGCCGTGGCAGCTGGCGCAGTTTTCCTTGTAGTCCACGCGGCCCAAGCCGACCGAAGTCTGCGCCCAAGCCGCCGCAGTGACGCTGAGCACGCTGGCGATCACGCATCGGCAAATGGTTTGTTTGTTCATGGGTGCTCCTGTTGTTTCGCAAGAGCTTCATCATCCGGAAAAGAACAGCCCCAGTCTGTGCGTTGGCACGCCCAAACCACGGTATCGGCTTACCCGTTTGACGGTATCTGGCGCGATGCCTGCGCGCTCACAGCAAACACCTCTGAAGCCCTTGCCGTGGCAAACGTGTTGCGATTCAGTTCAGCGTGCCGCCACTGATGGCCAAGTCGCTCAGCCCTTGCTGACGGTGCGCCACCAACAAAGCCAAGGCCTGCTGCACGCCCGCCACCTGCACAGAAACAGGCCAACTGGGCAAGGTCGGCCCGGGCCATTGCGCAGCTTGCTCAGGCAGCAGCGGCAAGTGCATGAAGCCGCTGTGCACCCCTCGCCCTGCCAGCGTGTGCTGCAGGGCATAAAACACTTGGTTGCAGACAAAGGTGCCCGCCGTTTGCGACACCGAGGCCGCAAAGCCAGCGGCCTTCAACCCAGCCACCAACGACTTGATGGGCAAGGTGCTGAAATAGGCCACGGGGCCACCGTCAATCACCGGCACATCGATCGGCTGCGCCCCCGCGTTGTCGGGGATGCGGGCGTCCTGCACATTGATGGCCACACGCTCAACCGAGAAATCGCAACGCCCCTCGGCTTGGCCCAGCGCCAGCACGATGTCCGGGCTGTGCGTGTCCAGCGCCTGTTGCAAAACGGGCAGCGCCTGCGCAAAAACACAAGGCAGCTGCACCGCCGTGACCTGCGCCCCGGCGATCACCGCACCCTGCAGGGTGCGGGCCACTTCCCAAGAAGGGTTGATGCTTTGCCCGCCGAAGGGTTCAAAGCCCGTGAGCAGGATGCGCATCAAGGCCACGCCCTTCAGACGTTGAAGATCGACACCGTCTTGGTGTTGAGGTAGGCCTCCAGCGCCTCGGGGCCGCCTTCGGAGCCGTAACCAGAATCCTTCACGCCGCCAAACGGCAGCTCAGGCCAAGGCGCGGCGGGCTGGTTGACCCACAGCATACCCACGTCCAGGCGTTGGCTGAGCTGGTGCAGGGTTTTCATGGAATTGGTGAAGGCGTAGCCTGCCAAACCAAAGGGCAGGCGGTTGGCTTCGGCGATGGCGTCTTCGATCTTCTCGAAGCTGCGGATCGCGGCAATCGGGCCAAAGGGCTCATTGACCACCACATCGGCGTCCAGCGGTACATGCGACAGCACCGTGGGCGCAAAGAAGTTGCCTTGTGTACCGATGCGCTCACCGCCGGTGAGCACCTTGGCACCTTTGGCGCGGGCGTCTTGCACGATGGACTGCATGGCCGCCAGGCGGCGCTCGTTGGCCAAGGGGCCCATTTGGGTGCCTGCGGTCAGGCCGTCGCCCACTTTCAGGGCTTGAGCTTGTGCGGCAAATTGTTCCGCAAAGGCGTCGGCAATTTTGTGGTGCACCAAAAAGCGGGTGGGCGCGATGCAGACCTGGCCCGCGTTGCGGAACTTGGCCGCACCGGCGGTCTTCAGCGCCAGCGCGATGTCGGCGTCTTCGGCCAGGATGACCGGGGCGTGACCGCCCAGCTCCATGGTCACACGCTTCATGTGCTGGCCAGCCAAGGCGGCCAGTTGCTTGCCCACGGGCGTGGAGCCGGTGAAGGTGATCTTGCGGATCAGCGGGTGCGCGATCAGGTAGTTCGAGATCTCGGCGGGCGTGCCATAGACCAGGCCGATGACGCCAGCGGGCACGCCAGCGTCGTGGAAGGCGCGGATCAACTCAGCGGGCGCGGCAGGCGTTTCTTCCGGCGCTTTGACGATGATGGAGCAGCCGGTGGCCAGCGCGGCGGACATCTTTCGCACAGCCTGGTTGATCGGGAAGTTCCAGGGCGTGAACGCGGCCACCGGGCCCACCGGTTGCTTGAGGACTTGCTGCTGGACGTTGATGTTGCGCGGCGGCACGATGCGGCCATACACGCGGCGGCCTTCTTCGGCAAACCACTCGATGATGTCGGCGGCCGACATGGCCTCGACCTTGGCTTCTGCCAGGGGCTTGCCTTGTTCTTGTGTGAGGAGTTCGGCGATTTGCGGGGCGCGTTCACGCATCAAAGCGGCGGCCTTGCGCAGGATGGCGCTGCGCTCATTGGCCGGCGTGTCACGCCACAACTCGAAGCCCTTTTGGGCGGCTTGCGCGGCCCGCTCCAGATCGGGGATGCCTGCGTGTGCCAAGCGGCCGATCTCGATGCCGTTGGATGGGTTGAACACGGGCAAGGTGCGGCCGCCTTCGGCATCGCACCATTGGCCGTTGATGAAAAGTTGGGTGTTGGGGTAGGTCATGGGTAATGTCCAATCAGAGCGTCAAATTTCAAAATGCTGAATCGTGAACCCGGCACAGGCCAAATCAGGCCTGACGGTACGACCCTCGCTGGGGTGGCACCATTGTGGCAGTCAGATGTTGCGTCCGCCGTCCACATCGAGACACACCCCCGTGAGGAAAGCCGCCTCATCGCTGGCCAGGTAAACCGCCGCATGGGCCACATCCAGCGGCCGGGTGAATCGGCCCAGCGGAATCCGCGCCAGGAATTTCTGCCGGTTTTCGGGTGTGTCGGGCATGCCCATGAACTGCTCCATGAGAGGCGTTTCGCCAATCATGGGGTTGATCACGCAGACCCGGATTTGGTCCTTGGCCAGCTCCAGCGCCAACCCCTTGCTGGCTGTGATGACCGCGCCCTTGCTGGCGCTGTACCAGCAAAGCCCGGGGCCAGGGCGCACCCCTGTGGTGGAGGCCACATTCACAAAAACACCTCCGCCTTGCTGGCGAAAAATCGGCGACACTAGGTGGTTCATGTGGAACAGGCTCTTCACGTTCACCTGATAAAGCCGATCGAATTCGGCCTCGGTCACCTCACCAGCAGGTTTGTTGGGGTGGGTGGTGCCAGCGTTGTTGACCACAATGTCCAAGCGGCCGAATTGCGCCAAGGTGAACTGGAGCAGTTGTTCGATGTCGGCACTGCTGGAGACATCGCAGCGGCAAGCAAGGCCACCAATGCGGTTGGCCACTTCCTGCCCTTTTTCAAGGTTCAGGTCGACCACCACCACGCGGGCACCCTCTTGAGCAAAACGCTCGGCAATGCTGGCGCCAAAACCCGAAGCGGCGCCGGTGACCACGGCCACCTTGTTGTGAAGTCTGGGTGTCATGGGCTGATTTTCTGGCGGGTTGCTGGGCTCGCCATGGCAGCTTCTTGCTGCAAGCGGCGTTTGATGATGAAACGGGCCTGGTTCAGGCCACTGTCGTGGGCTGTGGCCACGGGTTTGAAATGCGGGTCCAAGTTCAGGTTGCGCTGCTGCGCTTCGATGATGCTGCGGTCTTCGGCAAAGGCCTTGACCACGTCCTGAAAAATGGCTTCGGTGATCTCGGGCCTGTCCAACATGAAATGGTGGGCCTGACAAAAGAAGTAATGCGTGGTGCCAACGGTATCAGGCGTTTGCACAGAGGTGTGGCGAAACTGCAAGGCTTCCGGCACGCGGGTGCCCTCCGGCGCGCCAGTGCCCGTGGGGGCAGAACCAGCATCCATTCGCAAAAAGGCCGGCGCATGCCATTCGTAAATTTGCCAACGGTCCACCAAGCCTTCAAATGGGGCCACGCGCTTGTGGTTGGGGGACATCTCGTCGTTGATGTACCAGCGTGTGATCCGCAGGCCCGGCCCGGTTGTGTCGTCCGTCAGGCGGTCGATCTGTGCCCGGACTTGGGCATTGGAGACGGTGCCCAGCGTGGTGGGGTGCACATAGGACAGGTGCGAAAAATCCAGCAGGTTGTCTACCACCAGCTGGTAATGCGCCTGGTAGTGGATGTACCCGGGCTTCATGCGCCACTCGGGGTGCGCATGCCAGAAGAAATCCAGAATCCGGGCAGGGTCGGCCAGGGCCGGATCGCCCATCCAGATCCAGATGAAGCGGTCACGCTCAACCACTTGGTAGGCCTTGACACAGGCAGACGGGGGAATTTGCGACTGGCCCGGGATGTCGGTGCAAGCACCTTGCGGGTTGAACTGCATGCCGTGGTACATGCAGCGAATGTGGTCCCCCTCGACCCGGCCATGCGACAGCGGTGCCGCCCGGTGCGGGCATTTATCGGCCAGCGCCACCACCTGGCCCTGCGTGTCACGGTAAAACACCACCGGCTCGCCCAACAAGGTGCGGGCCAGCAAGCCGCTGCTGCCCACTTCGTGGTCCCAAGCGGCCACATACCAAGCGTCGCGAATGAATGACGAAGACAGGTAAGCCTCCCCGCTGGGCAGGGTGCCATTTTCTGGATTCATGAGGGCCTCGCGCTCAGTCGGCTTTGAAGCCGGAAGCCTTCACGATGGGGCCCCAGCGGTTGGTGTCGGCTTCCATGATGCGCACCAGGTCGGCCGCGCTGCCACCGCCGGTTTCCAGACCCAGCGACAGGAACTTCTCGATCACATCGGGCGATGCCAAGGCTTTGTTCAGCGCTTTGTTGACCCGCTCGACCTCTGCGCTGGCGGTTTTGGGCGGCGCATACAAACCGAACCAGCCCTGCCCAACGATGTTGGGGAAACCCTGCTCGGCAAATGTGGGCACATCGGGCAAGACTTTGGCGCGTGCGCGGCCCGAGGTGGCGATGATGCGGGCCTTGCCAGCACGGTGGTTCTGCAAAAACTCAAACACCACATCAATGCCTGCAGGCACCTGGTCGCCCAACACCGCCGTTTGCAAAGGCGCACCGCCGTTGTAGGAAATATGCACCATGTCCACTTTGGCCTCCCGGGCCAGCAGCAAGCCAAAGAAATGCGGCAAGCTGCCTGCCGCAGGCGAACCAAAACTGGCCTTTTGCGGATTGGCCTTGAGCCAAGCCACGAACTCAGGCACGGACTTGATGGGCGAGTCGCCCTTGACCGCCAGCCCGAAGTTGAAATTGACCACATGGCCCACCGGCGTGAAATCGGTCGCTGGGTTGTAGGGCAACTTGCTGAACACCAGGGGGGCCAGTACCGGTACCACCACGGGGGTGATCATCAAGGTGGTGCCATCGGCCGGGGCGTTTTTCAGCAATTCGGCGGCCAAGCGGCCACCGGCTCCGGTCTTGTTCTCAATCACGACTGGTTGGTTCAGATCGACCCGCATTTTTTCGGCAATCGTCCGGGCCACGGTGTCAATCGAGCCACCGGGCGGAAACCCCACGATGAGTTTGATGGGCTTGTCGGACTGGGCAAGCGCTTGCGGCGCATGCAAAAGTGGCAGTGCTGATGCAGCTGTGACCAGCAAGTGGCGGCGTTTCATGGTGTCTCCTGGGTTTTGTATGGCCAAAGGTCTTGGTGACCTCTGCTGACTCTATGCACTTTCGACATGATTGATCTAATCAACCAGCCCTATCGTTTTCCCTAGGGTCGCCCTCACAGCCATGCCGCGAGGCCCGTTTGGGCAAGTTGTAAACTGACCGGATGACATTGGAGATAGCCCCCATGAAACTGCACTACATCGACAACCAGCACGTCGCGCCCGCATCCGGCCAGGACATCCCGGTCATCGATCCGTCCACCGGCGAACAGTTCGACGCCATTGCCCGAGGCAATGCGTCTGACATTGACCGTGCAGTGGTCGCGGCCCGTGAAGCCTTCAACGGGGCCTGGGGCAAGCTGAACGCCATGGAACGTGGCCGATTGCTGCACCGCCTGTCGCAGCACATGCTGGCGCACATCGACGAGCTGTCTGCCATCGAGTCGCGCGACTGCGGCAAACCCACCACACTGGCACGAGGCGATGTGACCGCTGTGGCGCGTTACTTCGAGTTCTATGCCGGTGCGGCCGACAAGCTCATGGGCGAGACCATCCCGTTCTACAACGGCCACACCGTGTTCACCCTGCGTGAGCCCTTTGGCGTGACGGGCCATGTGATCCCCTGGAACTACCCGCTGCAGATTTTTGGCCGCAGCGTGGCCGCTTCGCTGGCAGTGGGCAACGCCTGTGTGGTCAAACCAGCCGAAGACGCTTGCCTGTCGATCCTGCGTGTGGCCGAGATGGCCGCCGAAGTCGGCTTTCCGGCGGGGGCGCTCAACATTGTCACGGGCTATGGCCACGAAGCGGGCGACCTCCTGGTGCGCCACCCGGGCGTGGACCATGTGTCATTCACCGGCTCACCTCGCGTGGGCCAGCTGGTGATCCAGGCCGCGGCCGAGCACCATGCGCCCGTCACGCTGGAGCTGGGCGGCAAGTCACCGCAGATCATTTTTGGCGACGCCGACATGGACGCCATGACCACGGTGGTGACCAACGCCATCGTGCAAAACGCAGGGCAGACCTGCTCGGCGGGCAGCCGCGCCTTGGTGCACCGCCCGGTGTACGAGGCGGTGGTGGAACGCCTGGCCAAGTCCTTTGCCGCGACCCGCACCGGCCCGGCCGCCATGGACCTCAACTGCGGCCCGCTGATCCGCGAATCGCAGATGCTGCGCGTGCGCAGCTTTGTGGAACTCGCCAAAAGCGACGGCCTGCCGATCGCCGCACAAGGCCAGCTGGTGCCCGAAGCGCCCCAAGGCGGCTTCTACCAAGTGCCCACGCTGATCCGCGATGTGCCCATCGAACACCTCTTGGCACAGGAAGAAATCTTCGGCCCGGTCTTGACCATCTCGCCCTTTGACGACGAAGACCACGCCATCGAATTGGCCAACGGCACCGAATACGGCTTGGCCGCTGCCCTGTGGACGCAAGACGGCGGTCGCCAGCTGCGCATGGCGCGTCGCTTGCAAAGCGGTCAGGTGTTTGTGAACAACTACGGTGCGGGCGGCGGTATTGAGCTGCCCTTTGGCGGCGTCAAGGCCAGCGGCCACGGCCGCGAGAAAGGCTTTGAAGCGCTCTACAGCTTCACCACACTCAAGACCATTACCCTCAAACACGGCTGAACGCCGCTGGAGCCGTACATGCAAAACCCCCGCATTGGCATGATCGGCCTGGGCCTGATGGGCTTGGGCATCGCCACCAACATCGTCAAAAAGGGCTTTGCGCTCACGGCCATGGAGCACCCAGGCAACCAGCCGCTGGGTGACTTGATCGCCGCAGGTGCACACACCGCGCCGACGGCTCAGGCCGTAGCGCAGACGAGCGACATCGTGATCCTGTGCGTCAATGGCTCGGCCCAGGTCGAGGCCATTTTGGCCGGCGACACCGGCTTGCTGATGGGCCTGCGCGAAGGCATGACGGTGATCGACTGCTCGACCAGCATCCCGGCGTCCACTCAGCAAGTGGCAGCCAAGCTGGCGCAGCGTGGTGTGCGCTTCATGGACGCGGCCATGACCCGCACCCCCAACGAAGCGATGCAGGGCCGCCTGAACCTGCTCGTCGGCGGCGATGCGGCCTTGCTAGAAGAGTGCCGTCCGCTGTTGTCCACCTTCGCCGAAAACATCGTGCATGCGGGCGCAGTGAGCGCAGGCCACAGCATGAAGCTGCTGCACAACTTTGTCTCGCTCGGCTCGGTCACGCTGCTGGCCGAAGCGGCGGCGTGTGCGCGCCGCTCGGGCATTGACGATGCGGTGTTTGTCGAGGTGCTGGAAAAAGGCGGCGGCTGGGGCGCTGCGCTGGAACGCCTCAAGCCCTATTTGTTGCGCGGCGAAACCTCTGGCTTGCGTTTTTCGATGGGCAATGCCCTCAAAGATCTGGGCTATTACGCCGACATGGCGCGCGAAACCGGTTCGCACGACGCAGCGGCCACGGCCATGCAAAACACGCTGGCCGCGGCCTGCCAGACAGTCGATCCGCAGACCTTGCTGCCGGAGTTGGTGGGGCAGCTGGCCAAGGGCGCGCTCAAGGCCTGATGGGCGTGCCTCCCCCATAACCCCACTTGTTGTCACCCTTCTCCATGTCTTCACCCCGCTCCGTTTTGTTTGTGCCCCACGGCTCACCCATGTTTGCCTTGCACCCCGGTGCGGCGGGCGCGGCCATGACGGAGCTGGCAGCGCGCTTGGGCAAGCCCCGCGCCATCGTGGTGGTCAGCCCGCACTGGGAAACGGCCGTACCCACGGTGGGCTTTGCCATCCGGCCAGAAACCATCCACGATTTTGGTGGCTTTGACCCGCGCCTGTACGAGATGCAGTACCCCGCCACAGGCTGCCCCGAAGTGGCGGCGCAGGTGGTCAACGCCCTGCAAAATGCCGGCCTGTCCGTGGCACAAGACGCCGAGCGAGGCCTGGACCACGGTGCCTGGACTCCGCTGCGACAGATGTTCCCCGATGCCGATGTACCGGTGGTGCCGCTGTCGGTGCAAAGCCACCTGGGTCCGGAGCACGCTTACCGCGTCGGTCGAGCGCTTGCCGGTTTGGCGCAGCATGGTATTTTGGTGGTGGCCTCGGGCAACATCACGCACAACCTGAGCGACTTCATGATGGTGCGCATGCAAGGCGGCGCCACCCCCTCCTATGTGCAGGCCTTTGCCGACTGGGTCTACGCCCACATGACGGCGCACGACGTGCCCGGCTTGATGGCTTACCGACAGCAAAGTGCTGGACAGCGCGCTCACCCGACGGACGAGCACCTGCTGCCCTTGTTCACCGCTTTGGGCGCTGCGGGTGCCGATGCACAAGCCAAAGCGTTTTTTCGGGGCATCAGCGACCACGTCATCGCGATGGATGGCTACACTTTTCATTGACTTGGCTTCGGTCACCCGTCTGTGTGGTCAGGGCTGAAGGCCCTTGCAAGGACGTGTTTAGCTGCGACTGCAGTGCACAGAATAAAGCCGATCTGTGGCTTACCTGATCCAGCGCAAACCCTCAAGCGCCGGAAGCACCCATGATCAAAGCATTGTTCATGACCACCTTGACCACCTCCCACCCTGAACCTAGCGCGGCAAGCGGCCCAACCGTCACGCCAACCCCACCCGTCACACCGGTAGCACCCCAAGGCCCAGGCCGCCTCGTGACCGACGCGCCCATGCGCATGTTCCATTGGCTGTTTGCCCTGAGCTTTGTGGGGGCCTACATCAGCGCCGACAGCGAACACTGGCGGCTGGTGCATGTGGTGTTGGGTTACACCTTGGCGGGCTTGCTGGCTTTTCGGATCGTTTATGGTTTTGTGGGTCCCAGACCGGCCAGGTTCAGCACGATGTGGCGCAAAGTCAGTGGGGCCAAAGCCTGGTTGAAAACCCTTCAAACCGCGTGGAGACCTGACGGCAACTTTCAAGCGGTGGCATGGAGACAAGCCCCCGTTTTGTTGATGGCCATGTCCTTGCTGGCCTTGCTGGCGGTGGTGCTGCCGCTGACCCTGAGCGGTTACGGCACCTTCCACGAGTGGGGTGGCGATCTGGGTGTCAAAGTGTTCGAGTCTTTGCACGAATTTTTTGGCAATACTGCTTTGAGCTTGGTGCTGGTGCATCTGGCATTGCTGGCCGGTCAAAGCTATTGGCGTCAAAAAAACTTGGCGCTGCCCATGCTCACGGGTCGCCTCGAGGGCCGGGGCCCCGACCTGATCGCACACAACCGGGTGTGGTTGGCGATCTTGCTGCTCTTGTGTGTGCTGGCCTACATCGCGTGGGAGATTTACAGCGCTGGGTTGTGACAAGCAGGTATAGCCCGGTATAGAGACCTCTACCCAAAGACAGATGGTGTTGTCTGCGGGATTTTTTTAGCATGGAGCCACACTGTTTCCCGTTGCAAGACGGGGGCCAGTGTGCAGCGTGGCTCCCCACGTCATCACCTCACTTCGGAGAATTTCATGCCCGTATTCAAAAAAATCCTCGTTCCCGTGGACGGCAGCGCCACTTCCAACAAAGCCTTGGACTTTGCTTTGCGGATGGCACAAGACGATCTGGCCAGTGTTCGCTTGCTCCACTGCATTGACGAGACGTCATTCCTTGACGCCTATGAGTACTCCAGTGAATTGATCAAACAAGCGCGTCAGGCGGGACAAAAAATCTTGCAAGACAGTTTGGTGGCCGCGCAAAAGCTGGGGGTGAATGCCGACACCTTGCTGCTCGAGCGCGCAGGCCAGCGTCTTGGACATTCAGTGGCCGACGCTGTCGGTGACTGGGGTGCGGATCTGGTGGTGGTGGGCAGCCATGGCCGCCGGGGCCTTGGCCGCTTGCTGCTGGGCAGTGGTTCAGAGCAGATTTTGCGCGACAGTCCTGTGCCCGTGTTGTTGGTCAGGGGCTTTGAATGAGCGGGCTGTTCACAGCCCGCTCAACCATGGACCTCAGTCGATCTTCGCGCCTGAAGCCTTGACCACTTGCGCCATGCGCACGTAGTCAGCGGCCAGCAGTTTGCCGAAATCGGCGTTGCTCAGGTCCCGAGGCTCAATGCCTTGCTTGTCCAGGCGCTCCAGGATCACCGGGTCCTTGAGCAGCTTGCTCACGGCCGCATGAATGCGGTTGGCCTGTTCGGCGGGCACGGCAGACGGACCCAGCAAACCAAACCACGAATCGAACTGGTAGCCCGGCAAGCCGCTTTCGGCAATCGTTGGCAGGTCGGGCAAATATTTGCTGCGCTTGGGCGAAGTCACGCCCAGCAAGCGGATGCGGCTGTCTTTGGCAAAGGCCAAAGCCCCAATGCTGGCGGCAATCACCGCTTGGGCACGGCCAGAAATGACTTCGTTGATCGCTTCGCCTGTGGCTTTGAGCGGAACATGCACGACATCAATCCCTGCCAAGCCGTTGAAGTAAGCCATGGACAGATGCGTGGCGCTGCCCACGCCCGCCGTGGCGTAGTTCATCTTGCCGGGATTGGCCTTGGCGTAGCGGATGTATTCAGCAGCCGTCTTGGCCGGCACGTCGGGGTGCACCATGAGCACGTAGCTGGCGCTGCCGATGTGGCCCAAGGGCGCAAAGTCTTTTTGCGGGTCGTAGCTCAGCTTGGTGTAGAGCGAGCCCGCAATGTTGTGGCTGGCCGCGGCCATGACCATGACCGAGCCATCGGCTTCGGCTCGAGCGACAAAAGCGTTGCCAATGGTGCCACCCGCACCGGCACGGTTTTCCACGATCACGGTTTGACCCAGAGCAGCCCCCATCTCGACCGAAAACGAGCGAGCCAGAATGTCTTGCACACCACCGGGTGCAAAAGGCACCACGATGCGCACCGGTTTGCCCGATTGCGCTTGGGCCATGCCCACCGCCGACAGCAAAGCTGTGCCCAAAGTGGCCGTCAAAATTTCACGCCGTTGCATCATGAGAGTTTCCTTGTGATGGGTTCAAACCGTTTTAAAAAATCAGGCCACGCACACCCGGTCGGCCAGGCGGCGCATGAAGCGCTCGCACCAAGCCAACTGGTCCAACGTGACCCATTCGTTGGGCTGGTGGGCCTGCGCGATGTGGCCGGGGCCGCACACGATGGTGGGCACACCCGCCTGGTGAAACAGCGCGGCTTCCGTGCCAAAGGACACCTTGCCCGCGCCGCTGGCCGGGTTGACATCTGCGCAGTCAAAACACAGCTGCGCGATCTCGCTGTCAGCGGCCGTGGCAAAACCGGGCAACACCGATTTGAGTTCGTGCGTGATGCCGGTGTCCGGGGCCACCGCCTGCATGGCGGGCACCAAACTCTCGCCAAAGGCTTGGGCTCGCGCAAACAAGTCTTCGGGCGTGTTCATGTGGTGGTGGCGGATTTCCCAGGTCACTTCGCACTGACGCGGAATGATATTGAGCGCGGTGCCGCCAGCGATCACGCCGGTGTGGATGGTGGTGTGGGGCACGTCGTAAATCGGGTCAAACGGGCCGTTTTGCACCAACTCGCGGTGCATGCTTTTGAGCTTGGCGACAAACTCGCAAGCGATCTCAACCGCGTTCACACCCAGCGGCGTGAGTGAGGAATGCGCCTCAAAACCCTGCACCGTGGTTTTGTACGAATGTTTGCCCTTGTGGGCAATGACCACCTGCATGCCCGTGGGCTCGCCGACGATGCAGCCCGCAGGCTTGAAGCCCTGGGCCTGCATGTCGGCGATCATGCGGCGCACGCCAATGCAGCCGACTTCTTCGTCGTAGCTGAAGGCCAGATGGATCGGGCGCTTGAGTTTGCGCTTGAGCAACTCGGGCACCATCATCAAACAGATGGCGCCAAAACTCTTCATGTCGGTCACGCCCCGGCCGTACATCTTGTCGCCTTGGATCACGACCTTGAACGGGTCGGTGTCCCAGGGCTGGCCGTCTACCGGCACCACATCGGTGTGGCCCGAGAGCACCAAGCCGCCGATTTTGGTTTCGCCATCGTGTGCGGGCAGCGTGGCCCATAGGTTGGCTTTTTGGCCGCTGTCGTCATACGTGCGGCTGCAGGCAATGCCCAAGTCCTTGAGGTAAGCCTCGGTCCAATCCAGCAAAGCCAGATTGCTGTCACGCGAGACGGTGGCAAAGGCGATCCATTTTTCGATCAAGGGCAAAGCGGCCAAGTCTGAGGCTTGCACCGAGGACAGGGCGGCTTGAGGAAGCGGGGCGTTCATGGGAGGCTCCAAGTCAAAGAAAAGGCAGCAAGAGAGCGTAAACGCTCACGCGTTCAATGCGCTGAGCCCAGAGTGACAGCACTCCACCCTCAAGCCTAAGGCTGCATTCATTTGTCCAGTTCGGCGATGCGGGATGTGTATGCACCGATAAGGCATGCTTTGTCGGAGCAAGACCGCTGGGTGTTTTTGAGCCACTGCTTTTGCTCGGCCTTCAGGGCATTTGCGTCTGTTGATTTTTGACGCGCATCAGCGTAAGCCCCTGCCATTTGGACGTCGAGTTTTGACAGCTCACGGTCACCACAAATCATGCGCTCCTGCGATGAGCTGGCTTTCGCGCAATCAAAACTGGGGGCAAATGGGTTGTTGTCCACACTGGCGGGTGCCACTGCGATGGGTGCCTCGGTTTTGGGTGCGGGCGCGGGTGCGTCTGTTTTGACCGGGCTTGAAACCTGTGCAGCAGGCGCGGCATCACTTTTGAAAACCCCCAAGATGGCATTCAGTATTTTCTTGAAAAACGAAACGATGCTGTCAAGCCACGAAGTTTCTTTTTGAATGACGGCATAAAATTTTTGCGGGTTTTTAAATGCCACCGACATGGGCAATGACCATGTCACGCTTTTGCCGTCTTCTGCAATTTTTCCGTTTGATTCGATCACCTTCGGCGCACTGACCGACCACGAAACGTTTCGCCCGGCCAGCATGGCCTCCAACATGCCCTCCATGCCAGAAGCCCCTGTGTTTTTGCCTTGGAAATCGATGGTGCTTTCGATGCGGTATTTGTTGCCATCGACTTCGGTGATCCGAACCATTTCGGATTTGTTTTTATCGCCGCTGGAAAAGTTCTTGAACTTGTCGACATGCCCTTGAGCGGTGATGGCGCAAATGATATTGCCGCCGTCAGCAGACTCTTTCACGTCGACCACAATGCCTTCATTTTGGCTCGACCCAAAATCACTGCAAAACCCGCCTTGCTTTTTGTCTGCAAAGGCGGCAATTTTGGCGTCCACCTTCAATTCAGCTTTGTAAGTCAACTGGTCTTTCACCAGTGTGATGTTCTGATCCAAGTCGAGGCAGCCCGCCAAAATGAAAGTCGAGCAAAAAAGTGTTAACCATTGAAGTTGTTTTTTCATCTGACCGCTCCTGAATAAAAATTGATTTTATAAGCTTGTTTTTGTCTGTACGAACAGAACCATCACCTGAAACTCAAGGCCACCGACAGTGTCGCCTGCATCACCAGATCGCTGGGGGTCACTTTGCCGACATCGGCCGCCGGTCACTGCCTCTAAAGTGAATGCGTCATCCACCTCAACTCTGGAGTTTCCATGGCCATTTACGAGCTGCGCACCTATTCCGTGATCGTCGGAAAAATGTCCGAAGTCATCTCACACTACAAAAACGAAGGCTGGCCGGCGTTGGCCAAGCACCCGCAAAAACTGGTGGGCTATTTCACGGGCGATGTAGGGGCGATCAATGAGCTGATCCATGTTTGGAAGTTCGATGATGACGCCGACCGCCGCGCCTTTTGGGCGGGGGTGTTTGCCGACCCCGAGTTCATGGCCTTTGCCGCCAAGATACGCCCGTTGATGCGCGAGCAAAACAACAAGCTCATGCTGTCCGCCCCTTGGGGTCCGCAGCCCTGAGCTTGGTGGGGCGGCCAGAAGGACTGCTCTGGTTCAGGCCTTACTGAACCAGGTAACCCCCATCCACGGGCAAGATCACACCCGTGACAAAGCGGGCAGCGGCACTGGCCAAAAACAGCACGGGGTCGGCCACGTCTTCGGGCTGACCCCAGCGCCCCATAGGCGTGCGACCCACGATCTGGGCGCTGCGTGTGGGGTCGTCTTGCAGCGCCTGCGTCAAGGGCGTGGCGATCCAGCCCGGGGCCACCGCGTTCACCCGAATGCCGTCGACGGCATAGGCGATGGCCAGTGACTTGGTCAACTGCGCCACGCCGCCTTTGCTCGCGCTGTAGCCCGGGGTCGGGCCACTGCCAAAAAAGCTCAGCATCGAGGCGGTGTTGACGATGCAACCTTGGCGGGCTTTCAGGCCTGCACGCGCCGCGGCGCAAGCGCGCATCGTCCCGTTGAGGTTGATGTCCACGGTTTTGATGAACACCTCTGGGTCATGCTCGACGCCGCGCTGAACGATGCCCGCACAATTGACCAACACATCCAGTTCTGTGAATTCGCCCAGACTCTTTTGCACCTGTTCGTTTTGCCGCACATCCAGCACTTGGTAGGCGATCAGGCGGTTGGCCGGCAAAGCTTGCGCCGCCTCGACCTCGGCCAACGTGGCCCCTGTGGCCGTCACATGGGCGCCCGTTGCGGCAAAGGCCCGGGCAATGGCAGCGCCAATGCCGCTGGTGCCGCCGGTGATGAAAACTTGTTTGACCTTGTCCATGCCATGTCTCACTTTCTGGGTTTTTGAAAAGTTAGCTTACAAGCGCAAGCAGGGTTTGCGCTGTCACCCAAGGGCGTGGATGGGGCAGGTTGGGCGGTGGGTTGGCGGTGGAGACATGGATTCCCGCATGCGCGGGAATGACAAGAAGGGGCATGACGGCTGCGACAGGGCTCCCCGTGTTCTCCCTGATGCTGGGGTCTTGCAAAATTTGTATGATGACCTGATTAATTTGAATCAGGAGTCCCCATGCAACGCAGAAACTGGATCGCCGCAGCCGCTGCTGTGGTCGCCATGTCGCCCTTTTTGGCCACTACTGCTTCGGCGCAAGCCTGGCCCGCACGGCCCATCAAACTGGTGGTACCTTTCCCGCCCGGTGGCCTGATCGACAACATGGCACGCTTGGTGGCACCCAAGCTGTCGCAAGAGCTGGGGCAACCCATCGTGATCGACAACAAGCCGGGCGCCGGGGGTAACTTGGGTGCGGCCGAAGCGGCCCGCGCCGCAGCAGACGGCTACACACTCTTGATGGCGTCGCCACCGCTCACCATCAGTCCTGCGCTGTACACCAAGCTGCCCTACAAGCCTGAGCAAATCGTGCCGGTGGGCCTGCTCGGCCGCGTGCCCAATGTGTTGGTGGTCAACCCGGCCTCAGGCATCCAGAGCGTGGCCGATCTGAGCGCCCGCATCAAAGCCAAGCCTGGCCAACTCAACTACGCGTCCAACGGACAAGGCACTTCGCTGCACCTGAGCGCTGAACTTTACAAAAGCTTGGGCGGCATCTTTATCACGCACATCCCCTACCGGGGTGCTGCGGCTGGCCTGACGGCGGTGATGGCCGACGAGGTCAGCATGATGTTTGACAACCTGCCTTCGGCCCTGGGCCTGATCAACGGCGGCAAACTCAAAGCGCTGGCCGTGACCACGCCCCAGCGCAGCAGCGCTTTGCCTAATGTGCCCACCATGGAGGAAGCTGGCGTCAAGGGTTACCAAGTGTTTGCCTGGTTTGGCGTGGCCGCGCCTGCGGGCTTGCCTACACCCGTGGCACAAAAACTGGAACAAGCGCTGGAACGTGTGGCCAAGCAACCTGAAGTCCAAGCCGCGATCCAAAAAGCCGGTGCCGAGCCGACCTGGGTGAACGCCCAAGGCATGGCCAGCTTCATGCAGGCCGACATGGCGCAGTGGAAAAAAGTGTCGGCCTACGCCAAGATCAACCTGGATTGAGAGCACGAACATGACAACCGTTGGACTGATTGGTTTGGGAGCCATGGGCTCGGGTATGGCGCAGTCTTTGCGCCGCGCCGGGCACAGCGTGCAGGTGTTTGATGTGCGCCGCGAGGTGGCCGAGGCCTTCACGAACGCGGGTGGCACAGCGCACGATTCGCTGGCCTCTTTGGGCGCAGCGTGCGACGTGGTTGTGTCGGTGGTGGTCAATGCCGCACAGACCGAAAGCGTGCTGTTTGGCGATGGCCAGACTCCCGGTTGCGCCGCCAGCATGAAACCGGGCAGCGTGTTTGTCATGTGCTCCACCGTGGACCCGAACTGGTCGGTGGCTTTGGAAGCGCGCCTGGAAGCCATGGGCCTGCGCTATGTGGACGCGCCCATCTCGGGTGGTGCCGCCAAAGCCGCCTCGGGTCAGATGACCATGATGACCGCGGGCAAGCCCGAGGCTTATGCCGTGGCCGAGCCTTATTTGAATGCGATGGCCGCCAAGGTCTACAAGCTGGGCGACAGCGCGGGCGCGGGCAGCAAGGTCAAGATCATCAACCAGCTGCTGGCGGGCGTGCACATTGCCGCAGCGGCCGAGGCCATGGCCCTGGGCTTGCGCGAAGGCGTTGACGCTGCCGCTTTGTACGAGGTGATCACCAACAGCGCCGGCAACAGCTGGATGTTTGAAAACCGCATGGCCCACGTGCTGGCGGCGGACTACACGCCGCTGTCGGCGGTGGATATTTTTGTGAAGGATTTGGGCATCGTGCTCGACATGGCGCGTGCCAGCAAGTTCCCGCTGCCGCTGTCGAGCACCGCGCACCAGATGTTCATGCAGGCCAGCACCGCAGGCTTTGCCAAAGAAGACGACAGCGCAGTCATCAAGATTTTTCCGGGCATCGAGTTGCCGAAGGGCAAAGCATGAGCAAGCTGAAACTCGGATGCATTGCAGACGACTTCACCGGTGCCACGGACCTGGCCAACAACCTGGTGCGCTCGGGCATGCGGGTGGTGCAGACCATTGGCGTGCCGGATGTGCCTTTGGCAGCCGACGTGGATGCGGTGGTGGTGGCGCTCAAGTCGCGCACCATCCCAGCCGCCGAGGCGATTGCGCAATCGCTCGACGCCTTGAAGTGGCTGCAGGCGCAAGGTGCGCAGCAGATCTATTTCAAATACTGCTCGACCTTTGACAGCACGCCAGAAGGCAACATCGGCCCGGTGACCGAGGCGCTGATGGAGGCATTGGGCACGGACTTCACCATTGCGACCCCGGCTTTTCCGGACAACGGCCGCACCGTGTTCAAGGGTTACTTGTTCGCGGGCAATGTGTTGCTCAACGAGTCGGGCATGCAAAACCACCCGCTCACGCCGATGACAGACGCGAACTTGGTGCGCGTGATGCAAGCGCAAACGAAGCGCAAGGTGGGCTTGATCGATTACAAAACCGTGGCGCAGGGCGAAGCGGCCATTCGCGAACGCATCGCGGCCCTGCGCGGTGAAGGTGTGGGCGTGGCCGTGGTGGACGCGACCAGCAACGACGATCTGCACCTGCTCGGCCCTGCGCTCAAAGGCATGCCGCTCGTCACTGCCGGTTCGGGCGTGGCCATTGGCCTGCCTGCCAACTTTGGCCTCAAGCCCTCGCTGCAAGCGAGTCAGCTGCCTGCGGCCAGTGGCTTGCAAGCGGTGATCTCTGGCAGCTGCTCGGTGGCCACCAACGCGCAAGTGGCGCACTTCAAAGCCACCGGTCGGCCCGCGATGGCGATCAACCCCGCCAGCCTGATGAACGGCCAAAGCGATGCCGTGGTGCAGCAGGTGCTGGCCTGGGCAGCGCCGCTCTTGAAGAACGGCCCAGTGCTGGTTTACTCGACCGCTGAGCCCGAAGCCGTCAAGGCCGTGCAGGCGCAGCTGGGCGTGGCCGAGGCAGGCGCTTTGGTCGAACACGCGCTGGCCTCTGTGGCGCGAGGTCTGGTGGGCTTGGGCGTGAAGCAGCTGGTGGTGGCCGGGGGTGAAACCTCGGGTGCCTGTGTGCAGGCGCTGGGCATCGCGCAGCTGCAAATTGGCCCGCAAATCGACCCGGGCGTGCCCTGGTGCCATGCGCCTTCAAGCAGCGGCGGTGTGCACATCACGCTCAAGTCAGGCAACTTCGGCACCGAAGACTTCTTCACCAAAGCCTTTACAGTGTTGGCATGAACTTGACCGAAACCCAAGCACGCGAAGAGATCTGTCGCGTAGGCCGAAGCCTGTTTGAGCGCGGCTATGTGCACGCCACGGCGGGCAACATCAGCGTGCGACTTCATGATGGCTTCCTCATCACGCCCACCGATGCGTGTCTGGGCTTTCTGGACCCGGCGCGTCTGGCCAAGCTCGACCTGCAAGGTGAGCAAATCAGCGGTGACAAGGGCAGCAAAACCATTGCCTTGCACCGCCAGATATACGCCGCTGCGTGCGAGAGCGATGCCGACACACGCTGCGTGATCCACACCCACAGCACGAATTGCGTGGCGCTCAGTCTCAACGCCAAAGGGCCTGAATTGTTGCCCCCGATCACGCCCTACTTTGTGATGAAGGTGGGCCATGTGCCGCTTGCAAATTACCACCGACCAGGCAGTCCGGATGCCGCCAAAGAAGTGGCCGATTTGATCCGCAGCCATGCTGCGCAAGGCGCACCGATCCGCGCCGTGATGCTGCCTCGCCTGGGCCCCAATGTGTGGCACGACAGTCCAGCGGCGGCTATGGCCACGCTCGAAGAACTCGAAGAAACCGCACGGCTCATGCTGCTGCAACCCCACACCCCGCCGCTGCGCGCCACCGATCTGGACGAGTTGCGCCAGACCTTTGGCGCACGCTGGTAAGCCTGCAGGAGCGGCGCACGCGCCGCGAAGATCTTCTCTGAACACCGAAAGAACACCATGCCCCGTTTTGCCGCCAACCTGTCGATGATGTACCCCGACCTGCCGTTTCTGGACCGCTTTGAAGCGGCTGCCAAAGACGGCTTCAAGGCGGTGGAATATTTATTCCCTTATGCCTTTCCCGCGCAAGATCTGGCCGCCCGATTGAAGGCCAACGGCTTGCAACAAGTGCTTTTCAACGCACCCCCAGGTGGCACCGACACCGACAGCTTTGGCAAGGCTTGGGAAACGGGCAACCGTGGCACAGCCAGTGTGCCCGGACGCGAAGCCGAGTTCCGCACGGGCTTTGCACAAGCCTTGGTCTACGCCGATGCCTTGAACTGCCCGCGCATCCACGCCATGGTGGGTTTGCGGGCCGATGGTGCCAGCACAGAGGTCGCCGACGCCACCTTGGTCAGCAACTTGCAATGGGCCGCAGCCGAGGCCGCGAAAGCCGGGCGCGATGTGCTGATCGAGCCCATCAACACCCGCAGCGTGCCGGGCTTTCACCTCAACCGGCAAGACCACGCGCACCGCATCGTGCAGGCCGTGGGCGCAAAAAACGTGAAGGTGCAGATGGACTTGTTCCACTGCCAGATCGTGGAAGGCGACTTGAGCGCGAAGATCGCCCAGTACTTGCCCACAGGCCGTGTTGGTCATTTCCAAATCGCCGAAGTGCCCCACCGCCACGAACCGGGCACGGGCGAAGTGAACTGGACGCACATCTTCCAGACGATTGACAAAGTCAGCGCCGAATGCGGCTGGGACGGATGGATCGGTTGCGAGTACAACCCGGCCGATGCTTCGGCAGGGGGCACATCGCGGGGATTGGGCTGGGCACGGCCTTACTTATGAACCAAGGGCAACGAGGCCTCAACGCTGCGCCATTCAATGACTGTCCATTGATCTGTCATGAATGATCTTCATTACCTGATGTGGGCTGGTTTGGCGGCGAGCCTTGTGGGGATGTCCAAAGGCGGATTGCCCACTGTTGGCATGCTGTCGGTTCCCATACTTTCCCTGTACATGTCACCGATCAAAGCGGTGGTCATGCTGCTGCCCATCTACATCATCTCCGACATGGTGGGGCTTTGGCTTTATCGCAAAGAGTTCAGCACCATCAACCTGAAAATCCTTGTTCCTGCTGGCATTTTGGGTATTTTGATCGGTTGGTTGACGGCCTCGATGGTGTCGGATGCGGCTGTTAAAGCGATGATCGGTTTGATGGGGGTGGGGTTTGTGGCCAATGCATGGCGTCAACGCAAAACCGTTCAAACCGCGCAGCCTGCACGCTGGGAGCGAGGCCTTTTCTGGGGTGGGGTTTCGGGTTTTGCAAGCTTCATTTCACATGCCGGCGGTCCGCCATTTCAAGTTTATTTGCTGCCGCAAAAACTCCCCAAGTTGGTGTTTGCAGGCACATCAACTTTGTTTTTCGCTGCCATCAACCTTGCCAAACTTGGACCGTATCACCAATTGCAGCCCTACGGCGCCGAAGAAATGATGGGGGCGATGGTGCTGATCCCGTTTGCCCTGTTAGGCACTGTGATTGGGGCTTACCTCACACGCAAAATCGCCGATAACTGGTTCTTCAAATGGGTCCAGTTGGGCTTGCTGTTGATCTCACTGAAGCTGATCCTCGACGTTGTCAGGGCCTAAACCCTGTCAAACCAACCCACACACCGTCTTGGAGCCTTCCCAGTTGCTGAGCGCTTGGCTCAAGTCGGTGCCTCGGCGCATGGCCGTCATTTCGGCCACGATGCTCATGGCGATTTCGGGGGGCGTCAAGGCGCCGATGTTCAGCCCCACGGGACCATGCAATTGGCGCACTTCGGCTTCGCTCACATCAAAGTCCAGCAAGCGCTTACGGCGCTGTGCGTTGTTGTGCAGCGAGCCCAATGCCCCCACATAAAACGCGGGCGTGCGCAGCGCCTCCATGAGCGCCAAGTCGTCCAGCTTGGGGTCGTGCGTCACGGCCACCACGGCGCTGTTGTGGTCCAGTCGCATGGCCAGCACCAGGTCGTCGGGCATCTCTTTCGACAAGTTCACGCCCGCCATAGCGTCCCAACCCTCGTGGTATTCCACACGCGGCTCGCACACCGTGACTTGGTAGTCCAGCATCACAGCCATGGCCGCCAGATAACGCGACAACTGACCGCCGCCAATGATGAGCAAACGCAGGCGCGGACCGTGCACGGTGGTCAGGCTCTGGCCGTCAAACTGCAGTTTGTCACCTTCGGTAGCAGCGGCCATGCGCACCAGCCCAGTGGCCATGTCCAAACGGCGCTCCACGCGCTGGTGCTGCTCGATGTGTACCAGTAATTCACGCAATTGCGACTGGGGCGACAAAGGCTCCAGCACCACCTGGACCGAGCCGCCACAAGGTAGGCCAAAGCGGCGCACCTCTTCGGCGGTTTGGCCATAGGTGGTGGTTTCGGGCATCCGCAGCGCCAGCTCGCCCGCAGCCACGCGGCGGATCAAGTCGTCTTCGATGCAACCGCCCGAGACCGATCCGGCGACTTGACCATCACCCCGGATGATCATGAGCGAACCCGGTGGGCGTGGGGCCGAGCCCCAGGTGCGCACCACCGTGCCCATCACCACGCGGTAACCCCGGTTTTGCCAATCCAGGGCGGTGCGGATCACGTCAATGTCGATGCTGTTCATGCTTGTCGCTTGTTGGGAGGTTCAAATCGTGTGGCCAGCGCAGGCTTTGCCCAGTCAGCTTTTCCACCGCCTGGCGGTCAGAGTCATTGTCCACATCCAGCCGGTAGTGGCTATGGGGTGTTTCCCAGCGGTGCACGGCCTCGGGGTGGGCTTGCATCCATTGGCGTGCGCCCATTTCGTCGCCTCCCGCCAGAATCTGCGCCATCACCGCACCAGAGAACACCACTGGGTTACCGGGCAAGCCTTGTACGGTCGGTTGCAGCAGCTGCGTGCCAACAGGGCGCTGCGCAAAAGCCTGCAGCAATGCCAGCACGGCTGGCGCGTCGATCAAGGCTTGGTCGGCCAGTGCCACCAGCACCGCATCCAGATCGGGTGGCAAAGCCCGCAAACCGGTGCGCAAAGAGCTGACATGGCCGTCATCGGGCTGCGGGTTGAGCACCGGCTGAGCGGCCCAGCGGGCGACAGCCCCGTCTTGCAGGATGCGCTCTGCGTAGTGCCCCAGAACCACCCTGATGGGGCTCGCACCCGCCAAAGTCAAGGCCTGCAATTGCCGCTCCAGCAGGCTCATGCCGTTCAGTTGCAGCAAGCATTTGGGGCGATTCCCCATGCGGCTGCCCGCGCCGGCGGCCAGCACCAGACCGCCAATGCGCGGTTCGGGCCCCGGTGTGGGCTGGACAAACGGTGTCACGTTCAATTAGGCGCTCCATGCCAGTTACCAACCGGTCATTGTGCCGGGGTCCTGTGGCGGTGCTGCCGCGTTGGCGTCACCACTGTGAGTGCCTGCCGTGGCCAGCCGATCCCAAACGCGCTACAGTGTTTTTCTTTTGTGCCGCCCCGAGGAGCCCCCACCATGAACGCCCCCCTGCACCGCGAAATGCCCGATGGCCTGCTCGACAGCGCCCGCGCCCTGAACGACGTCACCCAAGCTTGGGACCGCACCATCGTGCCCGAGCTGAAAAATTACATCGAGATCCCGGCCAAATCGCCCTCGTTTGACGCCGATTGGGCCGCGCATGGCCACATCGAGACCGTGCTGCGCAACGCCGCGCAGTGGGTCGAGGCGCAAAAGGTGGAGGGTCTGACACTGGAGGTCATTCGTCTGCCGGGCCGCACGCCCGTCATGTTTTTTGAAGTGGCCGCCACGCGCGCCGCCAGCGAAGGCTCGGGCCAAACGGTGTTGATGTACGGCCACTTGGACAAACAGCCCGAATTCAACGGCTGGCGCAACGATCTGGGCCCTTGGACCCCGGTGTACGAAGACGGCAAGCTCTATGGCCGGGGCAGCGCGGACGACGGTTACGCGGTCTACGCCAGCATCGCCGCTGTGCAGGCCCTGAAAAGCCAAAACACACCGCATCCGCGCATCGTCGGCCTGATCGAGACCTGCGAAGAGTCGGGCTCTTATGACTTGCTGCCTTATGTGGAAGCGCTGCGCACACGCCTGGGTGATGTGGGCTTGGTGATTTGCCTGGACAGCGGCGCGGGCAACTACGACCAGCTGTGGCTCACCACCAGCCTGCGCGGCATGGCCAGCGGCACGCTCAAGGTGCAGGTGCTGACCGAGGGCATCCACTCGGGTGACGCCTCGGGCCTGGTGCCCTCAAGCTTTCGCATCATGCGCCAGGTGCTTGACCGCCTGGAAGACAGCGCCACCGGCCGCCTGCTGCCCGCCAGCTTCCATTGCGAAGTGCCCGCCGAGCGCTTGGCGCAAGCGCAAGCCACAGCGGCGATTTTGGGTGACGAGGTGTACAAGCGCTTCCCTTGGGCGCACTACGATTGCGGCGGCTCGACCAGCTTTGCCCTGCCCACCACCACCGACCCAACACAAGCCCTGCTCAACCGCACCTGGACGCCCACGCTCAGCGTGACCGGGGCCGAAGGTTTTCCGGCGCTCAAAGATGCGGGCAATGTGCTCAGGCCCTACACCGCCTTCAAGCTCAGCCTGCGCCTGCCGCCGCTGGTGGACGCGGCGCAAGCCGTGGCCGAGATGAAAGCCTTGCTGGAAGACAACGCGCCTTACCAGGCCAAGGTGACATTTGAATCGGGCGGCGGTGCCACAGGCTGGAACGCGCCTGACACCTCGCCTTGGTTCGAGCAAGCCCTCAACGCCTCCAGCCAGGCGCACTTTGGTGCGGGTGTCGGTTACATCGGGCAAGGCGGCACTATTCCGCTCATGAGCATGCTCAGCGCCGGTTTCCCCAAAGCGCAAATGATGGTCTGCGGCGTGCTCGGCCCCAAGAGCAACGCGCACGGACCGAACGAGTTTTTGCATGTGCCTTATGCCAAGAAGCTCACGGCAGCGGTGGCCGAAGTGATGGCGCGGATGCCTTGATGAACGTCATCGCACGTCCCTCCTTGCCCCGCCCTCAAATTACAGGCTTGCATGGCGAGGCGGGGCCACTGGCCTTGTACGACTGGGCGATGCCTGCCAGCAAGCCGCTGGGCACCGTGCTCTTGGTGCACGGCCTGGGTGAACACGCCGGGCGCTACGGCGAAGTGGCGGCGCACTTGCATCAATGGGGATTTGCGGTGCGGGCCTACGACCAGCAAGGCCACGGCCAGTCCGAAGGTGTGCGCGGCGACATGCTGCGCCCGGGCAGCTTGCAAGCCGATTTGTGCCGGGTGATCGACGACACGCGCCAGCACCCATCTTTGCAAGGCACACCCCTCATCTTGCTGGGCCACAGCATGGGCGGCCTGGTTGTGGCCCGAACGCTGGCCGAAGGTTTGCGCTCGGTCGATGCGGCGGTGCTGTCGTCTCCGGCCTTGGGGGCGTTTCCCAACCTGTTTCAAAAAATACTGCTGGCCACTTTGCCCCGCGTGGTGCCTCACTTGCGCGTGGACAACGGCTTGAAAGCCGACTTTGTGTCACGCGACCCCGACGTGGTGAAAGCCTACAAGGCCGATGCTTTGGTGCACCGGCGCATCTCAACGGGCCTAGCCGCCTGGATTCTGGAGAACGGCGAGAAAACCCTGGTCGATGCTGCCCAGTGGGAAGTGCCCACCTTGCTCCTGTACGCAGGACAAGACAAGCTGGTCAACGCGCAGGCCACCGCTGACTTTGTACACGCCGCGCCTCAGGCCGTGGTGCAAGCCCAATGCTTTGAGGCCATGTACCACGAGATCTTCAACGACCTATACCGCGCACAAGTGTTCGCCGCGCTCAAGCGCTGGCTGATGGCGCGCTTTTCTGCGCATCCCTCTGTTTGAGCACCATCCATACCAGCGCCGCCCCGGTCAGGGCCACAGGGAAAATCGAGCCAATGTTCAGCCACATCCAGCCCTGTGTGGTGACCAATGCGCCTGAAGCGAACGAAGTCACGGCCATGGTGGCAAATACAAAGAAGTTGATGGCCGCCTGACCCCGGTCTTTTTCGGCGGGGGTCCAGGCCTTCATGGCCAGCGTGGTGCTGCCGGTGAACAGGAAGTTCCAGCCCAAACCCAGCAAGAACAGCGAGATCAGGAACTGGTGCAACTCGACGCCCGACAAAGCAATCGCGATGCACACGAAGTTGATGACCACGCCCACCGCCATGATCTGCAGCGTGCCGAATTTTTTGATCAGGTGGCCCGTGAAAAAGCCCGGCGCGAACATGCCGATCACATGCCACTCCAGCACCAAAGCTGCATCATCAAAGCTGAAGCCGCAAACCTGCATGGCCAGCGGCGTGGCCGCCATCAGCAGGTTCATCACGCCATAACTCAAAGCGGCTGCAGCGGCAGCCACAATGAACACCGGCTGGCGCATGATCTCGCGTAAAGGGCGACCCGCGCTGTCGCCCGGTTTTTTGGCGGGTACGGCCGGAAAGCGGATGAAGCTCATACACACCATGGCCAAAATGGCCACGATGCCCAGCGCCATGTAAGCGCCCAAAAACGGCACCTCGTACAAAGTGCGGGTGCGCGAAGCCAGGTTGGGGCCGACGATGGCGCCGATCAGGCCACCGGCCAAGACCAGCGAGACGGCTTTCTCTTTGAATCCGTCCGCTGCCAACTCAGCTGCTGCAAACCGGTACAACTGACCATTGGCGCTGTAGTAACCCGCGATGACCGTGGCCGCCACCAGCAACCAGAAGTTGTGGCTCCAGGCCGCATAAGCGGCGAGCAAGGCTGAAAACAAAGCCACCACCAGCCCCAACTGAAAGGAGACCTTGCGCCCCCAGCGCGACTGGCTCTTGGCCACCAGTCCGGTCGACAGCGCACCACCCACCACATAGCCCATGACTGGCAAAGTGGCCATCCAGCCCAGCGGCGCCATGGACAGGCCCACCAAGCCATTGATGGCAATGAAGGTGACGTTGTTGGTGAAAAACAGGCCCTGGCAGAGCGTGAGGAGGATCAAATTGGGGTTCATGCGGCTCAGTTTATCGGCAGCTGCTTATGAAAAGCTGTCGCCTAGGCTCACCCACCCACTGCTTTTGCTCATTGCCTAGGGTGACCCCGAAACTACGCACCCCATCAAGCGGAACAAATAGCCAACACCGCCAATGGCGCGGTTTCGGCCCGCAGAACGCGTGGCCCAAGAGTCACAGGCACAAAGCCAGCAACAAGTGCGTTGGCCTCTTCGCTGGGGCTGAGGCCGCCTTCGGGGCCGCTGAGCACGGTGACAGGCGCACTGCCGGTCTTGGATGAAAGGGCCTGCGTGCCTTCTGACAAAGACAAAACCCAGCGCTCCCCAGGCTCGGCCCGCGCCAGCCACTCTTTCAGGGTCACGGCCGCGTGCACATTGGGCACCCGGTTGCGCCCGCACTGCTCGGCGGCGGCCACAGCCACGCCTTGCCAGTGCGCCAGCTTTTTGTCGGCGCGCTCGCCCTTGAGCTTGAGCACACTGCGCTCGGCCACCAAGGGCGTGATGCTGGCCACGCCCAGCTCGGTGGCTTTTTCGACCAGCCAGTCCATGCGGTCGTTGGCGGTGATGCCAGCCAGCAGGTGCACGGCACGGGCGGCTTCGCGCTCCACCGGGCGGTGTGCGCCCACCTCCACCTCCACATCGCTGCGGCCCATGCGGGTCACGGTGGCGTCAAACTCGCCGCCTTCGCCGTTGAACAGTGTGATCACATCGCCCGGTTGCATGCGCAATACCTGCACATGGCGGGCTGCGCCAGCGGGCAGGCTGAGCGGCAGGCCTGTGGCCAAAGGCGTGGGGCAGTAAAACCGGGGCATGTTCACATGCGCCCGTAGGCAAAGCCGACCTGGGGCGTGGTGCCTTCGATCTCGTCGATCAACTTGAGCAAGGGGCCGAGTTCGCGGTAACGGTCGCAGGTGGTGCGGATGTAGTGGAGGAAGCGCGGCGCATCGGCCAGGTATTTGGGTTTGCCGTCGCGCAGGGTCAGTCGGGCAAAGATGCCAGCCACTTTGAGGTGGCGTTGCAGGCCCATCCATTCGACAGCACGGTAGAACGCGCCAAAGTCACTGTGCCAGTCTTCAAAGTCCATCAGCCCTGCCTTGCGCGCTTTTTCCCAGTAGCGGATGGTGATGTCGAGCACGAAGTCTTCGTCCCAGGTCAAAAAGGCATCGCGCATCAGGCTGGCGATGTCGTAGCTGATGGGGCCATAGACCGCGTCTTGGAAGTCGAGCACGCCCAGTTGTTCACTGCCGCCAAACGGCATCATCAGATTGCGGGGCATGAAGTCGCGGTGCACATACACACTGGGCGCGGCCAGGTTGCGCTGCACGATCAGGGCAAAGGCCTTGTCGAACACCTCGCGCTGCGCGCCTTGCAGCTGCACGCCGCGGTGCTGGGCCAAATACCAGTCCGGGAACAGGCTCAGTTCCCGGTTGAGGAGCGCGGCGTCATAGGGCGGCAGCACGCCGGGGCGCGAAGCCAGCTGCCACTGCACCAGCGTGTCGACCGCCTGCATGTAAAGGCCGTGGTTGGCCTGAGGGCGCTCGGGGTCGATGGCCGACATCATGGTGGCGTCGCCCAGATCACTCAGCAACATGAAACCGTGGGCTTCGTGCCAATCGAGTACTTCGGGTGCATGCAGCCCAGCGGCTTTCATCAAGGCGGCGATGCGCACGAAAGGTTCGGAATTTTCCTTGTCGGGCGGCGCGTCCATGACGATGCGGCTGTCGCCGTGTGCGGTGTCCACCCGCAGGTAGCGGCGAAAGCTGGCGTCGGCAGAGGCCACGCGCAAGGTGTCTGGCAAAAGCCCATAGGTGGGTGCGATGCCCGCCATCCATTGCTGGAACAAGGCCTGACGAAGGGGGTCGGTCCACTGGACCACAGAAACAGGCGTTGGCGAGGGCATGGAAGGTAGAGAGGGGTGGCTCATGGATAATCCCATTCTACAAAGCCTGCCCGTGCCCTCAAGGGTCAAGGGCAGCCTGTCTTCTTCATCACTTTCCCCAATTTGTGGCCACCCATTCCGCTTCGCCCTCTTTGCCGCTGATTCCCACCATGGCCTTGACTCCCAGTTCGGTGGCTGTGGCGCTGCTGTGGGTCATGGCGAGCAGCTGGGCGCAGGCACAGCCCGCTGGTTTGCCCCTGCGCAGCAGCCCTTTACTGGAAGAAGCGGTCACAGATCGCCAGAAATCCGAGGGAGCGGTATTTGTCAAAGGCAACGACATCACCGCCCGCCCCGACATGGACCTGGTGGTCGAGGGTCAGGCCAGCGTTCGGCGACCCGGACTGGCCTTGAGCGCCGACCGGGTGGACTACGACCAGACACAAGATGTGGTGGACGCCAAAGGCCAAGTACGCGTGAGCACGGAAACCAGCGTCTTCACCGGCCCTCACCTCAGGCTCAAGGTAGACAGCTTCCAGGGCAGCTTTGAAAAGCCCGACTTCGAGCTGTACAGCAGTGGCGGCTATGGCCAAGCGGCTCAAGTCGAGTTTGTGGACAACACGCGGACCCTCCTTCGCCAAGCCAATTACACGACATGCCGCCGCACGCCGGGCCCGGAATGGCTGCCCGCTTGGTTGCTCAAAGCCGCCAAACTGACCGTTGACGAGGAAGAGTCGACCATTCAAGCCGAAGGCGTGCAGTTCCGGTTCCAAGATGTTCCCGTTTTTGCGGCCCCCTCGATCAGCCTGCCCTTGACGAATGAACGCAAGTCCGGCTTGCTGCCACCCCTGCTGAGCATTGACACAGTCAACGGCGTCGAAGTGGCGCAACCCTACTACTTCGACATCGCGCCCAACCGCGATGCCACGGTGACCACCCACGTCATGAGCCAACGTGGGGTGGCGGTCGACTCCGAATTCCGTTACTTGGAGCGCGACTACAGCGGGCAGCTGCGCTTGAACCTGATGCCCTCGGACAAATTGCGCAACGAGCGCCGCTGGGGCTTGACGAGCCAGCACAGCGGCAGCATCGACACCGGACTGGACAGCGTGGGCCGCATTGGTTTGGGCCTGACCCTGAACCGCGTGAGTGACGACAACTACTGGCGGGACTTTCCCCGCTCAGGCCTGGTGCTGACACAACGCGTGCTGCCCTCCACGGGTGTGCTGTCTTGGGGTCGTGGCGACTTCAGCATGAGCGCACAGGTGCAGCGCTGGCAAAACCTGCAGGAAGCTGCGCCGCCTTATGACAGGGCGCCACAGATCACCCTGCGCTACGGGCAATGGAATGCCGAGGGTCTGGACTGGTCGGTGGTGGGCGACACCACACGTTTTGAAGCCGACTACTCGCGCGTGGCCAGTTTGGTCAACGCCGGAATTTTGCCGCGCAACGGCGAGCGCAGTTTTGTGCAGGCGCAGGTCAGCCGCCCTTGGATTCGCCCTTGGGGTTTCGTGACCCCCAAGCTGCAACTGCACGCCACCCGTTACCAGATGGACCGGGCACTCGATAACAGGGCCACGGCCGTGAACCGCGTCTTGCCGACCTTCAGCCTGGATTCCGGGCTGGTATTTGAACGCGAAACCCGCTGGTTCGGACGCGACGTGTTGCAGACACTGGAGCCCCGGGCCTTTTACGCCCGCACGCCTTACAAAGACCAAAGCATGCTGCCGATTTATGACAGCGGCGCTACCGACTTCAACCTGTCCACCATTTACAGCGAGAACACTTATGTCGGCCAAGATCGACTGGTAGACAACGACGCACTGACCTTGGGGGTGAGCAGCCGATTTTTTGATGCCAACAACGGTGCTGAGATGCTTCGGGTGGGTGTGGCGCAACGCATCCGCTTTTCAGACCAACAGGTGGTGCTGCCGGGGCAAACGGCCAGCAAGACCGGTCTGAGTGACATTTTGTTCGGTGCCGGCATCCGTTGGGATGACCGCTGGTCCTTCGATGCCACCCTGCAAGCCAACAACCAGACGCACGACATCGCACGCACCACCTTGCAAGCACGCTACAGCCACAGCCCCTACCGGGTGATCAATGCAGCTTATCGCGCCAACAACCAAGTCACTCCCAATTCCGAATTTGTGGATGTGGGCTGGCAGTGGCCTTTGAGTGACCTTGTGGGCAACACCGACAGGCAAGCCGAAACGGCCTGGTCACGTACTCCCGGTCAAGGCTTGGGGCCGGACCGCTGGTACACCGTGGGCCGTTTGAACTACAGCCTGAAAGAGCGCAGCCTCGTCGACACCTTGGTGGGCCTGGAATACGATGCGGGTTGCTGGTTGGGACGGGTGGCATTTCAAAGGCTACAGACCAACGTCTCCGCTGTCAGCCAGACGAGCTCGAACAGCCGCATCCTTTTTCAGCTTGAGTTCATTGGTTTCGCCCGCGTAGGCATCAGCCCCCTCAAGAGCCTCAGTGACAACATTCCCCGCTACCAATACCTGCGCGACAGCACGGTTCAACCCAGTCGGTTCCAGCACTATGAATAAACTGTTCTCTCCTGCCCGCTCCGCATTTGTGGCATCCGTCTGCGGCGTCATGGGTCTGCTCGGCAGCGCCAGCCCTTGGGCGCAGACGTCAGCGCCAACCACCGTCAACCGGCAGGCCGATTTCATCGTGGCGGTGGTCAATTCCGAGCCCATCACCAACCGGGATGTTCAAGTGCTGCGCCAACGCCTGGCCAATGAAGCGGCCGCACGCGGGGGCAGCAGGCCCGATGCAAGTGAGCTGAACCGCTTGGCTCTGGAGCAATTGATCAATGAAAAAGCGCAGATGCAGCAGGCCCGTGAAGCAGGCATCAAAATCGATACCGAGGCCATCGACCAAGCCGAGCTGAATGTGGCGGCCAGCAACCAGTTAACGCGCGAAGAAATGCACAAACGCCTGGCGCAGGACGGTATTTCGCTGAGCAGCTTTCGCGAGCAACTGCGCACCCAGTTGACACTGAGTCGCCTGCGTGAGCGTGAAATCGAAGGACGCGTGCGTGTCAGCGACTTGGAGGTTGAGCAGTTCCTGCGTGAACAGCTCAGGGCGCAAGCTGCCCAAGTACCCGCTCAACTGAATTTGGGCATGATTTTGATTGCGGTGCCAGAAAACAGCAGCGAGCCTGCCGTCCAAGCTTTGGGGGAGCGCGCCGCTGATGTGGCACGCCGTGCACGGTCTGGCGAAAACTTCGCCGAATTGGCCAAAGCCGTTTCACAAGCAGCCGACCGAGGAGCCAACGGCGGCGAGATGGGCTTGCGCCCCGCCGACCGCTACCCCGATCTGTTTTTGGAGGCCACACGCACGCTGAATGTGGGCGAAGTGTCTGCGCCCGTGCGTTCTGCGGCTGGCTTTCACATCCTCAAAGTGCTGGAACGCCGCCAGGTCAATACCTTGCTCGTCACGCAAACACGGGCCCGGCACATCTTGCTGCGGCCTACCGCGCAAATGTCCCAAGAGCAGGCCGTGGCCAAACTCACTGAAGTACGCCAAGCGGTGGTTTCCGGCAAAGCCGATTTCGCCGCCCTGGCCCGCCAGATGTCACAAGACGGCAGCGCCCAGCAAGGGGGCGATCTGGGTTGGGCCAACCCAGGCATGTTTGTGCCAGAGTTCGAGCAGGTCATGAACCGCCTGCGTCCCGGTCAAGTGGCAGAGCCTTTGGTCTCCCGCTTTGGCGTGCACCTGATCGAAGTCACCGACCGCCGCAACGCGCCCATGAGCGATCAAGAACAGCGCACCATGGCGCGCAGTGCCTTGCGTGAAAAGAAGCTCGACGAAGCGTATGCGACCTGGGTGCAGGATATTCGTGGCCGAGCCTATGTCGAGATGCGCGAGCCGCCACAATGAAGCACATCGCTCGCAAACGCTTCGGTCAGCATTTTTTGACCGACGGCGGCATCATCGATGCCATCGTCGACGCGATTTATCCCGAATCCGGCCAGCCCATGGTCGAAATCGGACCCGGCCTGGCCGCATTGACCCAACCCCTGGTGGAGCGGCTGGGCCACCTCACGGTGATCGAGCTCGACCGCGATTTGGCTGTGCGTTTGCGCGAACACCCTCATTTGTCGGTGGTCGAATCGGATGTGTTGAAGGTCGACTTCAGGGCACTGGCCGCGCATATGCTGGCCAACGCCCCCAAGCCAACGACCACCGCCAGCAAAATCCGTGTTGTGGGCAACCTGCCCTACAACATCTCCACACCCATCCTGTTCCATTTGCTGGACCAGGTCGATGTGATCGAAGACCAGCACTTCATGCTGCAAAAAGAGGTGATCGATCGCATGGTGGCACAGCCCGCCACCTCGGATTACAGCCGCCTGTCGGTGATGCTTCAATGGCGCTATGCGATGGCCAACGTGCTGTTTGTCCCACCAGAGAGCTTTGACCCGCCGCCGCGGGTGGACAGCGCCGTGGTGCGCATGGTGCCGCTGTCCCAGCCACCCCAAGTCAACGTCAAGACCTTGGAGACCCTGGTGCAGGTGGCATTCAGCCAGCGCCGTAAGATTTTGCGCAACACCTTGGGCAAATGGTTGGATGAAAAGGGCTTTGCTGGCACCTTTGACCTGCAGCGCCGCGCAGAAGAAGTGCCCGTGGCCGAGTTTGTGGCTTTGGCGCAGGCCGTCTGAGGCCTGATCTGACGACCGACCAGCTCGGCTGACACAGTCCATTCAGAGACGCTCACTCACCAACGAAAAAGCCCGTCATTGACGGGCTTTTTCATGGATGCCGCGAGAGCGGCTCAACGGGAGGTCAGGCTGCGGCGAGCCAGTAACCAGCATTGAATGGGCTGCTCATGCGCAGCGCCAGAGGCGAGACGTCCACCAGTTTGTCGGTGGGCATTTTTTCGCCTTCTTCGATCGAATCGGCCATCACGGCGTCTTCGGTTTGTGCCTCATTCGCCCGTCCTGCTTGGCTGTTTTGCGCAGAACGGGCTACAGAAAAGAATAGAAGCATCGGAAGGGTATCTTCCTGTCTCCCCAGTAATCGGCCGTGTCGCGGAAGATGTCCAGCAGTTGCTCGCGAGCTTCCTTGTCGAACTTAACGTGTGCGGGAATCTGCTCAAGCACCACGATGAAGCCAGGCTGTGGCCCGGACTTGTGCAAAGGGTCGGTCATGCAGTCGTACAGGGCATCAAAGTTCTTGCCAAAGTGTGAAGGTAGCGTGAACTGCGCACCAATGAGGTCCAACACATCTTGTTTGCTCTGGGCTTCCGCCAAGTTGGCATACAAAAAGTGGTGGCCCAACCCTTGGGCAGCATCTTGCAAGTCGCTCACGCGGTAGGCGCGGATCGACTGCACGATGTTTGACCGCACACCCTTGAGGGGCGCGTCTTGGTCATGACGAATCGGCGTGTCCATCTCCGTGGTCTTTCTCTAAAGTCAAAAAATCAAGGCTTGTCGACGATCACGCGAAAACTCGCGTAATGGTCTTTTGTGTAATAGCAGGTCTGTGGATCACGAGGAACTTGGCCACCGCAAACGATGCGCCGTGCTCCACGATGCTTCAACCCGGGCGTCCTGACGGTGTATTCACGGTAAAACCCCCGCGGTTCGCGGGGCAGAAGACGCTCACGATTGCCAAAAACCGTCCCGTCCTTTTCATAAGGAAAAGGACCCCCCTTGCGGATGAGCTGGTACGTTTCTTGGCCTTCTCGCGGCAAATCTGTCACCCGGATGTCGGGCGAAGTTTGGGTATCGGCGGCTGGACGAGCCTGCACCAAAAAAGTGCAAATTGATAACATCAACCCCAGAAGCACCGGTAACCAGCGCTGTAGGGAGGCGAATTGTCGCGCCACCTTCATGAAAACACCTTTCAGAAGTCCCCGGGTTAACCCGAACACTCGAAGGCGCTAGTGTGAAGCAAACGACATAAAAAAGCAAGCGAATGCCCAATAAATGGGCAAAACCCATCCGGACATTCGCGCTTTAAGTGAGTACAGACTCTTGTTTTATGCCTCAACGCGCGGCATTGGCATCGGCCACCGTCAGAGCCGTCATGTTCACAATCCGGCGCACCGTGGTGCTGGGCGTGAGAATGTGGACAGGCTTGGCAGCGCCCAGCAAAACCGGGCCCACAGCGATGTTGCCACCGGCGGCGGTCTTGAGCAGGTTGTACGCAATATTGGCAGCATCGATATTTGGCAAAACCAATAAATTTGCATCACCGATCAAGCTGGAGTTGGGCATGATGGCCTGGCGCGCAGCGGCGTCCAAGGCCACGTCGCCGTGCATTTCACCATCCACCTCCAGCCAAGGCGCGTTTTGGCGCAACAAGTCCAATACATCACGCATCTTCACGGCGCTGGGTTGGTTGGACGAGCCAAAGTTGGAATGGGACAACAGGGCCGCCTTGGGCTGGATGCCGAAACGGCGCATTTCTTCGGCGGCCATGACGGTGAATTCGGCCAATTGCGCAGCGGTGGGATCGTAGTTCACATGGGTGTCAACCATGAACACTTGGCGACCTGGCAGCATCAAGCCGTTCATACAGGCAAATGTGTTGACACCCGCACGCTTGCCAATGACTTGGTCAATGTAGTTCAGGTGCATGGGGTTGGTGCCCCAAGTCCCGCAGATCATGCCGTCCACATCGCCTTTGTGCAGCAACATGGCACCAATCAACGACAAACGACGGCGCATTTCGATCTTGGCAATTTGCTCTGTGATGCCCTTGCGCTCGGTCATGCGGTGGTAGCTTTGCCAGAAATCACGGTAGCGGTGGTCCATTTCGACGTTGACCACGTCGTAGTCCAACTCCTCTTTCAGCCGCAGACCAAATTTTTCGATGCGCTCGGCAATCACCGCTGGGCGGCCGATCAAGGTGGGGCGGGCAATGCCTTCATCCACCACGATCTGGGCAGCGCGCAACACGCGTTCTTCTTCACCCTCGCTGTAGGCGATGCGTTTTTTCAGGGCCCGCTTGGCGGCCGTGAAGATCGGCTTCATCATGGTGCCTGAGGCGTAAACAAAGCCCTGCAGGCGTTCGCGGTAAGCGTCCATGTCGGCGATCGGGCGCGAAGCCACACCGCTTTCGGCCGCGGCCTGGGCCACGGCCGGGGCGATTTTCATCATCAGGCGCGGGTCAAAAGGCTTGGGGATGAGGTACTCCGGACCAAAGGCCAGCGGCTCGCCCACATAAGCAGCCGCCACCACTTCGCTTTGCTCGGCTTGTGCCAGCTCGGCAATGGCATGCACCGCCGCGATTTCCATCTCCAATGTGATGGTGGTCGCTCCGCAGTCCAAGGCACCCCGGAAAATGTAGGGGAAGCACAGGACGTTGTTCACCTGGTTGGGGTAATCGGTGCGGCCGGTGGCCATGATGGCATCGTCACGCACGGCTTTGACGTCTTCAGGATCAATTTCTGGATTGGGGTTAGCCAACGCAAAAATGAGGGGCTTGGCGGCCATGGACTTGACCATGTCTTGCTTGAGCACGCCCCCAGCAGACAGGCCCAGGAACACGTCGGCACCGGCAATCACTTCGCGCAGGGTGCGGTGATCGGTTTTTTGCACGAACTGGATCTTGTCCTCGTCCATCAGCTCGGTGCGGCCTTCGTAGACCACGCCCGCCAAATCGGTGACCCAGATGTTTTCACGCGGGATGCCCAGCTTGACCAACAAACCCAGGCAAGCTAAGGCCGCGGCACCTGCACCTGAAGTGACCAGTTTGATCTTCTTGGGGTCTTTGCCCACGATCTTCAAGCCGTTCAAGATGGCTGCGCCCACCACGATGGCGGTGCCGTGCTGGTCGTCATGAAAGACCGGGATCTTCATGCGCTCGCGCAGCTTGCGCTCAATGTAGAAGCAATCCGGCGCCTTGATGTCTTCGAGGTTGATACCGCCGAACGTCGGCTCCAGCGAGGCGATGATCTCAACCAGCTTGTCCGGGTCCTTTTCGTTGATCTCGATGTCGAAGACGTCGATGCCGGAGAACTTCTTGAACAAGACGCCCTTGCCTTCCATGACCGGCTTGCTGGCCAAGGGGCCAATGTCGCCCAAGCCCAACACGGCCGTGCCGTTGGTCACCACGCCGACCAGGTTGCCCCGGCTGGTGTACTTGAATGCGTTGGCCGGGTCTTTGACGATTTCTTCGCAAGGGGCGGCCACGCCGGGGGAATAAGCCAAGGCCAAGTCATGCTGGTTGACCAACTGCTTGGTGGGAGCGATGGCGATTTTGCCGGGGGTGGGGAACTGGTGGTATTCGAGTGCGGCTTTGCGCAGCTGGGCGCGTTTTTCTTCGGCTTGGACCTTGTTGGTCATTGTTATTGCTCCGTTGTAGGGATGTGCTGTCAAGGTTGCCAGGGTTCAGCAGCCAATTTGGATGACAAGTGATTTGTCAACACCCAAGGCGACAGTCGGGCTGTATTTTCATTGTAGACCCCGCATTCATCGCAATATGCCTAGGTAATGCCCCTCGCAAGTGAGTTGGCTTTTGACTTTTGCGCACAAATCAAGGCAGACAGCGAGGCTGATCAACGCAGATGTTTCCAGGCTTTGAGCCGCAAGGCCTCAGTCACGCAGGTCGAACGCGACCCGGCCAACACTTGGCAAGTGGCCCCGGCTTGCAGAAAACCGGTTTGCTCTACCGCCAGATAAAACCCACAGCGCCCGCTTTGCACCATGTCTTTGGCAGCCAAAGCGTAGCCCATGACAGCATTGAACTTGCCGCAGGGCTCGCGCGGCTGAGTCACGCGCAAGACCACGCTGCCAAAGTCGAGGCGGTCGCCAATGAACAGGTCTTGTTCCAGCAGGCCTTGCAGGCTGAGGTTTTCACCCAAGTAGCCTGGCGGCAAATCTTCTTCAAACATTGTCGCGCCCTGTGTTTGGCGCTGCGCCTGCCACCAAGGCAGGTGCTCTGAAGGCAAAGCGTAAATGGCTTTGCTCAGACCGCCGTGCACGGACAGGTCGGCCTGCTCGTCACCGGCCAAACCCAACATTCCCACGGCGATAGAGCCTGAGACGGTGGTTTTGCCGATGGCCGAAACCAACTTGCGCCCGCCCACCATCAGGGGGCGAACCTGGCCGGTCTGGATGGCGAGCAGCGTGCCCGATAAACCGGGTGGCGAACTCGGCAGCATGGCTGCTTCAGCCTCGCATCAAGGCTTCGATCTCGTCGGCCTTCACCGGCACGCCCCGCGTGATCAGCTCGCACCCCGTGGCGGTCACGATGGCATCATCTTCAATGCGGATGCCAATGTGGTGAAATTGTTCGGGCACGCCGGGAGCAGGGCGCACATACAGGCCCGGCTCGATGGTCAGCACCATGCCCGGCTGCAGGATGCGGCTGGGTCGGTCCTTGATCAACTCACCGCTCAGCGGGTCTTTGCGTTCGCTGACCTGGCCCACCTGCGAGGGCTCCACATAGCTGCCGCAATCGTGGACATCCATGCCCAGCCAGTGGCCGGTGCGGTGCATGTAGAACTGGAAATAGCTGCGGTTGGCGATCACGTCTTGCGCGGTGCCGACTTTGTTTTTGTCGAGCAAGCCGACATCCAGCAGGCCCTGCGCCAGCACGGCCACGGTGGCCTCGTGCGGGTCCACAAAACGCGCACCGGCCTTGGTAGCAGCCACGGCCGCATCTTGCGAGGCCAACACCAAGTCGTACAAGGCACGTTGCGGCCCGGTGAACTTTCCGTTGGCCGGGAAGGTGCGGGTGATGTCGCTGGCGTAGCCGTCCAATTCGCAACCTGCGTCGATCAACACCAAATCGCCGTCGCGGATCAAAGCGGTGTCGGCACGGTAATGCAACACGCAGGCATTGGCCCCGCCCGCCACGATCGAGCCATAGGCTGGGTATTGCGAGCCATGCTGACGGAACTCGTGCAGCAGCTCAGCATCGAGGTGGTACTCGCGTACCTCTTGGCCCCCGCGCAGCATGCTGGCGCTGCGCTGCATGGCGCGGATGTGGGCGCGGGCGCTGATGGCCGAAGCTCGGCGCATGATGTCTTGTTCGTGTACGTCTTTGACCAGGCGCATCTCATCGAGCAGGCTGCACAGGTCGCGCTGCTGCTCGGGGCACAAAGCACCGTAACGCACCCGCGCGCGCACCGACTGCAGCCAGCCGTTCACCAGACTTTCGAGCCCGGTGTGGATGGCAAACGGATACCAAACGGTGCTGCGGTTTTCCAGCAACTTGGGCATGTGCGCGGCCAACTCGCTGATAGGCAAAGCCCTGTTTACGCCCAAAGCGGCGGGCGCTGCTTCAGGCCCCAGGCGGATGCCGTCCCAGATTTCGCGCTCCAAGTCTTTAGGTTGGCAAAACAGCGTGGTCTCGCCATCGGCCGTGATCACCAGCGTGGCATGTGGCTCGGTGAAACCCGTCAGGTAATAAAAGTAGCTGTCGTGCCGGTACAGGTAATCGCTGTCGCGGTTGCGCTGGCGCTCGGGCGCGGTAGGAATGATGGCGATGCCGCCTGCGCCCAGTTGGGCAGCGAGGCGGGCACGGCGTTGGGCGTAGAGAGAGTTCGAAGTCATTTGAACATTGTAGGAGGCCGCCCGGATGGCCGAATGCATATGGGGCGCTAGACCCGTTCGCGAGCAGGGGCTCGCTGCCACTGGGAACGAGCCCTTGGGTGACCTAGCTGTGATTGAGCTGCGTCAGACGCTCGGGCGTGCCCACATCGGTCCAGTCGCCCACATACACCTCGCCCGTGACTTGCCCACGGTCCATGGCCGAACGCAGCAAAGGTGCCAGCGCCAGCGCTGCGCCCTCGGGGTTGCCTGCGGCCAAGCCGCCATCAGCAAAAAAGGGTTTTTTGTACAGCGCGATGGTGCTGAAAGTGTGGTCGCAGCCGGGTGCACCCTTGGGCAGGTTGAGCACTTGGCCTGCGGCGGACAAGCCAAAGTCGCCGCCCGGGTTGTGCGCCGGGTTGGGCACCAACCACAAATGGGCCAGCGCGGGGCTGGCGGCGAAGCGCTGAACGGCCTGCGGGGTGAACACAAAATCTGGAGCGAACACATCGCCCGCCGCCACCCAAAACACCTCGGCCAACCGGGGCAGGGCACGCACGATGCCGCCTGCGGTCTCCAGTGCACGGCCAAAATCCTGGCCTTCATCGGAATAGGTGAGCTGCACCTCGGGCAAACCCGGCCAAGTGACGCGCTCGCCAAAATACGCCGGGATCTGCTCGCCCAGCCAGGCGGTGTTGATCAGTTGGCGCACAAAGCCGCCCCGGGCCAGCGCCTGCATGGGCCACTGCATGAGCGGCTGGCCGCGCACGGGCAACAAAGGTTTGGGTGTGGTGTCGGTCAAGGGGCGCATGCGCTCACCCCGGCCTGCGGCCAAGATCATCGCCTGGGCTGCGGGTGGACCAGTCAGTTCCGAAGAGTTCATGCCGCGATGTTGCCATGAGCCGTGCTTGGCTGTTCAATCGCCATCGCCTCATGGCAGCCCAAAGACCCGGAATGACCCGTCCGCAACCGCTAAAATCCGGGTTTTCCAGAATAATTCCCCGGAGCTGCCCACATGGCAAATACACAGCAAATGGCCAACGCCATCCGCGCCCTCGCAATGGACGCTGTTCAACAAGCCAACTCCGGTCACCCCGGCGCCCCCATGGGCATGGCCGACATGGCCGTCGCGCTGTGGGGCGATCACCTGCAACACAACCCCACCAACCCTCACTGGGCCAACCGCGACCGCTTTGTGCTGTCCAACGGCCACGGCTCGATGCTGATCTATTCGGTGCTGCACCTGACCGGCTACAAACTGCCCATCGAAGAGCTGAAGAACTTCCGCACCTTGCACAGCAAAACCGCTGGCCACCCCGAAGTGGGCGTGACCCCCGGCGTGGAAACCACCACCGGCCCACTGGGCCAAGGCATCACCAACGCCGTGGGCATGGCCCTGGCGGAGAAGATGCTGGCCGCCGAATTCAACAAAGTCGGCCACAAAATCGTCAACCACCACACTTACGTGTTCCTGGGTGACGGTTGCTTGATGGAAGGCATCAGCCACGAAGCCGTGGCCTTGGCTGGCGCCTGGAAGCTGAACAAGCTGATCGCCCTGTACGACGACAACGGCATCTCGATCGACGGCCAAGTGGCCCCTTGGTTCATCGACAACACGCCCCAGCGCTTTGCTGCCTGCGGCTGGAACGTGATCGACGCCGTGGACGGCCACGACGCTGCGGCTGTCTCCAAAGCCATCGCCGCTGCCAAACACAGCGCTGACAAGCCCACCCTGATCGTCTGCAAAACCGCCATCGGCAAGGGCTCGCCCAACCGCGCGGGCACCTCCAAAGCCCACGGCGAGCCTCTGGGCGCCGAAGAAATCAAACTCACCCGCGAAGCCTTGGGCTGGACGGCCGAGCCGTTCAAGATCCCCAAAGAGGTGTATGCCGACTGGGACGCCAAAGTGGCTGGCAAAGCCCGCGAAGCCGAGTGGAACACCGCTTTTGCCGCTTACAAAGCCGCCTTTCCCGCTGAGGCCAAAGAGTTTGTGCGCCGCATGAAGGGCGACTTGCCCAAGAACTTCAACCAAGTGGCGTTTGACGCCGTGGTGGCGGCCCACACTAAGGGCGAGACCGTGGCCAGCCGCAAGGCCAGCCAACTGGCGCTGGAAGCCTTCACCGCCGCCTTGCCCGAAATGCTGGGCGGCTCGGCCGACCTGACCGGCTCCAACCTGACCAACACCAAGAGCACCCCCGCCTTCCGCGTTGACTTGGCCGGTGACGTGGTCAAGACAGCCGAAGGCCAGATCGGTCGCCACATCAACTACGGCGTGCGCGAATTCGGCATGGCCGCCATCATGAACGGCGTGGCGTTACATGGCGGTTACATCCCCTATGGCGGCACCTTCCTGACTTTCTCTGACTACTCGCGCAACGCCATCCGCATGGCCGCGCTGATGAAGCAGCGCGTCATCCACGTGTTCACCCACGACTCGATTGGTCTGGGCGAAGACGGTCCGACCCACCAGTCGATCGAGCATGCGGCCAGCCTGCGCCTGATCCCCGGTCTGGACGTGTGGCGTCCGGCTGACACGGCCGAAACAACCGTGGCTTGGGCCGTGGCCCTGCAAAACGCCCACCGCCCATCGGCCCTGCTGCTGAGCCGCCAAAACCTGACTTACTCACCCAAGAGCGATCTGGGCGACATCAGCCGCGGCGCGTATGTGCTGGCAGAGCCCAGCGAAATCGGCATGAAGAAAACCCACGGCGTGATCATCGCCACTGGCTCTGAAGTGCAACTGGCGCTGGCCGCGCAAAAGCTGCTGGCCGAACGCAAGATCGGTGTGCGGGTGGTCTCCATGCCCAGCACCAATGTGTTTGACCGCCAAGACAGCGAATACAAACAAAGCGTGCTGCCTGCGGGCATCCCCCGCGTGGCGGTCGAGATGGGATCCACCGACGGCTGGTGGAAGTACGGTTGCGCTGCTGTGGTCGGCATCGACACCTACGGCGAGTCGGCTCCGGCGCCTGTGCTGTTCAAACACTTCGGCTTCACCGCCGAAAACGTGGCCGACACCGTCCACGCTGCGCTGCTCAAGGCCTGATTCAGGCCAACCGGATGCAGCTCTTCAGCGCGATGGGTTTGACCCAGCGCTGAAGTCATGTTCAGGGATCAGGTCCATGCAAGGCTCTTGATTTCCAATCTGGTTACGTAACGGTTTAGTAACTTATCTCCTGAGGCTCTCACCATGACCATCAAGCTGGGTATCAACGGATTTGGCCGCATCGGCCGTCTGGCGCTGCGCGCCGCGCTCAAGCATGGCTTCGACGACATCCAGATCGTCGGCATCAACGACCCCAAGCCCGCCGACTACCTGGCTTACATGCTCAAGTACGACAGCGTGCATGGTCGCTTTGATGGCACGGTAGACTTCACTGAAGACACGCTCATCGTCAATGGCAAAAAGATCAAGCTCTCGCACGAACGCGACGCGCACAACCTGCGCTGGGGCGAGATGGGCGTTCACACTGTGCTCGAATGCACAGGCCATTACCTGACCGAACCCACCAGCCAAATGCACATCGTCGCTGGTGCCAAAAAAGTCGTGATCTCGGCCCCGTCCAAAGACAGCATCCCCATGTTTGTCTATGGCGTGAACCACAAAAAGTATGCAGGCGAAGCCATCGTGTCGAATGCCTCATGCACCACCAACTGCCTGGCCCCCGTGGTCAAGGTACTCAACGACAAGTGGGGCATCAAGCGCGGCCTGATGACCACCGTGCACGCAGCCACCGCCAGCCAGATGACCGTGGACGGATCCTCGCGCAAAGACTGGCGCGGTGGCCGTGGCATCCTCGAAAACATCATCCCCAGCAGCACAGGCGCGGCCAAGGCCGTGGGCGTGGTGATCCCCGAGATCAAGGGCAAGATCACCGGCATGGCTTTCCGCGTGCCCACGTCAGACGTGTCGGTCATTGACCTGACCGTGGAGTTGAACAGCGACGCCAGCTACGCCGAAATCTGCGCCGAAATGAAAGCGCAAAGCGAAGGCGCGCTCCAAGGCGTGCTGGGCTACACCGACGAAAAAGTGGTGTCCACCGACTTCCGTGGCGAGCCCTGCGCCAGCGTGTTCGACGCGACCGCCGGCATTGCGCTGGACAAAACCTTCGTCAAGATCGTGGCTTGGTACGACAACGAATGGGGCTACGCCAAGCAGTGCCTGGAGATGGTGCGGGTCGTCAACAAGAAGAAGTGATTCGCGTTTTATCGGATAGGTGCCTGCGGCAGACGCAGATGCCAGTGCCCCGCCAGAGCTCAGAGGCGCTTCGCTTTGCCACATCGCCCCGACGGGGCACCGGCATCTGCGTCATGGTGGTCCTGCTCAAAGCGCCTTCGGGCGCTTTTTTCATGGGTACAAAAAATGTGGGAGCCAGTCCCTGCTCGCTAAAGGAGCTACTGGCACGCTGACATTCGGCCGCAGGGGCAGCCTCCTACAAAATTGGGATGCCTTTCAACCCGATTGAGCCGCAGCAGCCCGGATCACATCCACCGCCTTCTCAGCAATCATGATCGTCGGCGCATTGGTGTTGCCGCTGACGATGCGCGGCATGACTGAGGCGTCAACCACACGCAGACCCGGCACGCCGTGCACGCGCAGTTGCGCATCTACCACCGCCATGTTGTCTTGGCCCATGCGGCAGGTGCCTACCGGGTGGTAGACCGTGTCGGCGTGTTGGCGAATCCAGTGTTCGAGTTGTTCGTCGCTGTGCGCATCGGCAGATGCTGCCCACTCTTTGCCATAAGCGGCCAATGCGGGTTGGGACAAGATGTTTTGAGCTTGCCGCACCCCGTCGCGCAAGCGCTGCAGGTCACGCGGATCGCTCAAAAACTGCGGGTCGATCAGCGGTGCGCTGTTCGGGTTGCGGTCGGCCAATTGCACACGGCCTCGGCTGTCCGGTTGCAACAGACACACATGCAGCGAATAGCCGTGGCCAAGCGTGAGCTGGCGGCCATGGTCCACCAGTTTGGCCACCACAAAGTGCAACTGAATGTCGGGGTGCGGCTCGTCAGGTCGGCTTTTGTAAAAGGCACCGCCTTCTGCGAAATTGGTGGTGAGCGGCCCCTTGCGGTGTTGCCGCCAGGCCCAAAGGGCTTGCAAGGTCTGCCATGCGCCTTTGGGTGAGACGCCGATCAAATCGGTTTGCCCCGGCGCATCGGCCACCAGCACCGCGTCGGGGTGGTCGTGCAGGTTTTCGCCCACGCCGGGCAAATCACGCAGCACGTCAATGCCCAGGCTTTGCAAATGCGCGGCAGGCCCGATGCCTGAGCGCATGAGGATGGCTGGTGACTGGAACGCGCCTGCACTCAAAATGATCTCGCGCCGGGCGGTCAAGGTCTGCGCTTGACGGCCCTGCAAGGTGTGCACCTGCCGCGCCACGCCATCGACCAAGCCAATGCGGTCCACGGTGACACCGGTCATCACATGCAAATTGGGTCGCCCCAAGTTAGGCGTGAGGTAAGCCTTGGCCGCGCTGAAGCGCTCACCCGCCTTCTGCGTGACTTGGTACAGGCCCACGCCTTCTTGCGTGGGGCCATTGAAGTCGGTGGTGTGCGTCAAACCCGCTTGCACCCCCGCCTCGACAAAGCGCTTGGCGAAGGCATTGGGGCTTTGCAGATCGGCCACGTTCAAAGGGCCGTTTTGGCCATGCCATTCGTTGTGGATGCGCTCGTTGTGCTCGGCCTTCAGAAAGTAGGGGAAGACCTCGGCCCAGGACCAGCCCGTGCAACCTTGTTCAGCCCACTGGTCATAGTCGGCCTGTTGGCCGCGGATGTAGGCCATCGCATTGGTGGAGCTGGAGCCTCCCAAGGTGCGGCCACGCGGCTGAAAACCGATGCGGCCATTCAAGCCGGCTTGTGGCACGGTGTTCAGGCCTTGCGAGACGATTTCGGTGCGGGCCATGAGCGCGATGCCCGCAGGGCAGTGGATCAGGGCGCTGGTGTCGGGCGGCCCGGCCTCGATCAGGGCCACCTGCACGGTGGGGTCTTCGCTCAAACGTGCTGCCAGCACACAACCGGCCGAGCCACCGCCCACGATCACGTAGTCAAAGTCCATGATTCCCCCCGTCCAAATGTTTTGTGCGTCCAATATAAGTGCTCCTGCGTGTTGCGGCGTGTCTTGTGCGCATCAGGGTTTTTCCCAGCAAACCCCTGGCCATGGCGACATCTCGTTGGCCCCAACACCCCTGACAATGGCACCACATTGGGAGACAAGTTATGCGGACCGTCCTTGAGTTTCTTGGCTCTAAACGCCTCAGCAGGCATCAACCGTGAACAGTCCAAGCATCCCACTCAATGAGGCTTGGCAAGACAAGCGCTGGTTGTGGCTCCTGAGCCCCGCCATCCCGCTGGCTTTCACGGGCTCCTTGCTGACTTTCGTCTTGACAGGCCAATGGTGGTGCATGCTGCTGGCCCCGATGGTGATCCATGTATTTTTGCCTGTGCTCGACCGCGTGTTTGGCGAGGACTTCAGCAACCCGCCCGAATCGGCGGTGGCGCAACTCGATGCCGATTTGTTTTACCGCGCCATGGTGTGGGCCTATGTGCCTGTGCAACTGATCGGCACCGTCTTGGGTGTGTGGATCGCGATCACCCAACCGTTGGCTTGGATGGGCTACGCCGCCTTGGTGCTCACGGTGGGCGCGATCAACGGCATCGGCATTGGCACCGCGCATGAACTGGGCCACAAAAAAGAGGCGGTGGACCGATGGCTGTCCAAGATTGCTTTGGCGCCCAGCGCGTATGGTCACTTTTTTGTGGAACACAACCGGGGTCACCACAAACGCGTGGCCACACCCGAAGACCCGGCGAGTGCTCGCATGGGCGAGAGCTTTTGGGCCTTCTTGCCGCGCTCGGTGTGGGGCAGTTTGCAATCGGCCTGGGCGCTGGAGCAAGAGCGTTTGAACAAACAAGGCATGAACGTTTGGCACCCTCAAAACCACAACCTGCAGGCTTGGGGCCTGACGTTGTTTTTGTTTGGCGCGCTGGTGGCATGGCTCGGCTGGATGGCACTGCCCTTTTTAGTGCTGCAGGCGGTGTACGCCGCCTCGATGCTGGAGGTGGTCAACTATGTGGAGCACTACGGTTTGCTCCGGCAAAAAGACACGGCTGGGCGCTATGTGCGCTGCGAGCCCGAGCACTCGTGGAACAGCAACCACCTGGTGGGCAACCTGCTGCTCTATCACCTGCAAAGACACTCTGACCACCACGCACACCCCAGTCGCCGTTACCAAGCGCTGCGGCATTTCGAAACCGCTCCCCAACTGCCCGCAGGTTACGCCACCATGATCACGGTGGCTTATCTGCCACCTCTGTGGTTTGCGTGGATGGACTACCGCGTGATGGCTCACTATGGCGGAGATTTGGGTTTGATCAACCTACAAGCATCGGCTCGGGCGAAACGGGCACAACGCTGAGGTTGAGCGCTGCGCTCGAACTGGCGCGTGGCGGGACACCACGGAAAAAGTCGTCTGCCCTTGTGAAGCAGACGACTTCTTCATTGGCCTGGTCGCCAATTATTTGGCAGAAGGCACGGCCTTTTTGGCCAACTCCATATGCTCTTGCGCTTTAACAAAGTGTTCGCCAGCCACTTTGGCGTGGGTCTGCGCTCCCACGTGGTCGTTGGCACCCATGAGCTTGGCCACTTCTTTGTGTGACTTGGCGGCCAGTTCCAAATGCTCAGCGACTTTGGTGTGGTGCTGTTCAGGTTTGACAACGGTGCTGGCAGCAGGCGTTTTGGTATCGAATGACATGTGATTTCCTTTTCAAATGGTGATTGATGAATCTGTAAACCATGTGCACCTGATTCACCAACCCATTTTTCCCACTGACACGGGTCCTGTCTGTCCGCTTGCACACGCAACAGCCATCGGTTACACAACCGGAACAATCCGGATCACGTAACAAAATTTCAATATTTGGCATACGATGGTTACATGCACAGCGCATCCAGTTTTGGCTGACTTGAGCCCACTCATCAACGAAAGTGAGACCCACATGACCACGCGCATCGGCATCAACGGGTTTGGCCGCATCGGGCGCATGGTGCTGCGTGCAGCCGTGCAGAACTTCAAGGACGTTGAGATCGTCGGCATCAATGACTTGCTGGAGCCAGAATATCTGGCTTACATGCTGGAGTACGACAGCGTCCATGGCCGCTTTCAGGGCACGCTGTCTGTAGAGGGATCGACTTTGATCGTGAACGGCCAACGTATCCGCCTCACACAAGAGCGCGATCCGGCCAACCTGAAATGGAGCGAGGTTGGCGCAGATGTGGTCATCGAAGCCACGGGCTTGTTTCTGGACAAAGACAGCGCGGGCAAGCACCTGAGCGCTGGCGCCAAAAAAGTCGTCATGTCCGCGCCTTCGAAGGACGACACGCCGATGTTTGTGTATGGCGTCAACCATGCGTCATATGCGGGTCAAGCCATCGTCAGCAACGCCAGCTGCACCACCAATGCGCTGGCCCCCATCACCAAAGTGCTGAACGACAAATGGGGCATCAAGCGGGGCCTGATGACCACGGTGCACGCCACCACCGCCACCCAAAAAACCGTGGACGGCCCGAGCAACAAAGACTGGCGTGGCGGGCGCGGCATTCTGGAAAACATCATCCCCAGCAGCACCGGCGCAGCAAAGGCGGTGGGCGTGGTGATTCCAGAGATCAAGGGCCGGCTCACGGGTGTGGCAGTGCGTGTGCCCACCAGCGATGTGTCGCTGGTCGATTTGACGGCCGAGCTGAACACCCCGGCCACCTATGCTGAGATTTGCGCAGAGATGAAGGCGCAAAGCCAAGGGGCACTCAAGGGCGTTTTGGGCTACACCGAAGCCAAGGTGGTCTCAACCGATTTCCGGGGTGAGGTCTGTACCAGCGTGTTCGACGCCGAAGCGGGCATGGCCCTGGACAGCACCTTCATCAAAGTGATGGCCTGGTACGACAACGAGTGGGGTTACTCGAACAAATGCCTGGAGATGGCGCGGGTGGTGGGCAAGGCATAAGCTCACGCGCTCGCGCTCAAGGGGCGTGGGTCAACGCGCCCCTTCATACCCGACAATCTACAGACAACGCCCATGCTTTTCATGGGCTTTTTCATTGGCTGATGGATACCCATGCACACACTGGAACAACTGCGCAGCGGCGCGCTGACGGGCACACGCCGCCTCGATCTGTCGTGCGATTTAACTGAGCTGCCAGAAGAAGTTTTTGCCCTGGCCGACACGCTCGAAGTGCTCAACCTGAGCGGTAACCGTCTGCGTGATTTGCCGCACCAGCTGCCGCGCCTGCACAAACTGCAGGTGCTGTTTGCGTCTGACAACGAATTCACCGTTCTGCCCGAGGTGCTGGGCGAGTGCCTAACTTTGCAAATGGTCGGCTTCAAGGCCAACCGCATTGCCCATGTGCCTGCCGCCGCGCTGCCGCCCGCCTTGCGCTGGTTGACGCTAACCGACAATGCCATCGGCCAATTGCCCACCGAACTGGGCCAGCGCCCGGCTTTGCAAAAGCTGATGCTGGCGGGCAACCAGCTCACGGTGCTTCCCGATAGCCTGCAGGGGGCTCAAAAACTGGAACTGATGCGCGTTTCGGCCAACCGCATGACCGAGGTGCCCGGCTGGTTGACCGAGTTGCCGCACTTGTCCTGGCTGGCGTTGGCGGGCAATGGCATGGGCTGGGTTTGTCCTGCTGTGTCCGAATTGCCGGATATTGCTTGGCCCGATTTGTCGCATGGCCCCTTGCTGGGCGAGGGCGCTTCAGGCCACATCTACCAAGTCCAAGCCACGGCTTGGCCGCAGCCCTTGGCGCTCAAGCTGTTCAAAGGCAAGGTGACCAGCGATGGCCTGCCCGAAGACGAGCTGGCCGCTTGTCTTGCTGCAGGGCAGCACCCTGCGCTCACCACGCCCGTGGCGCGGCTCACTGGCCACCCTGCGCAGGCCCAGGGTTTGCTCATGCCGCTGATTCCTGCCGCACACGTCAATCTGGCGGCACCGCCCAGCCTGGACAGCTGCACCCGCGACGTCTACCCGCCGGACTTTCACCTATCTGCAGCTTTGGCCCTGCAAATGGCCCGCGATGTGACGGATGCGCTGGCGCATCTGCACCAGCGCGGCGTAATGCACGGCGACTTGTACGCCCACAACATCCTGATCGACCCCGTGCACGGTCACGCTCGCCTGGGCGACTTTGGCGCGGCCACACGGCTACCGATCGATCAGCGCGCGCTGCGCCAAAACCTCTTGGCGCTGGAAGTGCGGGCCTTAGGCTGTTTGCTCGAAGAGTTGGGCGCTGCCGCACAGGCACAAGCCGCCCACCCTTCGGTCCGAGGCCTGCAGGCCCTGGCCCATGCCTGCCTGTCCAATCAGCCGCGCCAAAGGCCGACGGTCACGGAGGTATCCCAGGCCCTCCAAGCCCTCAAGTTTTGACGATCGTGACCTGGTTGAGTTGGGCTTGCGCCTTGACCAGCGAAGGCACCATCTCACTGCCATAGCCCAAAGCCACGGCCGTATTCAGCGCCTGGTGCACGCTGGTGCCAATGATGGAAGGCACTTTCATGCTCTCGGTCAGGTGCGAGTAGTAACGCAAATCCTTGGCCGCATTGTTCAGTTCGAACTTCATCGCACCGTAGTCGCCCTGCAGGGTTTTGGACATCAGCTGGAACAGCCCCGAATTGACCCCGCCTGCCGAGATGACCTGCACCACTTTGTCCAGGTCCACGCCCGCCTTGGCCCCCACAGCGAAGGCCTCGGCTGTGGCGGTGCAAATGGCTTGTGCCACAAAGTTGTTCAGCAGCTTGACGACATGGCCCGAGCCCATTTCACCCACATGGAACACGTTTTCGCTGTACGCCCGAATGACCGGCTCGATGCGCGCGAACACCTCGGGCGATGCGCCCACCATGGAGTTGAGCTTGCCCGCCTCGGCCTCAATGGGGGTGCGCGTGAGGGGTGCGTCCACATAAATCACGCCCTGCTCGGTGCACAAGGCCGCCAGACGCCGCGTGGACTCAGGCTCGCTGGTGGAGGTGTCAATGATGATCAGGCCCGCGCGCGCCTTGGACAAAATGCCTCCCGGCCCAGCCACCACCGCCTCAACTTGGGGGGAGCCAGTCACGCAAATGAGCACGGCATCACAGGCTGCCAAGTCGGCATAACTGCTCACCTGGCGGGTACCTGCAGCCAGCAGGTCTTGTACCGGTGCGGTGCGTTGGTGCACAGAAATTGACAAGTCAAACCCCTTGGCCCGAATGTTCTTGGCCATGCCATGGCCCATCAATCCCGAAGCGCCGACAAATCCGATGTGTTGCATGTGTGTCTCTGGTGTGTGGTGAAAGGAACTGCCATTCTGGAAGATCGCACGGGGCGAGGCTGTCGCCTGTGCAGCCAGGATCAGGGCAGCTGACTGCAACGGTGCCCGCAAATTTACTCTAAGCGTTCATGCTTTTTTCATCTGAGGTTCATGTGGGTGCTCGACACCTCGGCACAATCGGTGCATGTTTGGTCGACGTCTGAGTCTGGCGCTGGTTTGTTTGGCTTTGGCCGCTTTGCTGCAAGGGGCACTGGCGTGGTGGGCGATTGAATCGGCCTCCGCACAAGTGACCCGTGGAAGGGTGGCCAGTGATCTGGTCAAAGGGCATTGGCAACTGGCCGCCAGCAAACAGCGACTGCGCAGCTGGACTTCTCAGGCCTTGTTGCTGCCCAACGCCAACACGACCGAGCGTGACGCGCACATCAGCGACATGCGCAAAACCCTCGACAGTCTGCAAGCCCTGACCCAAAAAGCCTTGGCGCTGGATAAGGATGTAGCCCGTGCGCAGCGCGACTGGCGAGATCGGCAAGACACACTGGCAATACTGCGGCACAGCGTGGACGAACTGGATGTCGCCTTGCGCACCGTGCGCCCATTGCCTGCTGACGCCGACCCCGCTGCCACCTGGGATGCGTTCAAACGAACGTTTGACACCTCACAAGGGCAAGATTTGCGAGAGCACGTCAGGCAAACCATTGACCGCGAGCAAGCTGCCGAAATGCGTGAACGCAACGCCGCCGACCGCGCCCTGCTGCAACTGGCCGGCGGTGTGCTGCTGGCCACTTTGGCCATTGCACTACTGGCCGCCGCTTTGGCACTGTATTTCGCCCAAGCACTGCGCAGACCGCTGAACAACCTGAACAGCGGTGCGCAAGCACTGCAACGAGGAGAGCTTCACCACCGCATGGATGAGCGCGGGTCCGACGAGTTTGCCGCCGTGGCCCACACGCTCAACACCATGACCGTGGAGTTGCAGCAACACCGCGAGCGCGAAACACAAGCCCGACACGAGCTGGAGCGCCTGGTGAATGCCCGCACAGCCGAGCTTCAAGAGGCCTTGCATGCGCTGCAGGCGGTGGATGCGTCTCGCCGCCAGCTTTTTGCCGACATCAGCCACGAACTTCGCACACCCACCACCGCCATCCGGGGTGAGGCCGAAATCGCGCTGCGAGGCCCCACCAAAACCAGCGATGACTACCAGGACAGTCTGCGCCGGATCGTGGACATCGCTGCCCAATTGGGGCAAGTCATTGACGATCTGCTCACCATGGCCCGCAGCGATGCCCATGCCTTGTGGGTGCATACCCAAGCCCTGCCTGTCGCCGCGCCAGTGAATGAAGCCCTTTTGCAGGTACAGGCACTGGCCCAGGAGCGGCAGGTCTCGGTGGTTTGGGAGAACAGGGCTTCGTCGGACTTGACCTTGTGGTGCGACGGCACACGACTGCGCCAGCTCCTGGTCTTGCTGCTGGACAACGCCATCCGCTACTCCAACGAAAGCGCTCAGGTGACCTTGCATACCTCGACCGATGGGAAGGCCTGGCACGCCCATGTGGTCGATCAGGGCATTGGCATCCCGGCAGATGAACTGCCTCGCGTGTTTGAGCGCCACTTTCGCGGTGAGCAAGCACGCCGCCATCGGGCCGATGGGGTGGGCCTGGGCCTGTCGCTGGCGCTTGCACTGACCGAGGCCCACGGTGGAACACTCGACATGGCCTCTGTACCAGGGCAAGGCACCACGGTCAGCTTGAGCTTGCCCCTGAAGCAAAAAGAGAACACATGAACATTCTGGTCATTGAAGACGACCGCCGCGTGGCTGACTTTCTGGAGCGCGGCTTGCGCGCCGAAGGCCATGTGGTGCATGTGGCCCGCAATGGCCCCGACGGCTTGGCGCTGGCGCAACGCGCACACCGCGAACGCCAAAGCGCAGACCCACCCACGGTGGTACTGCTGGATGTGATGCTGCCAGGCTTGAGCGGGCTGGAGGTGTGCCAAAGCCTGCGCGCCGCCCGTGTGGGCCTGCCCATCCTCATGCTCACCGCCCTGGGCACGGTGGAAGACCGGGTGGCAGGTCTGCGGCTGGGCGCGGACGATTACCTGCCCAAGCCTTTTGCCTTTGAAGAGTTACTGGCGCGCATCGACGCCTTGGCTCGTCGTGCCCACAGCGAACCCCTTGTCAAGGCAGAGGCCTTGCAGGTCGACGACCTGTTGCTGGACCTGACGACGATGCGCGCTCGCCGGGGCGATCAGGCACTGGATTTGACAGCCCGCGAACTGGCTTTGCTCGAGTTGCTGATGCGTCACCCCGGGCGCTTGTTCAGCCGCGAACGCATTCTGGCCAACGTCTGGGGCACCCATGAAGACCCGCTCACCAATGTGGTGGATGTCTACATCCGCCGCCTGCGCAGCAAGATCGACGAGGGGCAGGGCCGCGCCCTGATCCACACAGTTCGCGGCTTGGGGTATCGCTTGGAATGATTCATCTGCCGTTCATGTGACGCACACTTTCGTGTTCATGTGGAGCTTGCACACTGCGGATGTGGCCGATCAAAGGGCCGCACCCAATGTCTGAACTTCAACAACAGGAGAGTCTTCATGAACGCAACCTTCACCCCTCGCCGCACTTGGCTGGCGCTGGCTTTGAGCGCCTTGTCCGCTTCGGCCATGGCCTTCAGCCCCACCTTGGTCAACACCAACATCACCGAAGCCGATGTGAAAGCCGCGCAGGACGCCTGGGGCAAGGCGCTGATCCAGATCAGTGACGACTTTGCCAGCGGCGGTCTGCCCAAGGCCAAGGCCACCGCCAATGCGGTACTCGATGGCGCTTACGGCTACAACATGGGTGTGGTGCTGTTCAAGCCCACACTCACCCATGGTCAACAGACCTTCCGCACCACCAAGGCCGGGGCCTTGGCCTACTTTGTGGGGGATGACAAGGCCTTTGCCAGCGACAGCGGCTTTGCCCTCAAAGGCTGGAAAAAATACGAATACCGCAATGCTGGCGTATTCATCAACGGCGACATCGCCATGACCCAAGGCCATGTCATTCTGACCAATAAGGACGGTCAAGTCACCACCGTGGACAAAACCTGGGCCTTCAAGAAAGACAACAAAGGCCAGCTGCGCATCGTGCTGCACCACTCGTCCTTGCCATTTCAGCCAAGCAAGTAAACGCATCGTTGGAGGAGGTCCCCTCGTGGCTATACGGGCCACCTGGGGACATGCAGTGGCCGCTGCAAAGCCAAATGCTGCGGCAAGGGGGAAGGCGAGCTTGATGACACTGGCGATTTGAGCGCAGGGTTTGCCACTTGGGAGACAAAGTCTTCGACAGACGGTGGCTAACATCAGTCATGCACCTGTCTGTTTCATCTCCCGTTCAAAGCTTGGCCGACCTCCACCGCATCGAGGCCACGCCCTTGGCCCAGGCCTTGCCCTGGGCCAGCACCTATGACCTGATCCGTGCCAGTGCCGAGGTTCATGCCGAGCAGCCTGCGCTGACTTTTTTACACACGGGCCATCCCGGCGGCAAGTCCACCACCTGGACCTACCGCGACTTGCTGGAAGGCATCCACCAAACGGCCAATTTGCTGCACCAGTTGGGGGTGGGACCTCAAGACGCCGTGGGTGTTTTGTTGCCCGGCGGCCTGGCCTACCACCTGGCGCTTTGGGGCGGCGAAGCGGCGGGCATTGTGCAGCCGCTCAACCCCTTGCTCAGCGACGAAAAACTGCTGTCGCTGCTGCGGGCCAGCAACGCCAAAGTGCTGATCGCGCATGGTGCTGAAGACGACAGCCAGCTGCGGGCGAAAGCTTTGCGGCTGCAAACCCAATTGCCCGGTTTGAAGACCGTGTTGCTGGTCCATCCGGATGGCGGCCCACTTCCAGAAGGCGACGCGTTGCCTGCAGGTGCCCAAGACTTCCACGCCTTGCGGGCCACTCAGGTGGCCGAGCACCTGGTCAGCCAACGGGTCTTTCAGCCCACGGACATCGCGGCTTACTTTCACACGGGCGGCACCACCGGGGCCCCCAAACTGGCCCGGCACAGCCATGGCGCGCAGGTCTTCACCGCTTGGGCCAATGCCACGATGCA
>JBIKSF010000095.1:0-8130 GCA_044348785.1 Limnohabitans sp.
GTTCTTGACCACTTTGACCTTGGTCTCGTTGCCGATCGCGTCGTCGCCCTTTTTGATGGTGCCGGTGCGGCGGATGTCCAGACGGACCGAGGCGTAGAACTTGAGCGCGTTGCCGCCGGTGGTGGTTTCGGGGCTGCCGAACATGACGCCGATCTTCATGCGGATCTGGTTGATGAAGATGACGGTGCAGTTGGTTTTCTTGATGGTGGCGGTCAGCTTGCGCAGGGCTTGGCTCATCAAACGCGCTTGCAGGCCGGGCAGGCTGTCGCCCATGTCGCCTTCGATTTCGGCCTTGGGCGTGAGGGCTGCGACCGAGTCGATGACGACCAGGTCGACCGCACCGGAACGCACCAGGCTGTCCACAATCTCCAGGGCCTGCTCGCCGGTGTCGGGCTGGCTGACCAGCAGCTCTTGCAGGTTGACACCCAGGTTTTGGGCGTATTGCACGTCCAACGCGTGCTCGGCGTCCACAAAGGCGCAGGTGCCGCCTAGGCGCTGCATCTCGGAGATGACTTGTAAGGTGAGGGTGGTTTTGCCAGAAGACTCAGGGCCGTAGATCTCGATCACACGGCCGCGGGGCAAACCGCCCACGCCCAGCGCGATGTCCAGGCCCAAAGAGCCGGTGGACACGACCTGGATGTCGGCGATGACTTCGCCTTCGCCCAGACGCATGATGGTGCCTTTGCCGAATTGCTTTTCAATCTGGGCCAGGGCGGCTTGCAGGGCTTTGGACTTTTCGCTGTTGTCGTCGCTCATGGGAATCTCCTTGAATATCAATGGGTTGGGGCACCGGGCTCAGCACCGATGTGCTGTTTACTGGATACGTGAACAGTACTGTAAACGAGCTGTATAAACATGTAAACACTATTTTTGGTCAGTTTGCCTTATCATTTGAGGATGTCAGAAAACAGCCAGTCAAATGCCTTGAGCAGCCCTGCGCTGCAGGATGAGCGCTGGCGTCAGACGCATTTGGGCCGCCTGTTGGGCCACGCCATGCGGCGGTTTGACGAGCGCGTTCTGCACCTGATGGCGGGCAACGACGGCGTGCCTTTGGCCTTGGCCAATTTGGCTTCACGCGATCAGATCAGTGCTGCACATGTGCACATCACCCGGCACTTGGCCTTGGACGGTTCGCGTCTGACCGACCTGGCACGCGCGGCAGGCATGAGCAAGCAGGCCATGGGCGATCTGGTCGACCAATGCGCGGCCTGGGGTTTGGTGCACCGCGAAGCCGATCCGTTGGACGCCCGCGCCAGGCGCGTGGTGTTCACGCCTGTGGGCTTGGCCTGGCTGCAGGCCTTCAAGGACGCGGTGGCTCAGGCCGAAGCCGAGTTTCGCGACGCAGTAGGCAAGGACGTGGCCACCGTGGTGGCCTTGGGGCTGGAGGCTTATGCGCATTGATGCAGATTGGGGTGTGTGCGGCGAGGTCTTGCGCCAAGCAGACACTAAAATCAGACAGCCGGGACAGACAGCCCAGCGCCGGCGCCACAACAACAGGAGACAGACATGCGCATTCTGATAGCCGAAGACGACCAGGTGCTTGCCGATGGTTTGTTGCGAACTTTGCGCAGCGCGGGCGCAGCGGTGGACCATGTGGCCAGCGGGAGCGAGGCGGACGCTGCCTTGATGACCAACCATGAATTCGATTTACTGATCCTGGACTTAGGTTTGCCCAAAATGCACGGTCTGGAAGTGCTCAAGCGCTTGCGTGCAAGGGGCTCCACACTGCCGGTTTTGATCCTCACGGCGGCAGACAGCGTGGAAGAACGTGTCAAGGGCCTGGACTATGGCGCTGACGATTACATGGCCAAGCCCTTTAGCCTGCAGGAACTCGAAGCACGCGTGCGTGCCCTCACCCGCCGTGGCATGGGCGGTGCAACTTCGCAAATCAAGCACGGTCCACTGATTTATGACCAATCGGGTCGTGTGGCCACCATTGACGGCAAGATGGTCGAGTTGTCGGCCCGCGAGTTGGGTCTGCTCGAAGTGCTGCTTCAGCGCGCTGGCCGTCTGGTCAGCAAAGACCAGTTGGTTGAACGTCTGTGCGAATGGGGCGAGGAAGTCAGCAACAACGCGATCGAGGTGTACATCCACCGTTTGCGCAAAAAGATCGAAAAAGGCCCGATCCGTATCGCCACGGTACGTGGTTTAGGCTATTGCCTCGAAAAAATTCCAGGCTGAACGCCTTTTGATTTGAGCCACATCGGCACAGCACCCAAGATGATGCCGCTATGAAATCGCGAGGGTGGAATGTGCGCATCTTCAAGCGCGAGCAGCGGTCCTTGTTCGGGGAAATTCTCGACTGGATGCTGACCCCGCTGTTGCTGCTGTGGCCCATCAGCTTGGCCCTCACTTGGTTGGTGGCGCAGGGACTGGCCAACAAGCCGTTCGACCGTGCGCTGGTTTACAACGTGCAGGCGCTGGCACAGCAAGTCAAGCTCGGGCCTGACCAAAGTGTGCAATTCAATCTGCCCCAACCTGCCAGCGAATTGCTGCGAGCCGACGAGACCGATCTGGTTTATTACCAAGTCCGTGGAGCACGAGGTGAGCACCTCAGCGGCGAACGCGATCTGCCCATGCCCAATCCTGGCGACATCAAGGGCAGCAGCTACGAAGTGCACATCCGCGATGACGAAATGCGTGGCCTGGAAGTGCGTGTGGCCTACACCTGGATAAGGCTGGATGCCGAGGGCAAAAACCCGGCTTTGGTGCAGGTGGCCGAGACGCGTGAAAAGCGATCGGTGTTGGCCGCCGAGATCATCAAGGGCGTGATGCTGCCCCAGTTCGCCCTTCTGCCCATGGCTGTGCTGTTGGTCTGGCTGGCGCTGGTGCGGGGCATCAAGCCGCTGTCTGAGCTGGAAGAGCGCATCCGCGCCCGCAAGCCCGATGACCTGAGCCCGCTGGATGACAAGGCCGTGCCCATGGAAGTGGCGCCGTTGGTGGTGTCGGTGAACGACTTGCTGGAACGATTGAAGGACTCCATCGTCACTCAAAAACGCTTTTTGGCCGACGCCGCACACCAACTCAAAACACCACTGGCAGGTTTGCGCATGCAGGCCGATCTGGCGCAACGTTCTGGCTCCAGCGAAGATGAGCTGAAAAAATCACTTCAGCAAATCGGTCGTGCCAGCGTACAGGCCACGCACACGGTGAACCAACTGCTGTCGCTGGCCCGCGCAGAAGGAGGCGGGATGAACCTGGCACAACAAAGCTGCGACATGGTGGTGTTGGCGAGGGAGGTTTTGCAAGACTGCCTGCCCAGCGCCATGGACAAGGGGCTGGACCTGGGCTACGAAGGGGTCGAACCCGATACGCCGGGTGCGCAAGTACAAGGCAACCCGACTTTGCTCAAGGAAATGCTGCGCAACCTGGTGGAGAACGCGGTGAACTACACACCGAGCACGCCAGAGCGCCAAGGCGTGGTCACTGTGCGCGTGTTGGTGGACCCTTACAGCAAAGCCTTGGTCATGCAGGTCGAAGACAATGGCCTGGGCATTCCTGCGGCCGAGCATGATTTGGTGTTTCAGCCCTTTTACCGGGCGCTGGGTACCAATGTGGACGGATCGGGCTTGGGCCTGCCGATCGTCAAGGAAATCGCGCAGCAACACGGGGCATCGATCACCGTCGATGCTGCCCATCCCGGTCACACCCCGCCGGGCGCGTGCTTCACATTGCGTTTCAACGCGCTCACCTGAATGCAGGCGCAGCACTTTGGCGGTGCTTGGCGCTGAGGCCTAGTGCCCGAAGGGGCGTTGTTCGCCTCAAGCGGGCTTGCCCATGTTCAGCTGCAAACGCTCTCGCTCCATCACACGGGCCACGGCGGGCTCTGCTGCCACTTTTTGCACGAAGGCCCACAATTCGGGATGCTCTTCGGGCGTGATGCCCGCAATCGTGCCCCAGCGGGTGAGCGTCAGGCTGTAAGCGTCCAGAGGGCCAAAGCGCTCGCCACTCAACCAAGGCTGACCTTTGTCGGCAGTGGCTTTCACCAAGGCCTGCAACTCGCCCAGCATGCCGCGGAATAACTGCGTGTTGTAAGGCTTGAGCGACGCTTGTACTTCGGGCAAGTCTGAGAACTTTTGCGGCATGAAGATGTGCGTGAAGGTGGGGTGCACCGTGTTGTTCATCCAGGCCAGCGTCGAGATGGCTTGTGCGCGCGCCAAGGGCTCGGTGGGCAAGAAGCCGGCCTGCGGAAACAGCTGGTCCAGGTGGAGGACGATGGCCACGATTTGCGTGACCGCCTGACCGTTGTTCACCAGCACAGGCACCTGACCACGTGGGTTGATCGCTTTGTAATCGTCGCTGTTTTGCTCGCCTTTGTGCAGTTTGACCATGCTGGGTTCAAATTCGGCACCGCTCATTTCCAGCAGCACGTGGGGCACAAATGAACAAGCACCAGGGGCAAAGTACAGTTTCAGGCTCATGGTTGGATCTCCGGAAAAATCAAGGATTTGGGGGTTTAAGTGGTGTGCCGCTGTCGGGGGCAGCTGTGCCGGGTGCCGTGGCCGTCGACTCGACCGCCGCAGGAATTTCGATTTTCAGAGCTTCGGGGCGCATCTGCTTGAGCAGGCGTTCAGGTTCTTGGTGGGTGTGCGGGCCCCAACCCCAGCGGGCAAAGGCATCCCACTGCCAAGCGAGAGTGGCCAGATTCAGAATCAACAGCAAGGCGATCAGCCAACGCATCATCGGGTTTGGCCCTCCGTCTGAAATGGTCGAACGCTGATTTCTGCGCTGTGGATTTCCTGAGCACCGGCTTCGGTTTGCAGGCGCAAAGCACCATGTTGACTCACGCCCAAGGCCATCCCTTGTTGACCATCGCTGGTGTGCACGCGTCGTCCCTTGAGCACGTCGCGTGATTCAAATCGGGATTGCAAACCACCAAAGCCGTCGTGCTCAAAGGCCAACAAGGTCTGGACCAGCGGCAAGGCCACGCGAAGCAGGGCTTCAGCAGCGCTCAAGCCAGGCAGCAACTCGCTGAGGGCTGCTGGCGCTGTGTTCAGACCTTCAGTGGGTCGGGGCCGGATGTTCAGGCCCACGCCCACCACCACCTGGCTGCGCCCGCCCATGCTGGCCGCTTCGATCAGGATGCCGCCGAGCTTGCGGTCTTGAAACCACAAATCATTGGGCCACTTCAGACCTATTTCGGGGTGCAGGCTCTCGGCCAGACTCAGGCCCACGGCCAGCGACAGGCCGGACCAGTCTTGGGGCTTGAGGGGCAGGCTGAGTGAGAAAGTGAGCGAGTCGCCCAGCTGGCTTTGCCAAACCCTGCCCATGCGCCCGCGTCCAGCCGTTTGACGCTCGGCCACCAACAAAGTGGCTTCGTGCTGGCCTGCGCGCGCCCTGCGCATGAGTTCGCTGTTGCTCGAATCGATCTCGGGCAGCACCTCGACTGTGAAGTCGGGCAACAGGGGGAACACCTGTTCCCAAACAGCTTCAGCAGGCCAAGGGGTAGGCGCGATCATTCAACGTTGGCGTGCGGGTCAAGCCTTGACGGCTTTGATGGACTTGGCTTTGTCTTTGGATTTGGCTTTGACTTTGACTTTGTCTGTAGCCTTGGCCTTGGTTTTAACTTTGACTTTCACCTTGGCCTCGGCCTTCGGTTTGTCTTTGGCCTTGACCTTTTTCTGCTTCGGCGTCTTGGGCGTGTCTTTGCGTTCTTTGGGCGACAGCAGCGTGCCCCGGCAATTGGCGCTGCCGCACCAGCAGGGGTATTCGGCTTTGAGCTTCTTGGTGTAAGGCTCGTCGATGATCAGGCCGTAATCGTAATTGAGCTCTTCACCGGCTTTGATGTTGCGGATCGCCTTGATGAAAATGCGGTCGTTGTCTTCGTCGGCTTCACAGTTGGGGTTGCAGCTGTGGTTGATCCATCGCGAAGAGTTGCCACCAAACAGCGCGTCAATGACCCGGTCTTCATTCACATGGAAGTAGAAGGTGTGGTTCGGATCTTTGGGGTCGTGCGGGTGGCGGTCTTGCGCCTCGTCCCAGCTGATGACCTCGCCCACGTACTCGATCAGGGTCTCGCCTTCGGCCAGGTCTTGCAGGGCAAAAACGCCCTTGCCATGCACGCCGGAGCGGCGAACCTGGATGCGTTTGCCGGAGGCGCTGGGGGTGGTGCGGCTGGGGGAGGAAATTGGGGTTTTGGCCACGGCGTTAAAAATTTGTTATGGTGAATTCATGTGGGCGCGTGCGTGAGCGCGTGCCCGGGCGCGTGCGCACACGCGAGACAACGGATTGTAATGACATGAAAACCTTGGTAATTGCAGAGAAGCCTTCGGTGGCTCAAGACATCGTCAAAGCCTTGACCCCGACCTCGGGCAAGTTCGAGAAACACGACGACCACTTTGAGAACGACACCTACGTCGTGACCAGCGCGGTGGGCCACCTGGTGGAGATCCAGGCCCCCGAGCAATACGACGTGAAACGCGGCAAGTGGAGCTTTGCCAACTTGCCCGTCATTCCGCCGCACTTTGATTTGAAGCCGGTTGACAAAACCAAAAGCCGTTTGAGTGCTGTGGTTAAACAGGCCAAGCGCAAGGACGTGAACGCCCTCATCAACGCCTGTGACGCGGGGCGTGAGGGTGAATTGATCTTCCGCTTGATCGAGCAGTACGCAGGCGGCGCCAAAACCCTGGACAAGCCTGTGCAGCGCCTGTGGCTGCAGTCGATGACGCCCCAAGCTATCCGCGACGGTTTTGACAACCTGCGCACCAACACCCAGATGCAGGGCTTGGCCGATGCCGCCCGCAGCCGCTCGGAGGCCGATTGGCTGGTGGGCATCAACGGCACCCGCGCCATGACCGCGTTCAATTCGCGTGATGGCGGCTTCTTCCTCACCACCGTGGGCCGGGTGCAAACGCCCACCCTCGCTGTGGTGGTCGAGCGTGAAGAGCAAATCCGCAAGTTCATCAGCCGCGACTACTGGGAAATCCACGCCGAGTTCGCGGCCGCCGCAGGCACCTATCCCGGCAAGTGGTTCGATCCCAAGTGGCGCAAAGAAGAAGACGCCGAAAAGAAAGCCGACCGCAAATGGACCGCTGCTGAGGCGCAAGCCATCGTCGATGCCGTGCGTGGCAAAACCGCCAGCGTGACCGAAGAGGCCACGCCCACCACACAAGCCAGCCCTGGTCTGTTTGACCTGACCAGCTTGCAGCGCGAGGCCAACGGCAAATTTGGCTTTTCGGCCAAGACCACGCTGGCGCTGGCGCAAAGCCTGTACGAACGCCACAAGGCCTTGACCTACCCCCGTACCGATTCGCGCCACCTGCCCGAAGACTATGTGCCCGTGGCCAAACAGACTTTCGAGATGCTGGCCGACAGCGGCATGAAGCACTTGGCCCCCCATGCACTCACGGCGCTGAACAACAATTATGTGCGCAAGATCCCGCGTGTGTTCGACAACAAAAAGGTCTCCGACCACTTCGCCATCATCCCCACGCTGCAAGCGCCCAGCGGCTTGTCCGAGGCCGAGCAAAAGCTGTATGACCTGGTGGTGCGCCGCTTCATGGCGGTGTTCTTCCCGAGCGCCGAATACCAAGTGACCACCCGCATCAGCGTGGCCGCAGGCCACAGCTTCAAGACCGTGGGCAAGGTGCTGGTCAAACCCGGTTGGCTGGCCATTTACGGCAAAGAAGCCGCAGAAGAAGTGGAAGACGCCAAAGACGGCGACAAAGGCCAGAACTTGGTGCCGGTGAAGCCGGGCGAACAAGTCGGCGTGGACTCGGTCGAGGCTAAGGGTCTGAAGACCCGCCCCCCAGCCCGCTACTCAGAAGCCACACTGCTGGGTGCCATGGAAGGTGCGGGCAAGATGGTGGATGACGACGAGCTGCGCGAAGCCATGCAGGAAAAAGGCTTGGGCACACCCGCCACCCGCGCCGCCACCATTGAAGGCTTGATCAACGAAAAATACATGCTGCGCGAAGGCCGCGAGATGATCCCGACGGCCAAGGCCTTCCAGCTCATGACGCTGCTGCGCGGCTTGCAGGTGGAAGAACTGTCCAAGCCCGAATTGACGGGCGAGTGGGAATACAAGCTCGCTCAAATGGAGCAAGGCAAATTGAGCCGCGCCACCTTCATGGCCGAGATCGCGGCCATGACCGAGCACATCGTCAAGAAAGCCAAAGAGTACGACCGCGA
>JBIKSF010000019.1:0-26600 GCA_044348785.1 Limnohabitans sp.
CGGGGCGACACGCTGGCGGCCGTGCTGCAACACGGTTTGAGATTGCATCAAGCCGGTGAGCTGCTGACTGTGCCGGTTGCCGCTTCGGATGACGCGGCCGCGTTGGGCGTGCAGGATTTGGTGGTGATTTCGGTCAAGGCCCCGGCGCTGGCGGCCGTGGCGCAGCAAGTAGGGCCTTTGATCGGTCCCAACACCGTGGTGCTCACCGCCATGAATGGCGTGCCTTGGTGGTTCTTGCAGGGCTTTGGTGGCTTGGTGGCGGGGCGTTCCTTGAATGCGGTGGACCCGCATGGCACGATCGCCCGTGCCCTGCCGGCGCAGCACATCATTGGCTGCGTGGTGCATGCCAGCTGTTCGGTCGATGCGCCGGGGGTGATACGCCACCACTTTGGTGATGGACTGATCGTGGGCGAGCCTTCTGGGCAGTCCACGCCTCGTGTACATGCGCTGCATGCTTTGCTGCGTCGGGCGGGCTTCAATGCCACGCTGTCACCACAAATTCAGAAAGACATCTGGTACAAGCTCTGGGGCAATATGACAATCAACCCGATCAGTGCCCTGACAGGAGCCACCACAGATCGGATCCTTGACGACCCGTTGGTGCGCCAATTCATTTCGGGTGTCATGCTCGAAGCCAAAGCCATCGGCGCAAAAATCGGCATCCCTATCGACCAAGAACCCGAAGACCGTCACGCCGTAACGCGCAAGCTGGGGGCGTTTCGCACCTCCATGCTGCAGGACGTGCAGGCGTCCAAGCCTGTGGAACTGGATGCCTTGGTTTCGGCTGTGTGTGAGTTGGGGCAACTCACCCAAGTGGCCACGCCGCTGACCGATGCTTTGCTGGGTCTGAGCCGTCTGCATGCACAAGAACTGGGGCTTTATGGCACCAGATCTGCCCGCTGAACATTGCCCCGCTAACAATCTTTAACAACTTAAGCAGTATCTTTCCCTCATAATCGCCTCAGCAAACAATTCTAGATGCTTTGGTATTAAAAGGTGCTTTTATGTTGATTTCAATGCTTGTCTTGGGCGTTTTGATGGTTGTTCTGGGTGTTTTGTATTTCAAGACGGTCCAGGAAATCGAACGCGACGACATCCATGAGGCCATGGCTCGTGCCGAGCGACTGAAAAACAAACGCGCTGCGAACAACTACGCGGGGGCCTGACGCCCTTCATCCAGTCGCTTGGATGTCATCTCCCAGGTCTGTGGGGCGTTAAATTGCCCCCATGTCCTCGTCTCCAGCATCTCCCGCTCGCTTGTCCCTGACGGGATTCCTCACACTCTTGTTGATCGCCCTGATGATGGGGGCCAACCATGTCGCGGCCCGCACGGCCTTCAACCATGGGGTAGACGTGGTGACCGCGGTCACCTTTCGCAGCACGGTCACCGCCTTCGTGGTCGCGCTGATTGTGTGGCAACAAAGGGTCTCGTTGCAGCTGACGGTCCGCCACCGAAAAAGCCTCTTGCTGATCGGCGCTTTGATCGCCGTTCAAAGTGTCTGCCTTTACTCGGCCGTCGCACGCTTGCCGGTGGCCTTGGCACTGTTGGCCTTCAACACCTACCCCTTGTTGACCGCGTTTTGGGCGCGTGTTTTGTACGGCCATCGCCCCGAACGGGTAGTCTTGCTGGCCATGCCGGTGATGCTGGTCGGACTGGCGCTGGCGCTCGATGTGTTCGGTGCTGCCTCGGGTCTCGGGGCCGTTGAGCATTGGGGGCAGATCGGAGCGGGCGTGGCTTTTGCCTTGGCTGCGTCTGCCACATTCGGTTTGGCGCTCGTCATCACCCAGCACGAGGCTGCCGATGTGGACGGGCGCTTGCGTACCTTCACCACCATGGCCACGGTGGCCATCTTGGCGTCTGTGGTGGCGCTGACCCAAAGTGGCGTCCATTTGCCCAATGCCAACGCAGGTTGGTGGGGTCTGGGGGCCTTGACGTTTTTGTACGGCACGGCCTTCACCATCATGTTCACCGTGCTGCCCAAGTTGGGTGTGGTGGGCAACTCGGCCATCATGAATGTGGAGCCCGTCTTTGCGCTGGTGCTGGCCTGGGCGCTTCTGGGGCAATCGATCGCACCCATGCAATTGGTTGGTGCTTTGGTGGTGGTCGCCACCGTCATGTGGCTGGGCTTGCGAAAACGCTGAAAGGGCAGTGGGCGCTCAGCCGTTCTTCAAAGCCAGCGCCTTGTCGTACAGCACGTTTTTGGACTCGCCCGTGATCTCGGCTGCCAGTTTGACCGCTGTTTTCAGGGGCAACTCGGGCAAGAGCACCTGCAGCACGCGCAGACCTTCGCCGGTCGTCTCGGCCACCGGCGCATCATGCACCACCAGGACAAACTCGCCGCGTTGGCGATCGGGCTTCTCGGCCAACCACGTGGGCAAGTCCTGGGCGCTCAAGGTTTCTATTTGTTCAAATTGCTTGGTCAGCTCGCGTCCCACTGTGATGGCACGTTCGCCCAAAACCGATAGTGCTTGCGCCAAAGCTTCGATGCGGTGCGGCGCTTCCAGCAGCACCACGGCCCGGCTTTCCATCGCCAAGGTTTGCACGGCGCGCGTGCGCTCGGCCGACTTGCTGGGCAAAAAGCCCGCGAACACAAAGCCGTCGTCACCCGTCATGCCCGATGCGCTGAGCGCGGTGGTCACACTGCTGGCCCCCGGCAAGGGCAACACGCGGTAACCGGCTTGGCGCACGGCGCTCACCAACCTCGCACCGGGGTCGCTGATGGCGGGGGTGCCTGCATCGCTCACATAGGCCACCCGCTCGCCCTGGCTGAGGCGGGTGACCACGTTTTGCGCCGCTTCGGCTTCGTTGTGCTGGTGTACTGCCAAAAGTTGCGAGCCAGGGCGGTCCAAGCCGTAGGCCCTGAGCAGCTGCTGGGTGTGGCGGGTGTCCTCGCAGGCAACGGCATCCACCTGCGACAAGACGTGCAAGGCACGAAGACTGATGTCGGCGAGGTTGCCAATGGGGGTGGCCACGACATACAGTGTGCTGGCCGGGTGGTTTTGCGATCCGGCAGCTTCGTGCGCCGCTACAAGTGCTTTGGCGAACGAGGAAGACAAGGGAGAGGGCGTCAATGCAATTCCTCAAAAAAGACAAGGTGGGCCAGACCACCAAAGCCCGGGGTGATGCGGGCGAAGACGAGGCGCTGGCCTATTTGCAGGCGCGTGGTTTGCGCTTGCTGCAGCGCAATTATCGGACTCCCGGCCGTGGGGGCGGTGAAATCGACCTGATCATGCAGTCCGCCGATGGCACGGTGGTGTTTGTCGAGGTCAGAAAACGCAGCCGCACCGACCATGGCGGTGCGGCCGCGAGCATCAGTCATGCGAAGCAAAGGCGCATTATTTTTGCGGCCCACCATTACCTCTTGCGTTGGCGTCAACTGCCTCCGGCACGCTTTGACGTGGTGAGCATCGAGGCCACTGGGCCGCAATGGCTGCAGGCGGCTTTTGATGCCACTTGAAATCCCGGGTGAAAAACTGTGTTTCGAGGCGGCAGCGTTGCATGCGGGGTTATCATCGCCTGCGCATGCTAGACCTTCGAATCCAACAACATTTCATCGACAGTGCAGATCTGCACTACCAGGTGGCCGAGACTTTGGCCAAGCCTGTGGATGCGGCTGTTCAGGCTGTTCTGGCCTGTGTCACGGGCGGTGGCAAGGTCTTGGTGGGTGGCATGGGTCCTTCTGCTGCACTGGCCCAGTACCTGGCGAACTTGCTGGTGGGTGGGTTTGAGCGCGAGCGCCCGGGGTTGGCGGCGGTCGCCCTGTCTTCTGACGCCTTGACAGCCACCCGCTGGGCCGACGGTCAGGCCTTGGCCCGCCAGGTGCTGGCGCTGGGCCAAACCGGTGATGTGCTGGTGCTCATCAGTGCGGATGGCGGTGAAACCGCTTTGATCGAAGCGGTTCAGGCCGCCCATGACCGTGAAATGACGGTGCTGGCCTTGACTGGACACCATGGGGGAGGCTTGGCCCGCCAGTTGCGTGAAACCGATGTGCATGTGTGTGTGCCGCACGAGCGGGCGGCAAGAATTCGTGAGGTGCAGCACCTGGTGCTGCACTGTCTGTGTGATGGAATTGATACCCAGTTGTTGGGTGAACAGGAGCCTGTTTAAATGAAACGCAATCTTCAATCTTTGGTTTTTTCAGGTGCTGTGTTGGCGACCGCGTTGACGGCCTTGCCCGGGTGCGCTCCCTTGATCGTAGGCGGCGCGGTCATGACCGGCATTGTGGCCACCGACCGGCGCACCACGGGTGCACAGGTGGAAGACGAGGGGATTGAGCTCAAAGTGGCCAGTGCCGTCCGCCAGGAGTTGGGCGACCGCGTTCACCTGAATGTGACCAGTTTCAACCGCAAGGTGCTGCTCAGCGGTGAGGCACGAACGCAGGCCGACAAAGACCGCGCAGAAAAACTGGCGCAGGGCCAAGAGAATGTCCAGTCTGTCGTGAACGACCTGGCGGTTGCACCGCCCAGCAGCCTGACCCAGCGTTCCAAAGACACGGTGATCACCAGCCAAGTCAAGGCGGCCTTCATCGACGCCAAAGACCTTCAGGTCAACTCAATCAAGGTGGTGACCGAGCGGGGTATCGTGTATTTGATGGGTCGTGTGACCGCCCGTGAAGCCAAACGCGCCACCGATATCGTGCGCGGCATCGGCGGTGTGACCAAAGTGGTGCGCATGTTCGACGAGATTTCTGAAGAAGAACTCAAGCGCTTGAGTCAGCCACCTTTGGCCAAGTAATACCGGGCATGCACCACGAAAAAGAGCGGCTTGTGAGCCGCTCTTTTTGATGCCTGCGCCAGATCATCTCCGCGTCAGCGGCCAGCGATGACCTTGGGCTGCGCTACTCAGCGCAAGCGGCGGATCAGGCTCGAGGTGTCCCAGCGGCCTCCGCCCATTTTTTGCACATCGGCGTAAAACTGGTCCACCAGCGCCGTCACGGGCAAAAGGGCGCCGTTGCGTTTGGCTTCGTCCAGCACCAGGCCCAAGTCCTTGCGCATCCAGTCCACCGCGAAGCCGAATTCAAATTTGTCGTCGGCCATGGTCTTGCCACGGTTGTCCATCTGCCAGCTTTGCGCCGCGCCCTTGCCGATCACGTCGAGCACTTGGTGCATGTCCAGACCGGCTTGCTGGCCGAAGGCAATCGCCTCAGACAGGCCTTGCACCAAGCCTGCGATGCAGATCTGGTTGACCATCTTGGCCAACTGACCGGCACCGGATTCACCCAGCAAGGTGAAAGCACGAGAGAAAGCCATGCCCACGGGCTTGACGGTGTCAAAAGCGGCGTTGTCGCCCCCGCACATGACGGTGAGCAAGCCGTTCTGTGCGCCAGCCTGACCGCCCGAGACGGGTGCATCGATGAACTGTAGACCCAGTTTTTGGGCTTCAGCCGACAACTCTCGGGCGACAGACGCTGAGGCTGTGGTGTGGTCCACAAAAATCGCGCCAGGCTTCATGCCGGCAAAAGCACCGTCCGGGCCCAGCACCACGCTGCGCAGATCGGCGTCGTTGCCCACGCAGGCAAACACGATGTCTACGCCGGCTGCTGCCTCACGTGGGGTGGGTGCACTGGCGTTGCCGGGGCATTCGGCCACCCAAGCGGTGGCTTTGGCGGCGCTGCGGTTGTACACGGTGACGTGGTGACCGGCGCGGGCCAGGTGGCCAGCCATGGGGTAGCCCATCACGCCCAGGCCCAAAAAGGCAACTTTTTTGGCGGGCGTGGCATCGTAGGTTTTGGCGGCGATTTGACTCATGGGTGTCTCGTTGTGGAGTGGATAAAGGGGCTATTTTGGCAGCCTGTCGGTGTTCTGGCGCGCACCGGGTGCTTTGGGCTGACCATTGGGTGACATGGACGCTTTTGGTACGCTCAGGCCATGAACTCCTCGATTGCCGACAACATCACCCGTATTCGGGTGCAAATTCAGGCAGCTTGCCAGGCTGCTGGCCGCGCACCAGACAGCGTGCAGTTGCTGGCCGTGTCCAAAACCTGGGGAACCGATGCGGTTCGCCAAGCCCATGCCGCAGGCCAGACCGCTTTTGGCGAAAACTACATCCAGGAAGCGGTGGACAAGATCAACGCCTTGCGCGACTTGCCCCTGCAATGGCATTGCATCGGCCCGATCCAGAGCAACAAGACACGCTTGGTGGCCGAGCACTTTGACTGGGTGCACAGTGTGGACCGCCTCAAAATCGCCCAGCGCCTGTCCGAGCAGCGCCCGCCCGAACTGCCGCCCTTGCAGGTGTGCATTCAGGTGAATGTGGATGGCGGCGAAACCAAGTCAGGGGTGTCGCCGACAGACTTGCCCGAGCTGGCGCTGGCGGTGGCGGCTTTGCCGCGCCTGCAACTGCGCGGCCTGATGACCATCCCCGAACCTGCCGAGACCGATGCGCAGATGCGCGCTGTGCACCGCCAAGCGAAAGACCTGTTCGAACAATTGCGCGCTCAAGGCCTCTCGTTGGACACCTTGTCGATGGGCATGAGCGCTGACATGGCAGCGGCTATTGCCGAAGGCAGCACGATGGTGCGGGTGGGCACGGCGATTTTTGGCAAGCGCGACGCCTGATGACTGACCGTATGTTGACCGCCCGCCAGCTTTGACGGATTGTTAGAAGCGGTATTCGCCTCGAATGTGCAGCGTACGCCCCAAGTCTTCCAGCGACTGCAGCGAGGTGCTTTGCCGTTCGGCGGCGCGCCACAAGCTCGGTGCAGGCTGTCGGTCGGTGGCGTTTTTCAGCCAAGCGCTCAGCGTCAGCTGGCGGTTCATGGCCCATTGCCCCCCCAAGTCCAAACGCCACAGCGCGGGTGCTTGGCGGGTGCCCACCCCTGTCGATTCAGTGTGGCCTGAGCGGTAGCGCAGGCGGCTCATGAATAAGCTGCTGCCCCGCTCCAGGCTGGCTGCGAACACCAGCACATGACGGGGCGTGACGCTGTCGGTGGCCCCCGAAAAATAAGCCAGATCCGACATGCTGCGACCGGAAGCCTTGTCCTTCAAACTGGACTTCAGGTACACCGTGCCCTGGATGTTCAAGCGCCAGACACCCAGATCAGCGGGTTCGCGCCAGGCGATGTCGTAATCCAAGCCCTGTTGGCGCAAGTGCCCTAGGTTGCTCGCCACTGAGTTCAGGAACAGACCTTGGCCATCGTTTTGTATGCCCTGAGAGGCCAGCAGACTGGGCAGTCCCTCGTAGGCAATGGCGCGTCGCACATCGGCACGCCACAGGTCAGCCCCCAGCGTCCAACGGGCGTGGGGTTCGTAGCGAAACCCCAAAGACAGGTGGGTGGATTTTTCGGCCTGTAAATCGGGGTTGCCCTGACGCCGGACCGAGAACTCGCGCTGATTCACCGCATCCCAGGCCAGCCATTGATGACTTGTTGACGGCTGCAATTGCGCCAACCCGGGTGCTCTGAAACCCGTGCCCGCCCAGCCGCGTAACAGCCACTCTTTTTCGGGTCGCCATTTCCAGCCCAGCTGCCCCGTTTGGGCTTGGCCCGCATCTGAATAGTGGTCGTGCCGCAGTGATGCGGTCAATTCGTGCTGGTCGGCCAGTGGTGTCTTGATTTCGGTGTGCACGGCCCATTGCTGTCGTTGGCCTTGCCATCTGCTGGGCGTTGCTGCGTTCATGTCCGACGTCAACGCTTCTTGTCGCCAGTGCCAGCCTAGGTCCCAGGAGGCGGGACCCAGTGGTGCATCCCCCCATTCGCGGGTGGCCAAGACTTGCAGGGTGCTCAGCTGCGTCTCGTGTTGGTGCGCAGCCAGCGCGGGCATGCGTTGCAAGGCGTTCTGACGCTGCTCGGCAGCGGCATCCAACGTTGTGCCGGGTGGTGCGGCCATCGGCGCGGTTTGGCTTTGGTGCCGCACCCGGCCATCCGACGCCGATGCCGTCACATCCCAGTCTTGCCATGGGCCTTTGATGCCCAGTCGCCATTGATGCTGGTGATGCTTGTCCCGTTGAGCCACCGGCCATGGGCTAGAGCCGTTCAAGACGTCCGGAAACAAAGCGTGCCCATCGGTGGTGGCAACTAGGGGCTGTGAGGAAGCCTGCGCACCCAGCAGGTGGGCAAAGCCCGTCCATTGAGGGCTCAGGGCCACCTCGCCTTCGAGGAACCATTGGCTGTCCGTGTGGGTCTGTGGTTTGGACAGCGTGTACATCGGGTACGGAGACTGAAATACGTCATGTTGCGCCAGCGTGACATGTCCCTGCCAACGAAAAGCGTCGCTGCGCAAATGGCCCTGACCCCAGGACAGGGCCACACTTTGGCCTTGGCCTGTGCCCGGTGTGGCGGCCGAGGCCTCGGCACGCAGGGTCAGCCCGCGGGCTTGACGCGTGATGATGTTGATGACGCCTGCCGTGGCGTCCGAGCCCAGGGCGCTGGATGCCCCAGCGGTCATGACCTCAATGCGCTCAACGGCCGTCAGGGGTAAAAGCCTCAGATCGAGTCGGTCACCTGTGCCGCTCAAGGTGCCCTCTACCGAGGCGGGCAGACGCTGGCCGTTGAGCAGCACGAGAGTGCCAGAGGCCTTGCCCCGAAGGGAGGTCCCATTCAGTGAGGCCTTCAGGTCGAGGTCGTGCCCAGGCAGCAAAACGGGCAACTGCTGCAGCAACTCGGGCAAGTTCTGTGCCCCGCTGCGCAGGACGTCGCGCAGACAAATGACTTGTGTGGGTGTGGCCTGCTTGGCCTTTTGGTCGGTGATGGACGCGCCCAGCAATTCAACCTTCTCAAATTGGCGGTATTCGGGTCGTGGTGCTGTGACGGTGATCTCGCACGCCTCTTGGGGCACGGTGGACGTGTCCTGTATGGCTTCCTGTGCGCCGATCCCAGTGGCACAGGCCATCCAGCAGGCAACCGTCAGCCACGATTTCGGCTGATCAATCAGGGACAGTGGTATCGGGATGTTCATTCGGACAATATCGAATACGGAATTTATAAAAATTAAAAAATTTGATTCCTATGATTGTAGGGATATGAACGAGGACTGGGGTGATGGGTGCAGTTTGAAAGTGCTGCGCCGCTCACCCACTGGGTTTCCCGCCACATTCAGCAGAACCTGAGCACGCCACGGTGCCAGTTCTTCGCGCTGCGCATCGTCCAACCAGCCCAGTTGGTCCAAGGCCTCCACGGTGGCGGCAAACAAGGCGGCCTTGTTGCCATCCATGATCTTGATGGCCAGGGCCTGGCCCCGCGAACGGCTGCCCACCACCTGCACGCCATCGGCCCCCACTTTGGTGACCCAGTCGCCCCGACCGGCGCGCATGAAGCCAGCGTCGTTGCGCCCGGTGCCTGAGACCAGCTCGGGGTGCGCACTCATGGCCTGACCCAGTTGCTCCAGGCTCTCGCCATACAAGCCGTCCGATTCGGGTTGCGCCAGCCGGGCATAGCTGCGTGCCAGGCGTGACAGGGGCATGGAGTAGTTCGGGGCTGAGCAGCCGTCAATGCCCAGCGCCAGCTCTGCTTCGCTCAGCCCCGCCAGGTGCGCCACGGCTTTGCGCACCTGCTGCTGCAAGGGGTGGCCCGCCTCGGTGTAAGACTCGGTGGGCAAGCCGTGCTGCACGCAATAGGCCAGAAAGCCGCTGTGCTTGCCACTGCAGTTGTGGTGCCGCTCGTCGTAGGCAAAGCCTTCGGGCATGGGGCGGTCAAAAAAGGTGAAGCGGTAAGGCACATGGCAGCCGCAGCGCATTTGCCGTGTGGTGCTGCCGCTTTTGAGCAGGATCGACGACACCTGCTCGACGTGCATGTCTTCGCCGTTGTGGCTGGCGCACATCATGGCCAGCTCTGAGGGAGTGAAGCCGAAATGCGACACGCCGCCAGACTGGATGAGGGGCAAAGCCTGCATGGCCTTGAGGGTGGAGCGTGTGAAGCACAGCCAATGCGGGTTGCCCACTTGCGCCAGCACGCGGCCCTCGGTATCGGTCACGGCCAGTGCACCCATGTGCACGCATTCCTGCACGCCGTTGCGGGTCAGCTCGATCAGGGGTTCGAAGTTCATGACGGGGGGCTGTTGTGTTCAATAAAGCCAGTCTAAATTGTCCCGGACTTGACCGGGTGTCGCTTCAGCGGCCGCGCACAATGACCGGATGCAAAACATTCAATCTCCCCTTCAAGCGCAACTGGTTCAGTGGCTGGTGGCACCCGGCGTGGACGTGGCCGCAGGCGACGTGTTGGTCATTTTGGAAGCCATGAAAATGGAGCACGAAATCCGCGCGCCCCATGCCGGGCGCTTGACCGAGCTGTTCTTTCAGGCGGGCGAGACGGTGAATGAGGGGGATGTTTTGGCAGGCTGGATGCGGATGGATTCAGTGCCAGTGCTCAGTGACGCCGTTGCCCACGTACCGGCCACCTCAGCCGTGCCGTCTGCTTTGGACGCATCGCCTCAGACCCACGCCCATGGCGCAGCAAGCGCCGCAGCCCAGCATGCCCCTCGCGCCGACCTGCAAAAACTGCAGGACCGACTGGCCTTCACGCAAGACGCTGCACGCCCCGAAGCCGTGGCCAAACGCCACGCCACCGGCCTGCGCACCGCCCGCGAGAACATCGCCGATTTGTGCGATCCCGATTCCTTTGTCGAATACGGTGCCCTGGCCGTGGCCGCGCAAAGCCGCCGCCGCAGTGCCGACGATCTGATGCGCAACACGCCTGCCGACGGCATGGTCACCGGCATCGGCTGCGTCAACGGCCAGCGGGTGGTGGTCATGGCCTACGACTTCACCGTGCTGGCGGGCACACAAGGCATGCGCAACCACCAAAAGACCGACCGCATGCTGGGTGTGGCCTTGCAAAACAAGCTGCCCGTGGTGCTGTTCGCCGAAGGCGGCGGGGGGCGGCCTGGCGATGTGGATGTCGCCATCGTCGCAGGCCTGAACCTCGCCACCTTCGCCTCGTTTGCGCGCCTGAACGGCCGAGTGCCGGTGGTGGGCGTGGTGGCGGGGCGCTGCTTTGCGGGGAATGCGGCTTTGCTGGGTTGCTGCGACGTGATCATTGCCACGGCTGGCAGCAACATCGGCATGGGTGGCCCGGCGATGGTTGAAGGCGGGGGGCTGGGCGTTTTCAAGCCCGAGCAGATTGGCCCCAGCGACGTGCAGCACGGCAACGGCGTGATCGACATCCTGGTGGACAACGAAGTGCAGGCGGTGACAGCGGCGCGGCATTACCTGTCCTGCTTTCAAGGCGCGCAAACCGAATGGCAAGCACCGTCCGCCCAAGCCCTGCGCCATGTGGTGCCCGAAAACCGTGTGCGCGTATACGACACCCGCGTCGCCATGCAGGGCATTGCCGACGAGGGCAGCTTGTTGCCTTTGCGCACCGGCTTTGGCGTGGGCATCCACACGGCGCTGGCGCGCATCGCGGGGCGTCCGTTGGGCCTCATGGCCAACAACCCGCTGCACTTGGGCGGCGCGATCGACGCCGATGCCGCCGACAAAGCCGCCCGCTTCATGCAGTTGTGCAACGCGCACGGCCTGCCCATCGTCAGCTTGGTGGACACGCCCGGCTTCATGGTCGGGCCGGACATCGAAGCGCTGGCGCAGGTGCGCCATGTCTCGCGCATTTTTGTAGCGGCTGCTCACCTGCGGGTGCCGCTGCTCAGCGTGGTGCTGCGCAAGGGCTATGGCTTGGGTGCCATGGCCATGACCGGCGGGGGCTTTCACGAAACCCTGAGCACCGTGGCCTGGCCCACGGGCGAGTTTGGCGGCATGGGCCTGGAAGGCGCGGTGCGGCTGGGTTACCGCAAGGAACTCGAAGCCCTGCCCGAAGGCCCCGAGCGCGAAGCGCTGTTTGAGCAGTTGCTGGCGCAGCAATACGACAATGGCAGCGCCATCAACATGGCGGCCACGCTGGAGATCGACGCGGTGATCGACCCTGCCTCCACGCGCGACTGGCTGGTGGCAGGGCTGGAGGCCGGGAAAATCCGGCCCTTCGACGGTGCACTGGCCATCGACACTTGGTGATTACAGCCATGGACCCCCGATCAAGTCGGGGGTGACACGAATCTGTCATGCCCGATCAGGTCGGGCGTGACAAAGGCACTCGCGCAGGCAACACCGTGCCCACGCACTCGCCAAAGCCAATGCGCGCTGCGCCCGCTTTTTCGCACCAGCCGCGCAGCACCACGCTGTCACCGTCTTCCAGCCAGGTGCGTTGCTCGCCATTGGGCAGGGCGATCGGGTTCTTGCCGCCCGTGGTCAGCTCGATCAGCGCACCCGCCTGGTCGAGTGTGGGGCCAGACAGCGTGCCGCTGCCCAGCAGGTCGCCCGGTTGCAGGTTGCAGCCGTTGACCGTGTGGTGCGTGAGCATTTGCGCCACCGTCCAATAAGCGTGGCGGTAGCTGGTGCGGCAGATGCTGGCGTCAAGCTGACCGGCTGCCCGCATTTGCGGCGTTTGCAGGCCCACTTGCAGCTGGATGTCGAACGCGCCGCCGCTGCGGTTGGCGTCACTGTCCAGATAGGCCATGGGCTGTGGGTCACCTTCGGGGCGGGTGAAAGCCACGCGGTAAGGGGCCAGCGCTTCGAGCGTCACCACCCAGGGCGAGACCGTGGTGGCAAAGTTTTTGGCCAGGAAAGGCCCGAGCGGCTGGTATTCCCAGCCCTGGATGTCGCGGGCCGACCAGTCGTTGAGCAGGCAGATGCCGAACACATGGTCTTCGGCTTGGCTGATGTCCACGGCCTCGCCCAAGGCGTTGCCGCTGCCCACAAAGATGCCCAGCTCGAGCTCAATGTCCAGCCGCTTGCAGGGGCCAAACGAGGGTTCGGTCGCGCCGGGTGGCATCGTCTGGCCCACCGGGCGGCGGAACTGTTGGCCCGACACGCCAATGCTGGACGCACGGCCGTGGTAACCAATCGGCACCCATTTGTAGTTGGGCAGCAGTGGGTTGTCGGGGCGGAACTGTTTGCCGATGTTGGTGGCGTGGTGCACCGATGTGTAGAAGTCGGTGTAATCACCGATGCGGGCGGGTACGTCGTATTCGGCTTCGGCTTGCGGCACGAGACACCCTTGAAGTGCCGCTTGTTCAGAAGCACCTTCACGCAGTGCACGTGACAAGGCCAGGCGCAGCACGCTCCAAGCCACTGTGCCCAGCGCCATCAAGGCGTTGAGTTTGTCTTGTGCGCCCGCTTGAGCGGCAGCAGCGGCTTCGCCGTTCAGCATGCCTGATTGGGCAACCGCAGCCATGTCCACGATCTGGTCGCCAATGGCCACACCGCCACGGAATGATTCTGCAGAGCCCTTGCGGCGGAACACCGCGAACGGCAGGTTCTGGATCGGGAAGTCGGTGCCAGCCACGTTGGCCGAGGTGAGCCAGCTTTTCAGGGCCGGGTTGTGGGTTTCGTTGAGCATGGTCATCGAACGGCTTTCAGGCGGACATGCTGCCGTCGTGCATCCAGGCGGCGTGTTTGGGGGCGCGCTTGGTTTGGCTCCACTCTTCGAGCATGTCCCACTTCACTTCGTCGAGTTTCTTCATCATCTCGGGCGTGCCGCAGTCGGCGGCCAGCTCCAAGCGGTGGCCGCTCGGGTCAAAGAAATAGATGCTCTTGAAGATGGTGTGGTCGACGGGGCCGAGCACTTCCACGCCACCGGCCACCAACTTGTCTTTGGCCGCCAGCAATGTTTCCATCGAGTCGACTTTCAGCGCCAGGTGCTGCACCCAGGCGGGGGTGTTCTGGTCACGGTCCATGGGCGGCTGGCTGGGCAGTTCAAAGAAAGCCAACACGTTGCCGTGGCCTGCATCCAGAAAGACGTGCATGTAGGGGTCGGGCGCTTTGGTGGACGGCACTTCGTTTTCGGCGATCGCCAGCACGAATTTCATGTCCAGGTGCTTTTGGTACCACTCGACGGTTTCTTTGGCGTCTTTGCAGCGGTATGCGACGTGGTGAACGGATTGAATGAGCATGGTTTTCTCCTTGTGGATGGGTTGATGGATCAGAGGTCTTGCAGGGCAGCCGTGATTTGCTGCTGGAACAGGGTGTCGTCGGCCAGGGCGTTGGCGTTGAGCAGGGCGAGTTTGACGAGGAACAGCGGTGCCTTGTCAGCGCCTGCCTGATCGATGGCCGTGGCCAGAGCGTCGTAGACGGTTTCGAGCCCGCCGATGGAAAGTGCTTTGTCGGTCATGGTGTTGTCCTGATGAAGTAGGTCGGCACCTTCAGGTCCGACGATTCGGCAAGGCCGTGGTCAAGGCCGCTTGCAGGCGTGTGGAGTCCAGTGTGAGCCAACGCGCACAAATGTGTTGGTCGGGGCGCAGCAGATAGGCGCCGCCGTTGGCGGGCACACCATAGCGCTGGCGCAGGTGGCCATCAGCATCGGGCAGGTGCTGGTCGGCACCGGCCACAGCTTGGGCCGCGCCCACGGCGGACACCTTGAGCGGTAGGCCTTGGGCACGCACTGCGCGGATCACCTGTTGCAGTGCTTCAGGCAAATCCGTGTCAGTGAAGTACAGCAGGTCAAAACCACCGCCCAGGTGGTCGAGCAAAAAGTCGTTCGCACCCAATCGCACGTTTTGTGGCGGTGCGCCGTGCGCCGGGCCACTTTTGAACAAGCCGTTGTCATCGCCCAAGCTGTTGAGCTGGGAATGGGTGTACTCATGCGGCCGCGAGGTGCGCCAGTGGTACAGCGGGCGCACAAATGCTTGTGTGAGCGAGAGCGACAAGACCGCGTCGCGCAGCAAGCGAAAGCCGGGGCTGGGCGGCGCCATGAAGCGGGTGCTTTTGCCCGCCTCGGTGATGATCTCGCGCGCCGCGCCCACGCGCTCGGTGCTGTGGTTGGCCAGCAGCTGTGGGCCTGCCAGACCTTTGACCACAAAAGCCAGATGCCAGCCCAGCGACTGCGCATCTTGAAACGCCGTGTTGGCCCCGCGCACGCCAAAAATGGGCAGCAGGTGTGCCGCGTCGCCGGTGAATATGACGCTGCCGTGCACAAAGTCGGGCAGCGTGAGCGTGCGTGCCGAGTAGACCGAAGACCAGTCCATCTCCCACTTGAGCCCTGCGTGGCCGATCATGGCCAGTTGTGCGTCGATGCGGGCCTTGAGCGATTCGGGGCGCAACGCTTCTTCGGGTGTTTCGCCCGGGGGCAGCTGGTAGTCCACCCGCCAGATGCCGTTGGGCTCGCGGTGCATCAGGATGGTGTTGCCGGGGTTCCAGTCGGGGTCAAAAAAGGCCAGGCGCTCGGTCGGGAAAGGCAAGTCGATCTTGATGTCAGCGATCACGAAAAAGCCTTCGTAAGACGCGCCTTCCATTTGCAGGTTCATGGCCGATCGGATGCCCGAGCGACCACCGTCAGCGGCCACCACCCAATCGCTTTCCAATGTGTACGGGCCTTCGGGTGTGTCGACTTGCAGCACCGCATAACCGTCTTTCTGGTCGAAGTTTTCGAGCTTGTTGCCCCAGCGGAAGTCGATCAGCGGGTTAGCTTTGCAAGCGTCGTGCAGGTACTCCTCCATGAACTGCTGCTGCACGTTGATGATCGGGAAAAACCGGTCATCGGCGTCGTGCGGCGCTTCCATGCGGAACACGCGCTGGCCCCGGTAAAACGAATTGCCAAAGCGCCAGGGCAAACCGCCTGCGGTCATGCGGTCGGCCACGCCCACTTGTTGCAGGATTTCCATGGAGCGACGGGTGAAGCAAATCGCACGGCTACCCTGCGAAAACTGCAGCTCGGCTGACAGCACCACGCTGGGCACGGCGTGACGCGCCAGCTCCAGCGCCGTGACCATGCCCGCTGGGCCTGCGCCGACGATCACGGCCTTTTTTCGGTCTTGCGCAGAGTGTGCCGAGGCCAGCCAGGGCTTGAAAACCTCGTAGTTGTAATAGATCGAAGGGCGTGCTTCGGTGGTGGGGGTGTGCATGGGATGGTCGTTGTCTGGGGTTCAGCGGGGACGTGCGTGCGATATCAATCGGTCAAACAGGCCGCTCAAGCTGGCCTGTTCCTTGTCGGTCAGGCAGCCAAAAATGTCTTGGTTGCGTTGGTGCACCATGGCCATGGCGCGTTCGAACACCTCGCGTCCGGCAGGCGTCAGCGTAAGCACCACGCCCCGGCCATCGCCCGGGTGGTCGGCTTTGAGCACTAAGCCCTGATCGACCAGCGCCTGCGCTGCGCGGCTGGCCTGACCCTTGTTCAGGTTGGCCTTGTCGGCCAACTCTTTCACCGACAAGGGTTCAAAAGTGCCAATGGTTGTCAGGCAGCGCCCGTCGCTCATCGACAGGCCCGTGCGCTCCGGATAGACCGACTGGCTGTCCATGTCGGTCAGCTTGTGCAGTTGGTGCAATCGGTAGGTCAGCGTGCGGTCGAGGGGCGTGTTCATGAAATGAGCGGGTTGTAGACGAGATATATTAAGGTAATTTGGTTGCGTGCGCAACCAGTTGGGGTTGTGAATTTTTTGTAGGTCGGTGGCTTCAGCCCCGACAAGTGGATGCGGTCCACCATGTCAGGGCTAAAGCCACCGACCTACAAACGTTTTGTGAAAATGAATGCTTGATGACTCATAAAAAGAGTGGCTCAATCTATTCAAAAAGGGAGAGCCCGCCATGCAATACCGTCGATCGAACATCCCGGGGGGCACGTACTTTTTCACCGTCGTGACCCATCAGCGTGCACCGTGGCTGCGAGAGACGTCGGCAGTGACCGCATTGGGTGATGTGATGCGGCTTGTGCGTGCGCAACGCCCATTTGAAACCCTGGCCATGGTGGTCATGCCCGATCACCTGCATTGCATCTGGCGTTTGCCTGGCGATGACGCTGATTTTTCGACCCGCTGGATGCTGATCAAGCAAGGCGTTGTGCATCGCCTGCGCGGACGCATCGGCGTTCAGAATTTGTGGCAATCTCGATTTTGGGAGCACACATTGCGTGACGAGCGGGATGTGGAACAACACACGCATTACATCCATTTCAACCCAGTCAAACATGGACTTGTGCTGCAGGTCGGTGATTGGCCGCACAGCACCTTTCACCGGTATGTGAGAAAGGGTGTTTATCCCGCCGATTGGGGCACCGCCCCGGGCGTGTCGCCTGGCGTCAGAGAATGAAGCGTTAGTAGGTTGGCGGCTCCAGCCCCGACAAGTGCGAGTGGTTCATCATGTCGGGGCTAAAGCCGCCGACCTACAGAAGAGTACCAAGCCACGGTTTCCCGTAGGTCGGAGCTTCAGCTCCGATGATGCCTTCGGTGACGTTGCTGATGTCAGATTTACAAAGGCTGCACGTCGGGGCTAAAGCCGCCGACCTACAAAAACCAACAGGTTCAAAACCGTGGCAAATCCGGGTGCTTGATCGCCCCGGCGCGCACCAGCATCTTGCCGTATTCGGCGCAGCGGTTCAGCGTCGGAATCACTTTGCCGGGGTTGAGCAGGCCTTGCGGGTCAAAGGCGCGTTTGACGGCGAACATCTGCTCGTTTTCTTCGGCAGAAAACTGCACGCACATGCTGTTCACTTTCTCGATCCCCACCCCGTGCTCACCCGTGACGGTGCCGCCCATGGCCACGCTGGTTTCCAGGATGTCGGCACCAAACAGCTCGCAGCGGCGCAACTGGTCGGCGTCGTTCGCATCAAACAAAATCAGCGGGTGCAGGTTGCCGTCGCCCGCGTGGAACACGTTCAGGCAGCGCAGGGCGTATTTGGTTTCCATCTCTGAAATGGCTTGCAAGATGTCGGCCAAGCGCTTGCGCGGGATGGTCGAGTCCATGCACATGTAATCGGGGCTGATGCGGCCCGACGCAGGGAAGGCGTTTTTGCGGCCGCTCCAGAATTTGAGGCGCTGGGCCTCGTCGCGGCTGACAGAAATGGCCGTGGCGCCGCAGTCGCGCAGCACCGCACTCATGCGCCCGATTTCTTCTTCCACCTCTTCGGGCGTGCCATCGCTCTCGCAGAGCAAAATCGCCGCTGCGCTCAGGTCGTAGCCCGCATGCACAAAGTCTTCCACCGCGATCGTCATGGGGCCGTCCATCATCTCCAGACCTGCCGGGATGATGCCGGCCGCGATGACAGCCGCCACCGCATCGCCGGCTTTGCGCACATCGTCAAAGCTGGCCATGATGCAGCGCGCCAGTTGCGGCTTAGGCACCAGCTTGACGGTGACTTCGGTGGTCACGGCCAGCATGCCTTCGCTGCCCACCAGCACGGCCAGCAGGTCGTAGCCGGAGGTGTCCAGGGCATCGCTGCCAAATTCAATCGGGTCACCTTCGACCGTGAAACCGCGCACTTTGAGCACGTTGTGCACTGTGAGGCCGTATTTGAGGCAGTGCACGCCGCCCGAGTTTTCGGCCACGTTGCCGCCGATCGTGCAGGCGATCTGGCTGGACGGGTCGGGGGCGTAATACAGGCCGTAGGGTGCAGCCGCTTCGCTGATGGCCAGGTTGCGCACGCCGCATTGCACGACCGCTGTGCGGCTCACAGGGTCGACGGTTTTGATTTGGTTGAAGCGCGCCATGGACAGCGTCAAGCCCATGCGGTGCGGCATGGCACCGCCCGACAAGCCTGTGCCCGCGCCGCGCGCCACCACCGGCACCGCCAAGGCGTGGCAGGCTTTGAGGACAGCTTGCACTTGAGCTTCGGTCTCGGGCAGTGCCACAACCAAAGGCCGCTCGCGGTAGGCGGTCAGGCCGTCGCACTCGTACGGGGTGGTGTCTTCGGGGGTGTAGAGGATGGCGTCAGACGGCAGCACCCGGCCCAAGGCCTGCACCACAGTGCGTTGGCGCTCGGCACGTTCGGTGGCGGTCAGTTGCTGAGTTTCGGCGGGGGTATTGGCGCTCATGGCATTCAAAACCTTGAAATGAAGGTTTGAATGTACGCCCAAGTGGGGGGGCGTGGGCTGAATAAACTTTGACGGGCTTGTGAATTTGCCCGCAGCCTGGACGTATTGCTGTGGGGGGCGGGGTTCAGGCCAGCGCTTTTTTCAGCCAATCGGCAAAGGTGGCGCATTCCCAGCGCTCCATGGTGCCGGTGCGCCAGCACAGGTAGTGGGCGTGGGGGCTGGGCACGCTGCGCTCGAACAGGCGGACCAGTTGTCCGCTCTCAACCCAGGGCGCACCCAACTTGGTGCGGATCAGGCCCACGCCGAGACCTTGGGCTGCCGCGTCGCACATGAGGCCAATGTCGTTGAACGATGAACCATCGGTAGGCTCGGGCCAATCCAGGTCGTGCGCGGCAAACCAAGTGCGCCAGGGCTCCAGCGGGCTGCGCAACAGGGCCACGCCTTGCAGGTCTTCGGCGCTGGTAAAGGGGCCGTTTTCTCTCAACCAGGCGGGCGATGCCAAGGGGGTCACATCGTCTTTGGCCAGGCACACATGCTCCACATCCGAGTAGCGGCCGGTGCCAAAACGCACCGTCAGGTCGGCGTCTTCGGCCACCACGTCCAAAAGGGGAATGCTCACTTGCAGCGTGATGTCGATTTCGGGGTAGGCATCCAGAAAGTGCTTGAGCCGAGGCATGAGCACCGAGCGGGCAAAAGTGGGTGTGACCGCCAGGCGCAGCTTGCGCCGGCCCGGCGTGTTGCTGGCGCTGGGAAAGCGCTGCAGCGACACCAGGCCTTCACGAACATGGGCCAGGTATTCGTTGCCTTCGGTGGTCAGTGAAAAATCGGCCCGGCCAAACAGTTTGGTGCCAATGATCTGCTCGAGTTGCTTGACGCGGTGGCTCACGGCGCTGGGCGTCACGCACAGCTCCTCGGCCGCCTGGGTCACGCTTCGCAACCGCGCCAAGGCCTCAAAGGTCAGCAGGCATTGGATGGGTGGGATGCGTGATGCGTGGGTGGCGGACATGGGGTTGGGTTCGGTTGGAGCGGAGGCGATGAAACTGGGGCTATTTGAAGATCACTGTCTTGTGACCGTTGATCAACACGCGGTGTTCGCTGTGCCATTTCACGGCGCGGGCCAGCACCTGGCTTTCGGTGTCGCGGCCTTGGGCTGTCAGGTCTTCCACCGTTTTGCTGTGGTCCACACGGGCCACATCTTGCTCGATGATCGGGCCTTCGTCCAGATCGGCCGTCACGTAATGGGCGGTGGCGCCGATCAGTTTCACGCCCCGGTCGTGCGCTTGGTAATAGGGCTTGGCCCCCTTGAAGCTGGGCAAAAAGCTGTGGTGGATGTTGATGGCCCGACCGGCCAACTTGCGACACAGGTCGTCGGAGAGGATTTGCATGTAACGGGCCAGCACCACCAGATCGGCACCTTCAGCCTGGATGATTTCGTACTGTTTGGCTTCGGCCTGTTGTTTGGTGGCGGCGGTTACTGGAATGTGGTGAAAGGGCACGTTGTAGCTGGCCGCCAGTTGGTAAAACTCCCGGTGGTTGCTCACGATGGCGCGGATGTCCAAGGGCAGCAGGCCGCTCTTCCAGCGGAACAGCAGGTCGTTCAGGCAATGCCCTTCCTTGCTGACCATGATCACGGTGCGCATGGGCTGGGCAGTGGCGTGCAGGTCCCACTTCATGTCAAAGGTCTGGGCAAATGCGGCCCACTGGGCGTTCAGTGCGTCGCCATCTGCCTGGTCGCAGGCAAATTGCACGCGCATGAAAAACAGACCCGTGTCGTGGTCGTTGTATTGGGCTGCTTCTTCGATGTTCCCCCCGCGCTCCAGCAAAAAACCCGAGACTGCATGCACGATGCCGGTGCGGTCAGGACAGGAGAGGGTCAGGATGTAGGTGGTGGTCATGTGGTGGAATGCTTGCGAAAATCACTCGCGTCAGGCGAGCGGTTTGAGAGGTGGCTATTGTAGAGACCGCCTTTGCAGTGGCCGGGGAATGTCGCTGTCCGGTGCTGGACAGTCCCCCTGCTGCTGGCTCTATCGTTGTGGCTTTGGCAGGCGTAAACTGTCAGGCTTGTTTGTTGCAATAAAACAGGAGCATTTGCTTTGGCCCACACCGACCTGAACATGGACAACCAGTGGTTGCCCTTCACGCCCAACCGCACCTTCAAACAGGACCCGCGCGTGTTCGTGGGCGCAGAAGGCATGCACTTCACCACCCACGACGGCAAAAAGGTGATCGACGGCATCTCCAGCCTCTGGTGCGTGGGCGCGGGCCATAACCGCAAGCCAATCAACGAGGCGATCAAAAAGCAGCTGGACACACTGGACTACGCCACGGCGTTTCAGGCCAGCAACGACAAGGCCTTCAAAGCGGCGCAGATGATTGCCGAGATGGCTCCCGGTGATTTGAACAAGGTGCTGTTTTGCAACTCCGGCTCGGAAGCGGCCGACACGGCCCTGAAAGTGGCGTTGGCCTACCACCGCGCCCGGGGCGAAGGCCACCGCAACGTCTTCATTGGCCGCGAAAAGGGTTACCACGGCGTCAACTTTGGCGGCATGAGCGTGGGCGGCCTGCCCGCCAACCGCAAGGTGTATGGCGCGCAGCTGCTGCCGCGTGTGGACCACATGCGCTTCATTCACGACCCGGTCAACCACGCCTACATCCATCATGAAGAGCCGGTCTGGGACGAAGACCCATTGCTCGAGCTGGAAAACCGCATTTTGGTGTTGCACGACCCGAGCAACATCGCCGCTGTGATCGTCGAGCCCATCGCGGGCAGCGCGGGCTGGTACATCCCCCCAAAAGGCTATGTGAAGCGCCTGCGCGAGATTTGCGACAAGCACGGCATCTTGTTGATTTTTGACGAGGTCATCACCGGCTTTGGCCGTTTGGGCGTGAACTTTGGTGCCGACTACTACGGTGTGGTGCCCGACATGCTCAACTTTGCCAAGGCGGTGACCAACGGCGTCATTCCGCTGGGCGGCGTGATCTGCCGAGACTTCATCTACGACGCGATGATGAACGCCAACTCGCCTGCGCACGCCATCGAGTTTTTCCACGGCTACACCTATTCGGGCCACCCTGTGGCTTGCGCCGCTGCGATTGCCACGCTCGACTTGATGAAGGAAGAAAACCTGTTTGCGCGTGCAGGGCAAAAGGGTCAAGTGCTGGGCAATGCGATGCACAGCACACTCAAAGGGTTGCCCAACGTGGTCGGCATCCGCACGCTGGGCTTGGCCGGTGCGGTGGAGCTGGCCCCCATCGCGGGATCGCCCGGCAAGCGGGCGTATGACATCTTCATGGACTGCTTCCACAAAGGCGTTTGGGTTCGCCCGGCTGGCGAAAACATCGTCATTTGCCCACCCTACATCGTGGAAGACGCGCACATCGACCAGATCGTGCAAACCGTGGCCGACAGCATCCGCAGGCATGCATGACCGCTTATTCGAAGTTCGGGTTCGCGTAGGTTGGAGCTTCAGCTCCGACAATCGTTTGGGCTCAGTTCCGTGATGTTGGGGCTGAAGCTGCAGGCTTACACCATGCGATCAGGACTTCGAACAGCGGTCACCTTGCTGGTGGCGCTGGCTGCCGCCCAGCTGTGTGTTTGGCTGCACACCCCCATTCCCTGGATGTTGGGGCCATTGCTGGTCACGGCGCTGGCTTCGGTGCTGGGTGCACCCACGCGCAGCGCGCCCTTGCTGCGCAACGCGGGGCAATGGGTGATTGGTGTGGTGTTGGGCCTGTATTTCACGCCACAGGTGGGTGCTTTGGTGGTCAGCCTGTGGTGGGCCATCGCGCTGGCGGTGCTTTGGGCGTTGTTGCTGGGCGCCTTGTTTGACGCTTGGCTGCAGCATCGGCACAGGACTGAATTGGCCCATTTGCCACCCAGTGCCTGGCGGGCGACCACTTACTTTGCCAGTGCGATTGGTGGTGCATCCGAGATGACCTTGCTGGCCGAGCGCCACGGTGCACGCACTGATCTCGTTGCCGCAGCACACAGTGTGCGCCTCGTCTTGGTGGTGTTGACCTTGCCCTTTGCCATGCAGTGGGCACAAAGCCACTGGGGTTTGCAGGTCGATGCACGTTTGCTGCCAGGTCCGGTGGTGGCGCATTGGCCAGGTTTGTTTTGGCTGGCCTTGTCCACCGGGGTTGGCGCCTTGGTCATGGTGGCTTTCAAGCGGACCAATCCTTGGTTCATGGGCGCTTTGCTGGTCTCGATGGGCTTGACGCTGTCGGGGGTGCATTGGTCGGCTGTGCCCACGGAATTGTCGAACGCCGCGCAGTTGGTCATCGGCGTGAGCCTGGGGGTGCGCTTTCAGCGTGAATTTGTTCACACCGCCCCGCGCTGGCTTGCTACGGCTGCATCCGGCTCTGTGGTCATGATGCTGCTGTCGCTGGGCTTTGGCCTGTTTTTGGCCCACACCACGGGCTTGCACCCCGCCACCTTGATATTGGGCACCGCTCCCGGAGGGATTGCCGAGATGGCCATCACCGCCAAGGTTTTGCAGCTGGGGGTGCCTGTGGTCACCGCGTTTCAGGTCTGCCGTTTGGTGGCGGTGCTGATTTTGGTGGGGCCGATTTTTCAGTGGAGCCATCGGCGAAAAAAAACCGCCTGAGGGTGCAGGCGGTTTTTGAATTGAGCAGGCGATCGCTCAGTGCACCACCACAGGTTGTTGCGCCAGCCCCGTGTAGCCTTCGAGTGTGTCTTCGACTTCTTCCTGCGTGGGGGTGTGTTGTTGCCAAGCCTGGATTTGCTGTTGGAACATTTCGGCCCACGAGCCGTCCAGATACACCTCTTTGCCAGAGCGTTTGTCCACGATTTCAAAACCATGGCGTTCCAGCAAGGGTTGGCTGGGCACAGGGGCCGGTTCTGCAGGCGCGTTGGCCAACACATGCATCACGGCAAAGGTTTCGGATTCGTAGAGCAGGTTCATGCGTTCATTCTCCCTCAAGTTCTGCTTCAAAAGTGGGGCTTTTCAGAACAACTTCAAGATGGTGTGGTTTTTCAGGCGGGGGCCGAGGCGGGCAGCGGGGGCAGGGCTTCCTGGCTGCGCAGCACCAAATCGATGAAGCTGCCGCTGACTTGGGTGATTCGGATGCGAACCGGCATCCATGCGTGCTTTGCAGAGACCCAAAACTCCACAGTGGCGTCAAAGCGGTTGCGCGGCTGGCAAACCCATTTGAGGGTGGGGACAGCTTGACCGTTCAGCTGCAATGTTTCAGGTGGGCCCAAAGTCAACAGCCAAGGCAGAGCGTCCCGGACGGTGGCGGTCTGCAGTTGCAAACGCGTGCCGGGCTGAAAGCGCCGGGGTTCACCGGCCATGGCCGCGGCCAGTTGCACATACAGGCTGATCTGGTCTTGCGCACCGGCTTCGAGCGCGGCCACCGGGGCGTTGTTGCTGAAAACCACCCGGTTTTGTACGCGGTCAAAGTGGGCGGCCCGCTCGTTGCGCCAGCTGTCCGAAAACCGGGTAGGGGCCAGGCCAGCGCTGGTGATGTCGCCTTGGCTGCGCCATTGGCGGGTGCCCACCAAAAATGCCTTGACCGACAAACCCAAGGCGTACGCCGTCTCGTTGTGCTGCCACTTCAATTCACCGCTGGCGTGGTAGGTCAATCCCTTGTCTTGGCCCGTCAGGCGGTAGCTCAGCAAAACCGGGGGCGGCAGCGCGCCGAGTGGTATGGGCGGTAATGACACGCTGGCAGTTTCGGGTGGAGCCGCCGACACAGGCGCTGGGGATGCATCGGGTGCCTCGGCGCTGGCTGGCGGAGTGCTGGCATTGAGCCCTTGCGCCGGCACTGGTGCTGGCAGCTCTGCAGGTGCTTGTGGCGTGGGCTGAGGTGTGGGCTCAGCCACGGCGCTGTCGTTGGCTGTAGCCACATCAACTGGCGTGGCAGGTGCCGTTGCTGGGGTCGAGGGCTGTGCTGGTGCTGCTTTGGGCTCGGTCGCGACCCGAGTGCTGGGCTTGGGGGCTGCGACTGGGGTGGGCGTGACCGTTGGCGCGGGTTTGGGCGGCACCCACCGGGTTTGCATTGGGGCCACGCGGACCGGTTCTGCCGTTTGCAGCCGCCACTCCAGCGTGCCGGTCAGGCCCAAGATCAGGGCCATGTGCACGACCAGCACCGCACCCACCAGCCACAGCGGAGCGCGACGCGATGGCAGCACTGATCCGGTTGAGCCCGCGTTGGCGATGGAGCGTTTAGTCACCCGAGCCCCCTCTTCAGCGGATGCGCCAGCCCAAATCGGCCGACAGTTGCTGCGCAAAATGGCGCAAACTTTGCGCTATCGGCCCGTTCCATGCAGTGTCGAGTGTGGCCGACGAGCCCAGCGACACCACACCCAAGACCAGGTGCCCATCGGCATCGAACACGGGGGCGCACAAGCCAGAGATGCCTGGCAGCAACACATTGACCACGCGGCCCAGACCTTGTTGTCGGGTTTCTTTCAACATGGCTTGCACTTGCGCGGGCGTGCTGGGCAAATCGCTGCGCCCAATTTTGCGGGCCAGCGCCAATTCTTCTTCGATCATGGGGCCCGCTTTTTCGGCCGCGCCGCCATGGCTGTTGAACGCAGCAAAGCAACGGCCCGTGGCCGAAGAGAGCAGCGGCATCACATCACCCAAGCGCAGGCTGACCGGCATGGCCAGCGGCGTTTCTTGCCAATGTACCAAGGTGGGCCCCCGGTTGCCCCAGACGGCCAGCGCCATGGTGTGGCCCGAGGCTTCGATCATGGCGGGCAAACGGTCACGCGCCATCTTCACAGCATCCATGCGCGACAAGGTGGCCAGCCCCAAGCGCAGTGTGGCGGGCCCCAGTTCGTAACGGGTGTTGGCTGTGTCTTGCACCACCAGGCCCAAGCGCTGGAAGCTGACCAGATACCGGTGGGCTTTGGCGGCGCTCATCTGAGCCGCCGCCGCCAAGTCGCGCAGCATCAAGGGGCCAGGGGCTTGTGCCAACACATCCAGCAGCGCAAAGCCGACTTCGACCGACTGAATGCCGGCGCGTTCCTTGTCGCTGTCTTTGGGCTGGGAGGCCGTGTTGTCTGTGTCCATATCGCCTAAAATCCGGTTTCGTTTAGTTAAACGAGTTTAACAATGCGTAACTTATCGGTGGTGCACACTGTAGCGCATCAAGGCAAGAACGGACACACTCAAGATGAAATTGGCGACCTACAAAGACGGCTCACGCGATGGACAACTCGTGGTGGTTTCGCGTGACCTGAGCACCGCCCATTATGCGACTGGCATCGCCAGCAAATTGCAGCAAGTGCTGGACGACTGGAACTTTTTGGCCCCGCAGCTTGAAGACCTGTACACCACGCTCAACCAAGGCAAAGCCCGCCACGCTTTCCCGTTTGACCCCGAGCAGTGCATGGCGCCCTTGCCCCGCGCCTACCAATGGGCCGACGGCTCAGCCTACATCAACCATGTGGAGCTGGTCCGTGCGGCGCGCAACTCTGAGGTGCCCAGCAGTTTCTACACCGACCCCCTGATGTACCAAGGTGGCAGCGATGATTTCATTGGCCCCTGCGACCCGGTGGTGTGCGCCAGCGAGGCGTTTGGCATCGACTTCGAGGCCGAGATCGCTGTCATCACCGGCGACGTGCCCATGCAAACCAGCGCCGACGATGCCATTGAGGGCGTGCGCCTGATCATGCTGGCCAACGACGTGAGCTTGCGCAACCTGATTCCGAACGAGCTGGGCAAAGGCTTTGGCTTCTTGCAAAGCAAACCCGCCACCGCCTTCAGCCCCGTGGCCGTGACGCCCGACGAGCTGGGCGACGCCTGGCAAGGCGGCCGCGTGCACCTGACGCTGCAGTCCACCTGGAACGGCCGCAAAGTGGGCATGTGCGAAGCCGGCCCCGAGATGACCTTCCACTTCGGCCAGCT
>JBIKSF010000096.1:0-7899 GCA_044348785.1 Limnohabitans sp.
TGGCTGGCCAGCTGAATCTGCGGCACCCGCTTGGCCGCATCGGCCAACCAGGTTTCACGCACATGCGCTTGCTGCAAGCTCAATCGCTGCGCCTGCACCTCGTCGTCATCGCCTTTGAGCTTGTCCAGCTTGAGCTGGAGTCGCTCTTGAATGAACCCATCCACCAAGCCGCGCAATGCTGCGACTTCTTTGGGGTCCGGAATTTGAGTCACCATGAAAGCTCCCTTTTTGAATTGATTTGGTTGACTGTCTCTGGAAATGATTTGTTGATTGAGTCGATTCAACCCTCCATGGTTTTGAGCATGCTGTGCGCCAGTACCCAAGGCAGTCGCCTGCCTTGTTCTTGCATGGTCTTGTAGGCAACACGGGCCACGGTGGCGGTGATGCATTGCTTGCGCACCATTTCAGTCACCAGCCAGATCGTGCCTTTGACTTCCACCCGTTCGGTTTCGGCCGCACTGCGCAAAGCCGCATCGCCCGTGAGCAAAGGGCATTGCTCATGCTCGGCCAAGGCCAGCGCAAACAAGTCGTTGCGGCTGGGGCGCTTGTATTTTTGGCTCAAGGCTTGCACGCGAGCCACGCCTTCGGCCGGCAAACTTTTGACGATCAGCCCCATGTCGCGCCAATGCGCATGCCGCTCGGCCAGTTCTTCGAAATACAGCACATCGGGCACTGCAAATTGGTAGCCCAGGCTAAACATGGGGGCTAGCAGGCCGCCCACTTCCACATCGATCAGGATGTTGGCGTCACTGATGAACGCCAGCATGGGCTTGCTCCACGGTGGCGTCCATTTGACGGATGCGATGGAACTGGGTGAGCGGCAGGTTGAGCAACTCGGCCGCTTTGGATTCGCCGATGTAGTCTTCTGCAAGTGCATGAAACACCAGTTGCTCAAAGTGGTGGGCTTTTTCGGCGGGGTAGGCAGGGCCAGGTTCGGTCAAGTGCCAGCCTTTGGCTTTGAAGAGGTCGGCCTGGGTTTGGCGGTATGCGGCACTGACAATGCCCAGATCGCGTGCCCGGTAAAGAATGCCGCCCATGGACAGACCGTATTCGGCCTTGAGCAGCGCCAACTCTTGCAGCTCAATGGCGTTGCGGTGTGTGCCCAGCTCTTGCAAAACCGCACACTTGGGGAAAAGGAATGCACCCGCAAAGCGGTTGCATACCAGCTCGGCATCCAGTGACGCGCCGATTCGCTCGGCCAACAGCAAATGCGCCAGCTCATGCGCGAGCGTGAAGCGCTGGCGGTCACCCGGCCAGTGCCGCCCCACCACCACCACAGGCACACCGGCGGCGTGTGCCGCCAGGCCGTCAAAGTGTTCGCCACCATCGTCTTCGGTGATGAAGACGCGAATGCCCTGGTTTTCCAGGGTGCCGATCAGGTCAGGAATGGGATTCATGCCCAACTGCCAAGCGTTTCGCACTTGCTCCGCTGCCGCTTCAATGTGCGCCATATCGGTAACCGTGCGCAAGTCAAGCGGGATGGCAAAGGCTTGGGGTGGCTGCGGAAAGAGGCCTTCCAGTTCCATGCGCCGCTCGATTTGGTCGATCACGGCATGGGTGATGGCGTTCAGGCGCTTTTTAGGCAAGGCGCTGTGTTTGCGGTATTCCAGTCCGTCGAGCACCACGGTTTGGGGCCGAAAGAAGTAGGCCACGCGAACATTCAGGGCCTGCGACAACTTGAGCAGCATGTCGCTGGGTGGGGTGGTTTCACCGTCTTCGTATTTTTTGATGGCGGCGTGCGACACGCCTACGCGTTCAGCCACTTCGCGCAAAGACAGTCCGGTGGCTTTGCGGGCCTGTTGAAGTCGGGTGTGGAGCATGACGGGCTTTCTTGGGGTTAACTGGGGTTTGGCTCAGCGGAGTTTACATTCTATGAAGAATTTTTATGTTTTGTAAACCTGCGAAGCTTTTTTTGCAGCTCACTCCTGCGCTCTTCGACGAAACCCCAGCATGGGGTGCCATGCCCAGACTTGGGTGCCCTCGCCCTTGGGTAACCCCAAAGCCCCAAACCGCCTGGCCAATGGTTTGATGCCCTGGGATTTGGTTTCTGACAACTCGGTCAATTCGGTCATGTAAGGGCGTACCGCCCAAGCGCTGATGGACGGGTTTTCGGGAAGGGCCAAAGGCGCAAACAAGTTGTCGTGGTTTTGTTTGAGCTGCTCGTCATCCAGCGTGCAAAACTCAAAGCCTTCTTCGTCTCCGTCCTCGGTAGGCAGCAACATAAATTCTTCACGCCCTTGCGGGTCGTGCCTGAAGGGTTTGCTGCGTTGCTCCACCCCGGTCAAGTGGCTCAGGGTTTGCCACCAGCGGCGCACGGTCAACTCTTCATACAACCCATCGTCTGGCTGGTCTTCGGGGGCGAGCGTTTCCATCACACCGCCCAAGCGGGCATGTTCCAGATCGGTCAAGCGTTGCTCGGCTTGCATGGGGCTGTGCTGGGTGATTCGGGAGGTGGCATCCAACTGTTGCCACTCTGGGTCACGCAGCAGGTCGGTCAGCGCGTGAGACGCCAACGGATGACCTGCAGTTTCAAAGCCAGGCCGGGTGAAGGCAGCACCGCCCGGGTTTTCCAAGGCCTTGAGGTTGTGCGACAACAGAGCGATATTGGGCACTTGCACAGCACCACTGCGGTGGCGGCGCACGCGGCCAGCCAGCTGGATGATGCTGCGCATGGACGAGGGCTCGACCACGGCCCAGTCGTAATCGTGGTCACGCCCAACTTCGGCAACGGCGGTGGCCAGCACCACAAACAGGTGGTCGGTTTCGGGGTGTGCATCAATGGCTGCGCGAATGGCGGGCTTGCGCAATTGGGCCGTTGGGTCTTTGTCTTGACCATGGCGTTGCAACGCTTGGTCGATGGTGTGCTCAAGGCCCGAACGCACAAGGAGCGGGTGGCGCGAGTGGTACACGCACAAATGGATACGCACACCCCCGGGCATGGGCATGTCGTGCAAAGCCATAGCAACGTCAATGAGCGGGTCGATGTTGGCCATGCGGACCAAGCCAAAGCTCACGCGCTTGCCGCTGGGCTGACCTGCAGGGGTTTGCTCAGCCGTGTGGTTTTGCGGGTGGCGGTGCAAATCCAAAGTGGCTTTCAAAATCACTTGGGCGTATTCGCGGCGAATCTGTGGCGTGCTGGTGGCCTGGATATTCACCGGCACGATGTGCGCTTGTCGGCGCTGATCGGTGCGGTGTTGCGCTGCCAGGTGGGCAACGCGCTTTTGCACAAGGGCACTGTGGCTTTGCAGGTAGCTGTTTTCATCGGCGTGTTCGCTGTGGGCGGCACCGTTTTCGTCAAACCATGCGCAGCAGACCGAAGTGGCCAGCCCCGGTTGGCCCCGGTTTTTTTGAAAACTTTGCCGTCCCGCCAGATAGGCGGCAAACAAGCCTTGTATCAAGGCGGGTGGCAACGTTGCAGAGGACAGCAGCACACGACTACCCAGCAAACCCGCCCAATGCACCAAACGCGTCAGGGCATACAGGTCTTCGATGCCGAAGTCATCGGGCTCGTCCAGCACCAAGTCGGAGGTGAGCAAGCGCAGCATGGGCACGATGTGGTGCCCGCCGCGTGTCGCTTCGCACGCGGGCATGAGGTGGTCAACCGTGCAGACCAACACGGGCGCGTGCAGAAGTTGTTGCGCAGCTTGTTTTTGGGGATCGTTGCCGCCCAGGTATTCGCTCAATGGGCCGGGATGGAGCGTGTTCTCATATTGCACATGGGTGTTGCTGGGCAGCAAGTCTTGGGCCGATTCGCTGCCCGCGTTTTCCAAAGTGTTTTCTGTTGCATTGGCTGCCGCACTTTGCTTTATGTTGTGCTCGTGAAGTGCGCGCACGGCGCCACCACCGACCATCACAGCCAATTCATCAGAGCCCAAGCCCATACGTTCACGCAGGGCATCGCCGGTTTGCAGGGTGAGGGTGCGCAAGCCCAGCGCCACTGTGAAGCGCGCACCCTTTTGCGGGTGCGCCAAGGCGTACATGATGCGGGCATTGGCCAGTGTTTTGCCGCAACCCGTCGATGCCATGTTGACACCGAAGAAACCCTGCTTTTCGCTACTGACTTGCAAGGCAGTGGCCAGGTCGAAAGCTTTGTCTTGCCAAGCGAATCGGGCGTTACCGCTGCGTTGTTTGAAAGCACGATGGTTGTGAATGCGCGGCAAGCTGGCATCGAGTTGGGGCAGGCTGCGGGCGATGCTGTGTGCGCCCTTTTCAACACCAATCAGATGTTCGTCCAGGCGCTGCTTCAAGGGACTGCCCTCTTTCTTGCGATCGGTGTTGGCGTAGGCCTTGTACGTTGAATCACCCAGCTTGCGGTCGCCCTCAATGCTGGAGAAATGGTGATCCGCCAGGATGAGCGTTAAGCGTGCCATGTGCATGGCATAGGGGTTGTCTTTGAACCATTTATTGTCTTTGTCCATTAGGCTGGATCGCTCCAGCATGCGTTGAGCCAGGGTCGCAGCGCGCTTGCGCCAAGTGGCGCTGTGATGCGGCAATTGGGCGGTAAAAGTCCAGCAGCCGATTAAGGCTTTTTGGTGGGCTTTCGGATCATTTTCGTCATCGGCTTGGATTCGGCTACCGCACCAGTTGGCCCCCAAGGCCGACCAAACACGCTGAAGCTGCCGATCGGTCGCAGTTGCAGGCAACGGTAAGCGATGGTGGCTCACGATCAGCCAACCAATCGCTTGTGCCAATGGGCTCATGCTTTCAAGCGGTGGGGCGGGGCTGGCGTCCATGCCGTCTTTGACCAAGCTGGCAAACCATTGCGGGTTTACTTCTCCCGCGCCATCGGCCAATCGTTGTAACCACACAGTATCTGCGTCTTGTCCCACAAAGGCTTGGAATAAACGCAGCGACACCCATTCGTGTCGATACGGATCGGCAAGCAAACCGCTGCCTTTGAGCTTGGCCTGAAACGTGTCATTGGCCTTGCCAAAGTCATGAAACAGCGCCGCCATGGCCGCCAGCAAGCGGATGTCGTGTGCGGTGTACCAATCGTTTTCGTCGTCTTGTCGTAAGATATTCCGTTCGGTCATGTTGGTGGGTGTCGCCCCATTGGCGTTGAACTGTTTGGCATCACCGACGATCCAAAGTAATTCGCTGTGGTTTTGTCCACGTATCCAGTGGCAAGCCACGGCAGTGTTTTTGCGGGCTGTTTTGCGCAGTAACATGCGCAGGGTGTCTAAGCCTTGCTGGGTGATGGGCGTTTGCCAAGTGCGGTCGCCACGTCTTTCGGCAAACTGATCGAGGATGCGGCGCGTTTCAGTCAACGCCCGTTTGGTGCATTGGCTGACCAACAAAATATTCATGGTGCAAGCCTGCCGACGCTGATCGCAATGTCTTTGAGCTGGTCGATCATGAAATCCAGCGCCTCGGTCTGCGTGAGCTGCTCAATGCAGGCGCGCCGAAAAGCTGCTTCGTCATCGCTACGCATGGCGGACACAAAGGCCTGTGGCAGGATGTGCGCGTCTTTGACCAAGTCAGCAACGTCGAACAACAAACCTCCTCGGCGCGTTTTGCCATGCAGCACGGCCAAGCCGTGGGGCAAGCCCAAAACCCATGTCGCGCTGGCGGCCAATCCATAGGCAAGGTAGTTGCCATGGTCCAAAAATCGGTTAGCTGGGTCGGTGCAACTGCCGCGTTTGGAGCGTGTGAATTCGCCATAGCTCATGGCGTTGACGGCCATTTTGTAGAGCTGCTTGGTCAAGTGCGCTTCTGCAGCCAAGAGGTGGTTGGTGTCAGCGGCGGCGTCAACACTGTGCTGCGCGGCCTCCAATGCCGTGCCCAAAACGATGGGGTCAATCAGAAACCCTGCCTGGCGCAATGGACGAGAGTTACTCCAGTGTTGTCGTATGCGCGCCAGACGCATGGTTTGCAGCGTTTTGGCTGCTTGCAACCGCAACGCATCGTCAAACCAAAAACGCACCCACTGCTGCAAATACTCGGTGGGCCGGTACTCGCTTTGAGGTGAGAACCAAGCGACTTCGACATCTATTTCATTGGCGCTGAACAGTGGTGTACCCCCGCCTCCGCAAAATCCGACCAGCACGCCCGCCTTGGCCAGTTCACGCATGGCCGCTTGCGTGATGGATGTGCCGTTTCCGAGCAACACAGTGGTGGTGTTGGCAATAGGAATGTTCCAATACAGCGAACGCTTGCCTTCGTCCGTGACGAACTCCACACGCCCACCGTTGCATAAGACACGGCAATATTCCAAGTAGTAAAGGTTTGCTCGCTTGGACAAAAGAATAGATTTGAGATCGCGCGATGAGACTGCAACTTTCATTTTTACACTTGAATAAAGTTTAACACTAACTGAAATATTGGTGTATTTTATTATTTACCATTGATTCAAGTGAGATAAATTTTATTATTTGTCGTGTCCCCTGCCATCCATACCAAGATAGATTTCGTCCTGTCATTCATGAATGATGGACAGGACGCTCTGACGATGGCGGTTAGTCGCAGAAAGCCCAAAGACTCGGTGGTCATCCCTTCGGATCAAGGCAGTCAATTTGGCAGTGACGAATTCAATCGCTGCTGCAAAGACAACCAGTTGAGCCCCAGCATGAGCCTCCGGGGCAACTGCCATTCACGCTACAAGAGCAAAATGAAACCAGTCGTGCAGTCGTCTCCAGGGCCGATCAGTTTCTTCGGAGCAACCCCGCGCGCCTTGCAACCGCTGACGCGGAGATGAATGGTGACGTAGGAGCCCGACGCCAGTAAGCCGGTCAGCTTAAATCGAGCTTCGAACTACAAAAGAGAACTTCAGAACGACTGGCAGTTTCTGTCTGATTTAGCACCCAGTCTGAGTGTTTGACCCATCAATCCCCTGATGTCCAGGACGTCGATGACCCCTCTACGGCATCCAATGAGCCCCTTGCATTTGAGTTCATTGACGGCTTCAGTAATACTGACGCGTCGCACGCCTAGGATGAGTGCCAAGTATTGATGGGTCAATGACAGTTGCATGCTTTGCGAACGCTTTAAAGACAAAATAAGCCAATGTGCTAGTCGGCTATTTATATGACCAAATTGAATCATCATCGACATAGATGCCAATTCCGTGCTCATATGCAAAATGTATTTGGCCATGACCATCAGTATGTTCGGATTTTGCTGCAGCAACAAGGCCAAATCTTGACTATTCACAGTCCATGCACTACCACCAGTTTGTACCAAATAGGACCATGACTCTTGGGGTGAACCCAGCGCCGCTCCTAATCCAATAGCTCCTTCGCTGCCAATAATTCCTACGCCCAATGCGTGGCCCGAATCACTTTTCAGCATCAAGACGACGGAGGCATCGCACAAGAAATAAATCTTTGAGCACTCACGCGCCTGTGAATTTCCAATTATCTCCCCCGCGCGCAGAGTAACCAATTGGCAAAAGGACTCAATTTTCTTTTGTTCTTCTTTTGTTAGTTTGGCAATAAGTTTGTTGCATGACATCTTCATTGGAGATCACTCACTTGCACGATGGTCCAAAATCCGCATTACTTACCAATGCTGTACTGAACGTGCAAATTCAGACGAGTACGCTCTTTGCGCGGTAGTTCGAATTTGAAAAAATCTAAGCACTATTAGTACGACTTGGACAGTTTGATTAACCCAAAAGATCAGCCCTGACTCTTCACAGCGTAGCTTCTGTACTGATCGCCGGGCAGGAAGTGCTTGGTTTTCACAAGAGAAGTGCCCCAACAGGCTAATGTTCACAATTCATTTATGGCAGCAGACTGGTAAGAGTCGCAGCTTACTGGCGACTTTAAAAATGGATGTGGTTGTTCCTCCTATCCTTTCCCACGGAACATCCATGGATCATCCGGTATGCTGAAAATATGCCGACTATCAGAAAGAAGTCCCCAAGGATAAATTGAATCCTTGTACAACTTCCCTGCCCTT
>JBIKSF010000097.1:0-7880 GCA_044348785.1 Limnohabitans sp.
CATATTCCTTGTACGGATCAGGTAACCCCGTTCCGGCCTTGATTTGGGTCTGCTCTGCGTTGGCACCCACAAAAACTGTGTCTGTCTCGGTCACGGGCACGCCAAAACGCAGGCCCAGACCTGAGTTGATCAAACTGTAGGAATTGATGTCACCGAGGTAAGGACGTGTGGTGCGCTGAAAGACATCGATCGTGCGGGAAATACCGTTTTGAGTGAAATAAGGGTCGGTGGTGCTCAACACCAGATTGCGGTTGTATTTGCTGGTGTTGACTTCAACCGCCAAATAGTTACCTGAGCCAAAGGCGTTTTCCTGTCGGATGCCAAAACTCAAGGTCACTTTTTCAGCTGAGGAGAAACCTGCCCCCAAGGAGATGCTACCGGTTGGCTTTTCGGCAACAGTAAACATCAAATCCACCTGATCGGATGTGCCGGGGATTTCGATGGTTTCAACGTTGACTTCGGTGAAAAAGCCCAAGCGGTCTACGCGATCACGCGAAAGTCGAATTTTGTCGCCGTCGTACCAAGCCGCCTCAAATTGGCGGAACTCGCGGCGGATCACCTCATCACGGGTACGGTTGTTGCCCGAGACCAGAATGCGCCTGACGTAAGCACGACGCGATGGCTCTGCCTGCAGCACAAACTGCACACGGTTGTTCTGGCGGTCAATTTCAGGCTTGGCTTCGACCTTGGCAAAGGCAAAGCCGAACTTGCCAAAGTAATCGGTGAAGGCCTTGGTGGTCTCAGCGACGGTTTCAGCGTTGTAGGGCTTGCCCACACCGATCTTGACCAAAGCCTTGAATTCATCGTCTTTGTCCAGGTAATTGCCTTCGAGCTTCACGCCCGAGACGACAAAGCGCTCACCCTCGGTCACGTTGATCGTGATGGCCATCTCCTGCTTGTCAGGCGACATGGCCACCTGGGTGGAGTCGATCCGGAACTCCAAGAAGCCACGAGCCAAATAATAGGAGCGCAAAGCTTCGAGATCGGCATTGAGCTTGGTGCGGGCATAACGGTCAGACTTGGTGTACCAACTCATCCAGCCGCCTGTGTCCAGATTGAACTGGTCACGCAGGTCGGATTCGGTGAAAGCCTTGTTGCCAACGATCTGTATCTGCTTGATCTTTGCCGGTCCACCTTCTGTGATCGTGAAGCTCAGATTCACGCGGTTGCGGTCCACAGGCGTCGCGGTACTGACCACTTCGGCACCATACAAGCTGCGGTTGATGTACTGGCGCTTGAGTTCTTGCTCGGCTTTGTCGGCCAGGGCCTTGTCGTAAGGACGACCTTCGGCCAGACCCACTTCCCGCAGGGCTTTGAGCAGAACCTCTTTGTCAAACTCCTTGAGGCCAATGAACTCGACAGCGGCCACTGAAGGCCGCTCCTCCACCACCACCACCAGCACATCACCTTCGGTTTCCAGTCGCACGTCCTTGAACAAGCCCAAGGCGAACAAGGCACGAATGGCGGCTGCGCCTTTTTCGTCCGAGTATTGATCGCCAACGCGCAGTGGCAAAGACGCAAACACGGTGCCGGATTCGATCCGCTGCAAACCTTCCACACGGATATCACGTACGGTGAAGGGGTCAACAGCCCAAGCGGGCATGCAGGCCATCAAAGTTGCGGCGACCGTCAACGCGGCAGGTTGAAGTCGGGAACGAATGTCAAAAAAATTCATGAAACAACCACATAAAGGTCAACGGCCCGAGGTGCACTGGCCACCCGACCACCAACCGATTTGAAAAAACGAGTCGTGAGCACCGCTTAAAAGGCAGTCAAAAGGGCATTTTCGCCTGAAAGTGCGGAGCTCGGTGGTCATTACAGCAAAGTCAAGATAATACACCCCGTAAGAGCGACACCGCCAGCGAGTTCCCTGCGGATTCTGTGCCTTATCCCAGTCGGCCAATCACTTGGCGGGCGGCCTCTCGGCTTCTTCGGTCAATGCCCAGCAAGTCGTCCAGATTTTCCGGCCGAACGGTCTGGACAGCCGCCAGCGTCGCTTCGTTGACCTGATGAATTTGGTCAAAGCGGATCTGACGGTTCAAAAATGCGTCCACAGCAATTTCATTGGCCGCATTCAGCACGGCGCAACTGCCAGGCGCACCCTTGAGGGTTGCCCAAGCCAGCTTCAGGCCCGGGAACCGTTCAGGATGGCCATGCGCGTCCATGGACTCAAATGTCATGGCGGCCAAGTCACGGAAATCCAGCGCCGAAGCCCCTGATTCCATGCGCTCGGGCCAACTCAAGCCATAGGCAATCGGCACCCGCATATCGGGCGTACCCAACTGGGCTACCACAGAGTTGTCCTTGAACTGCACCATGGAATGGATCACGCTTTGAGGGTGAATCACCACCTCCAGCTGCTCAGGGGCCAATCCAAACAAATACCTCGCCTCGATGACTTCGAGGGCCTTGTTCATCATGGTGGCGGAATCCACCGAAATTTTGCGGCCCATCACCCAATTGGGGTGTGCACAAGCCTGCTCCGGTGTCACAGCTTTGAGGCTGCCAAGTTCGCGCCCTCGGAATGGCCCACCGGAAGCGGTCAGGATGATTTTTTGGACACGCCTCTGCCAAGTGGCGGGGTCCTCGGGCAGTGACTGGAAAATCGCCGAATGCTCGCTGTCAATCGGCAACAACACCGCCCCGCCCTCGCGCACGGCCGACAAAAACACCTCGCCGCCCACCACCAAGGCTTCTTTGTTGGCCAAAAGCAGCTTCTTGCCAGAGCGCGCAGCGGCCAAACAAGGGGATAAACCTGCAGCGCCGACTATCGCAGCCATGACCGCATCGACCGGCGGGGCAGAGGCCACCTCATCCAGTGCCGCAGCGCCCCAACGCACCTCGGTGCGCAAACCCTCGGCTTTGAGTTTGTCCGCCAGCAAACGAGCCGCATCCTCATGGACCATGACCGCCACTTCGGGTTTGAACTGGGCACATTGGGCCAGCATCAGATCCACTTGGGTCGATGCGGTCAAGGCGTACACCGCAAATTGATGCGGGTGACGCGCCAAAACATCCAAAGTGCTCTTGCCGATGGAGCCTGTAGAGCCCAGGATGGTGATCCGCTGGATGGTTTGCATGTGATCCTCTCTCATTTCAAATCCAATCAATCAGCATCATGGCCAAAGGCAGTGTTGGCAGCAAGGCATCTACACGGTCCAGCACGCCGCCATGGCCAGGCAACAGGCCTGAGCTGTCTTTCATACCCGCACTTCGCTTAACCAAGGACTCCACCAAATCACCCACGACACTCATGGCTGACATGAACAACAAGGCGGGCAACGTTATCCACCAACCTTTGGCCCACAACAAGGAATAAAAACTCAGATCATGAAGAGCCCAGCGCTGGTCCACGTCGACCCAAACCGCGGCCACACACAAGACGCCCAACATGCCGCCCAACGCCCCCTCCCAGCTCTTGCCGGGACTGATGCTGGCTGCCAGCTTCATTTTGATCCAACGGCCGCCGAAGGCCTTACCGAAAAAATAAGCAAAAACATCAGCCGCCCACACCAAGACCAAAACGGACAACAGAAAGTTCACGCCCCTTTGATGCGCTTGCGCCATCGCCAGCCAAGCCAGGGTCAACAGCGCGACCCCGCCCAACCAGCGCACAGATCGTGGCCAAAGCGCCCAACCGGGCACACCGCGCTGAATCATCCAACTGCCCAGCAAGACCCAAAGGCCTCCCGCCACTCCCCAGAGCCATGGTGGCGTGCGCTGAACCCAGCCCATTTGCACTGCCACAGCACAAGCCAGCAAGCAAAGTAAGGCGCCTGACCATGCCCCCATGGCAGGCATGCCATTGAGACGCCCCCACTCCCATGTCCCTGCGGCAATCAGGACCAAGGTCAGCGCCATGAAAGGCCAGAGATGGGTCGCAAACAAGGCGGGCAGCAACAAAGCCAGCAGAACCAAGGCAGTGATGACGCGTTGTTTGAGCAAGGGTTCTCCAGAAAAAAGGCCGCAATAAAAAAGGCCGCCAATTGGGCGGCCCATCAGGCCGTGATGGGCCACGGCGCCAAGATTAAACTCAGACTGCCATGATCTCTTGTTCTTTGGCAGTCACCAACTGATCAATCTCTGTCATGCGCTTGTCGGTCAGTTTTTGGATATCGGCTTCTGCACGCTTTTGGTCGTCCTCGGAAGCCTCTTTGTCTTTGACCAGCTTTTTGACCGACTCATTGGCATCGCGGCGCAAATTGCGGATCGCGATCTTGGCGTTCTCGCCCTCCGTGCGTGCCAGCTTGGTCATTTCCTTGCGGCGCTCTTCACTCATTGCGGGCATGGGCACGCGGATCAATTCGCCCAAGGACGCAGGGTTCAAACCCAATTCGCTCTCGCGAATGGCTTTTTCAATCTTTGCGGCCATGCTTTTTTCCCATGGCTGGACGCTGATCGTGCGCGAGTCCATCAAGGACACATTGGCCACTTGCGACAAGGGCACCAGCGAGCCGTAGTAATCGACATGGATGGTGTCGAGCAAAGCAGGGTTGGCACGCCCCGTGCGGATGCGCGTCAGGTTGTTTTTGAAAGCTGCAATGGATTGCTCCATCTTGGTTTCACAGGTTTTCTTGATGTCTGGAATGGTCATGGGGTTCTCCTCGTCAGAACGGTCTCAAGCATGCACCAAAGTGCCTTCGTCTTCACCCAAAACCACACGCTTCAATGCGCCGTTCTTGATGATTGAAAACACCTTGATGGGCAATTTCTGGTCGCGGCACAAGGCAAACGCGGTGGCGTCCATGATGCCCAAGTTGCGTGAAATGGCTTCGTCGAAGCTGATTTCACTGTAACGGGTGGCATGGGGGTCTTTTTTAGGGTCAGCCGAATAAACGCCGTCCACCTTTGTGGCTTTGAGCACCATTTCAGCCCCGATTTCTGCGCCGCGCAAGGCTGCAGCAGTGTCGGTGGTGAAAAACGGATTGCCCGTACCCGCAGCAAACACCACGACTTTGCCCTCTTCGAGGTATTGCAAAGCCTTGGGGCGAACGTAAGGCTCCACCACTTGGTCGATGCCAATGGCGGACATCACACGGGCTGTCAAACCCGCTTTGTCCAAGGCATCAGCCAAGGCCAAGGAGTTCATGACCGTGGCCAACATGCCCATGTAATCGGCCGTGGCACGGTCCATTCCGACTGAGCCCCCTGCCACACCCCTGAAGATGTTGCCGCCACCAATGACAACGGCCACCTGCACGCCCAGCCGGTTGATTTCAGCGATCTCTTCGGCCATGCGCACGATGGTGGCGCGGTTGATGCCAAAGGCATCGTCCCCCATCAAGGCCTCGCCGGACAGCTTGAGCAAAATACGCTTGTAGGCTGGCTTGGCAGAGGACATGATGGGCTCCTGGGTGATCAATGTGGACAATAAAAACGAATCAACAGGTCAAGAGGTTCAGGCGGCAGCGTTTTGAGCTGCAGCCACCTGGGCCGCCACTTCGGCAGCGAAATCGTCAACCTTCTTCTCGATGCCTTCGCCGACCACGTACAAGGTGAAAGCCTTGACGGTGGTGCCAGCAGCCTTGAGCATTTGCTCGACGGTCTGCTTGTCATTTTTGACGAACGACTGGTTGAACAAAGACACTTCCTTCAGGTACTTCTGGACAGAGCCTTCAACCATTTTGGTAGCGATGTCGGCTGGCTTGCCGGACTCAGCGGCCTTGGCCGCAGCGACCGAGCGCTCTTTTTCGATCAGCTCAGCAGGCACTTCAGCGCTGGTCAAGGACACAGGCTTCATGGCGGCGACGTGCATGGCGACGTCTTTGGCGGCAGTTTCGTCGCCTTCGAACTCGACCAATACGCCGATGCGGGTGCCGTGCAGGTAGTTGGCGATCTTGGCGCCACCAGCCGCACGCTTGAAGCGGCGAAAGCTCATGTTCTCGCCGATCTTGCCGATCAGGCCTTTGCGCACGTCTTCCAATGTCGGGCCAAAGCTGTCTTGGCTGTAGGGCAACGCACCCAAAGCAGCAATATCGGCAGGGTTATGCTCAGCCACCAACTTGGCAGCAGCATTGGCCAAAGCCAAGAAGCTGTCGTTCTTGGTCACGAAGTCGGTCTCGCAGTTGACTTCGATCATGGCGCCTGTGGTGCCGTTCACGAAACTGGTCACCACGCCTTCAGCGGTCACACGCGAGGCGGCCTTGCCAGCCTTGGTGCCAAGCTTGACGCGCAGCAACTCTTCAGCTTTGGCCATGTCGCCTTCGGCTTCGGTCAATGCTTTTTTGCACTCCATCATGGGGGCGTCGGTTTTTGCGCGCAGTTCAGCAACCATGCTTGCGGTAATTACAGCCATTTGATTTCTCCGTATTCAGTCTAAAAGTCAGATTAAAAAAAAGGGGCCACAAAGCCCCTTTCATCGAGTGTTGGGAACTCAGGCAGAAGCGTTGGCTTCTTCGACGAACTCGTCAGCGCCTTCGGTCACGGCCTTGACCACGTCGTTGACCGCATTGGCGCGGCCTTCGATGATGGCGTCAGCGATGCCACGGGCGTACAAAGCCACGGCCTTGGCCGAGTCGTCGTTGCCGGGGATGATGTAGTCGATGCCTTCGGGTGAGTGGTTGGAGTCCACCACACCGATCAATGGGATGCCCAGTTTCTTGGCTTCCGAGATGGCGATTTTGTGGTAACCGACGTCGATCACGAAAATCGCATCAGGCAAAGCAGCCATGTCCTGGATGCCACCGATGTCTTTTTCGAGCTTTTCCATCTCGCGTTTGAACATGAGTTGCTCTTTTTTGCTGAGGCTGTCGAGGCCGACTTCTTGCTGGGCCTTCATGTCCTTCAGGCGCTTGATCGAGGTCTTGACGGTCTTAAAGTTGGTCAGCATGCCGCCCAACCAGCGCTGGTCGACGAAAGGCACGCCAGCGCGCTGGGCTTCAGCAGCGACCAGCTCACGGGCTTGGCGCTTGGTGCCGACCATCAGGATGTTGCCGCGGTTGGCAGACAACTGCTTGGCGAACTTGATCGCGTCCTGGAACATCGGCAGCGATTTTTCCAGGTTGATGATGTGGATTTTGTTGCGGTGGCCGAAGATGAAAGGGGCCATCTTGGGGTTCCAGAAGCGGGTTTGGTGACCAAAGTGGACACCGGCTTCCAGCATTTCGCGCATGGTAACGGACATAAAAATACTCCAAAGGTTGGGACTAAAACCTGTCCACTGATCGCATGTAATCAAAAATACATGTGACACCTTGACGGGGCAGATTCGCGGATGAACTTCACTGGGCTTGGGCCTGGTCTTTGAGCACTGCTTGACGTAAGTCGAACATGACACTCAAAAGACAGTACCCGTGCACTGCAAAGCCTTAGGATTATAGCATCCTGACCCACCCGAAAGTACCCTTCCCCATGAAAGCTGACCTGATCGCCACCCGTCAAGCCATCCGGGCTGGATCCAACACCGCCCAAGCAGCCGCCCAAGCGTGCCTGGCCGTGGCGCAAAGCCCGGCCTGCGCGCACGCCTTCATGCAACTCACGCCCGAGTCTCTGCAATACACAGCCAGCCAGCCTCAGGTGGGCCAAAGCCCGCTCGCTGGCCTCGCGGTGTCCATCAAAGACCTGTTTGATGTCCAAGGTCAGATCACCCAAGCGGGCTCGGTGGTTCTGCAAAATCAGCCCCCTGCTCGGGTGGACTGCCTGGCCGTGGCGCGTTTGAAGGCCGCAGGCGCGGGCCTGATCGGGCGTACCAACATGGTCGAATTCGCTTTTTCGGGCGTGGGCACCAACCCCCACCACGGCACACCCGCTGCCTGGGACGGGCTCTACGACCTCGCCGTTGGAGCCCCCGGGCAGCCCTATGCGCCCGGCGGCTCCAGCTCAGGCGCGGCCGTGTCGGTGGCCACGGGTGCCGCCTTCATTGGTCTCGGCTCAGACACGGG
>JBIKSF010000098.1:0-7875 GCA_044348785.1 Limnohabitans sp.
CAAAGTCGAAGGTGGTGGCCTTGGCAGTTTCGCGGCTGGCCGCACGCATCAGCGCCGACATGCCCGGCGGCAGCGCACCCGCCCGCACGCGGCGCAGGCCTTGCGCCACCAGGCGGCGGTTGTTGGGGTCGAGTTTGACCACGTCGGCCACGGTGCCCAGTGCCACCAAGGGCAAGAGCGCGTCCAATCTCGGTTGGTTGCTGGCGTCAAACACGCCGCGCTGGCGCAGTTCGGCGCGCAAGGCCAGCAGCACATAAAACATCACGCCCACACCGGCGATGGATTTGCTGGTGAAGCTGCAGCCGGGTTGGTTGGGGTTGACGATGACTTCGGCTGTGGGCAGTTCGTTGCCGGGCAAGTGGTGGTCGGTCACCAGTACCTGCAGGCCCAGCGCTTGCGCCGCTTGCACACCCGCCACGCTGGCGATGCCATTGTCCACGGTGATCAAGACATCTGCGCCTTGTTGGTGCACGCGCTCGGCAATCGGCGGCGTGAGGCCGTAGCCGTCCACCACCCGGTCGGGCACCAGATAGCTCACGTTTTGGGCGCCCAGCATGCGCAAACCACGCACGCCCACGGCGCAGGCGGTCGCGCCGTCGCAGTCGTAATCGGCCACGATGCACAGGCGTTTGTTTTGCGAGATGGCGTCGGCCAGCAACTTGGCGGCCTCGTGGGTGCCCAGCATGCTGGCCGGGGGCAGCAGCAGGTTGAGCGCATCGTCGAGTTCGTCTTTGGACAACACGCCACGGGCAGCATACAGGCGGGCCAGCAGCGGGTGGATGCCCGCTTGTTCCAGCGCCCAGGCGCTGCGGGGGGGCACATCTCGGGTGAGAAAATTCATGGGGCGATCAGCTGGTGATGAGGGCTTGAAGGGCCGCTGCAGGGGAGGGTTTGTTGAACAGCCGGGTGATTTTTTGGTGCCAAGCGGCAGGCGCAGCGGTGTAGGTGTGGGCCGTGTGTTCGCTGCACAGGCTGAGCGTGCCTTGGCCTGTGGCCTTGAGGTGCGCCAACAAGTCGGCCACGGTCGTAGCATCGAGCTGCTGCCAGGCTTGCCGCCAGGTCTGCACATCGCCATGCAATGCGCTGGCCCGCAGGGCGTCCGACAAGGTCACGGTCATGGTGTGTGCAGTGGAGGGCGTGGCGGCAGGCAGCGTGCCCGCGCCATGCAGCCAAAAGGCATTCACGGTGTGCTGCCTGCGGGCGTCGCGGGCGTCGTTCACCGGGTGGTTGTACAGCAGCATCTGCATCTCGCTTTGCAGGCGTTGCAGCGGGCGTGCCGCGGGGCTGTTGGGCATCCAGTCTTTCACGTTCTGGCCGATGACCCGGTCGAGCGAAGCGGTGGGCAGGTTGGCCAGCAGCGCGCCTTGGGCATGCCAGAGCAGGGCGCTGTGCCAAGTCACTTGTAAGCCGTCTTCTTGCAAAAACGGCTGCATGGCTTGCAGCAGTTGCTGCGACTCTTCGTCGCTGAGGTGCAAATGCGCGGGGTCGGCCATCACCACTTGGCCCATGCCGATTTGCCAATGGCAGGGCGTCATCCAGGCTTGATGTTCTGCGCTCTGCTGGCCTTGCTGGGCCTGATGCCAGGCTGCCCAGGGCAGGGTAGGTGCCTCCAGGCGCCAACCCAGGGCTTGGGCTTGCAAGCGTTCGTGCGGCAGATGCAGCGCTGAGGTTTCAGGGTCTTGCAGCACTTGCTGGCGTTGCAGCAAGGTCAGCAGTGTTTGCAAATGGGGCAGCTGCAAACCAGCCCAAACCTCGGGGCCGATGAGGGCGTGGCTGGCTGCGAAGGGAATGATCAGGTGCATGGTCCGTGATTGTCGCAGGCCACCCAATGACCTTGGACCGCTGAACTTGGAGGTCTGCGGTGCTTGTAAGACGGGGCAACAGGGCAGGGCGTCAAGCCCAGTCTTCGCCGGCGTCCCAAGAAAAGTCGCCTGTATCGTCTGCCGAGGCCTGTGGCGAGACCTGACCGGGCAAGGCTTCATCTGTGGCGTTGCTCGAAGGGGAGGCAGCGTTGGACTCGGGTGTTGGCTTGTGTTGTCCCATGAGGCTTTGCACGCCCTGAAACAACAAGCCGCCAGCCACCACGCCCGCTGCGGTGGTTGCCATTTGAGCCATCATGCCGCCGCCCCAGGCGCTGGTGGGTGTGGGGGCTTTGGCAGGCATGTGCTGTGCGGGTGTTTCTGTCCCACGCCCCCAAGCCTGAGCACTCGACATCCAAGAGCTGTTGGGGGCTGTTTCGGGCCCTGTTGCAGGCGAGCTTCTTTTCAGCTGGGCCAATTGGTCCTGCTGCTGAGCGCATTGCGCCTCCAATTGCTGAACGCGGGTTTGGGCCGCATCCAGTGCCAAGCCCAAACCCATGGCCCGTTGCACCAGCAAATACGGGGCGTCGGCTTGCGCCCGCACGGCTTCGCGGATCAGGTCGTCTGCCGTGGCGTCTTTCGGGTCGGCACGGGTCTGGCGCAAAGCGCTCAAAAATTGCTGCAACTGGTCACGTTCTGTGGCGTTCATGGGAGGAGCCTTCATGGCAATAGAGGGTTCATTATGGGTACACACCATGGGCAAGGTGCAGGCTGGATTTGAATCCACTCATTTCTGAGGGCATGCTGGCTTGTTGCGAGAGTGATCCCCAGACGCGGTGGACCTGTCATCCAAAAGACCCAGGCGCTGAGCATCAAAGGCACAATGACAGCCATCTCAAAAAAAACGGAGACCAGATGAAAGAGACACCCTATGCCTGGGTGGTGGTGTGGGCCACCTTCGGGTGCCTGGCGCTGATCTTTGGGGTGTCGTATTCGTTTGCGGCCTTTTTTGAGTCGTTTGCGGCCGAGTTTTCGGCGCAGCGGGCCGATGTGTCCTGGATTTTTGGCCTGTCTGGCTTTGTCTACTTTGTGCTGGGCGCAGGCGGCGGCATGCTGGCCGACCGCTTTGGACCGCGCATCGTGTGCTCGGCGGGCATGGCACTCATTGCCTTGGGCCTGTTGGCCACCAGTTGGGCCACATCCTTGCTGGCGGTGTACCTGAGTTACGGCTTGTTAGTAGGCCTTGGCATTGCGCTGGTTTACACGCCCTCCATTGCCAGTGTGCAGCCTTGGTTCACCACCCGCCGCGGCCTGGCCGGTGGCATTGCCAGTTCGGGCGTGGGCGCAGGCACCTTGCTGGTGCCGGTGCTGGTCGCCATGGCGATTGGCCCCATGCCTTGGCGTGAAGCCATGCAGTTGTTGGCATTGGGTGTGTTGGTGCTGGGTTTGTTGGCGGCGGGTCTGCTGCGCCGTGCCCCTGCGGCACAGGCCGCCCCCGGTGCGTCCAGTGTGTCCAGTGCGGGGGGCTCCGCCTCTGGCCTGAGCTTGCGCGAGACCTTGCGCAGCCCGACCTTCCGCTGGCTTTACTTGGCCACCGTGCTGGCTTCGCCCGTGATGTTCATTCCTTTTGCGCATGTGTCCGCCTCGGCGCGTGATATGGGCCTGGGCGAAGCCTTTGCCGTCGGTTTGGTGGGCCTGATTGGGGTGGGGAGTCTGGTCGGGCGCTTTGCCATTGGCCTGTTGGCCGACAGGCTGGGCCGCGCGCAGACGCTGGTGCTGATGCAGTTGTCCATGGGCGCGTCGTATGTGCTGTGGGGCGCAGCTGGCGGGCAGGCCATGCTGGTGCTGTTTGCGCTGTGGTTTGGCCTGAGCTACGGAAGTATCGTGTCGCTCTTGCCCGCCATTTGCATGGATTATTTTGGCGGCCGCTCGGTGGCCAGTGTGGTGGGCGCGCTCTACAGCGGCGCGGCATTGGGCAACTTGCTGGGTCCGGTGCTGGCCGGGGCGGCATTTGACTGGAGCGGGCATTATTTGGGCGTGATGGCCGTGTGCGGCGTGCTGTCGCTCATGGCCACCTGGGCCTCACGGCAAATGAAACGCTGCGGCCAAGCGCGGTATTGAACTGAGAAAGAAGCACCTCATGCACAACGATTTGCACGCGCTGCGGCGCATCCTTAAAAGTTGCCCCACCATCGCGGTGGTGGGCCTGTCGGCCGAGTGGCACCGGCCCAGCTATTTCGCGGCCAAGTACATGCAGTCGCATGGCTTCAAGATCGCGCCTGTGAACCCGCGCTATGCGGGTCAGGAAATCTTGGGCGAGACCTGTTACGCAAGCCTCAGCGACATCCCTTTCAAGGTGGACATGGTGGACGTGTTTCGCCGCAGCGAGGATGTGCTGCCCATTGCCGAGCAAGCGGTGCAGATCGGTGCCAAGTGCCTGTGGCAGCAACTGGGCGTGGCCAACCCCGAGGCCGACGCCTTGGCCCGGCAGGCGAGCATGGATTCGGTGAGCAACCGCTGCGTGAAGATCGAGCATGCCCGGCTGTTTGGCGGACTGAACTGGGTGGGCGTGAACACCGGCATCATCTCGGCGCGGCGGCTGGTGTGAAGCACGCCATCGCCCACGGGGGTGGGCTCCTGCAAATTCAAGCCAACTTTTTATACCGAACACTATGACCGACCGCCAATTCCACCCCGAAACCCTGGCCATCCACGCCGGGCAAATTCCCGATGCGGTCACCGGCGCACGCGCCTTGCCGATTTACCAAACCAGCAGCTTCGTGTTTGACAGCGCCGAGCACGCGGCATCACTCTTCAACCTGCAGACTTTTGGCAATGTGTATTCGCGCCTGAGCAACCCCACGGTGGCGGTGCTCGAAGAACGTGTGGCCGCACTTGAAGGCGGGCGCGCTGCCGTGGCCAGTGCCTCGGGCATGGCGGCCGAAACCATGGCGCTCATGACCATCTTGCAAGCTGGCGACCATGTGGTGGCCGCTGGGGCTTTGTATGGCGGCTCGGTCACCATGCTGGCGGTGAGCCTGGCCAAGTTCGGCATCGAAACCACCTTTGTCGACGCGACAAAACCTGAGGCTTTTGCCGCCGCCATGCGCCCCAACACCCGGGCGGTGTACGCTGAAAGCCTGGGTAACCCGAGCATGGTGGTGCTGGACATCGCCGCCGTGGCCGAGGTGGCCCACGCGCACGGCGTGCCGCTCATCATCGACAACACCGTGCCCAGCCCGCTGCTGTGCAACCCGCTGGCGCTGGGGGCCGACATCGTGGTGCATTCGGCCACCAAATATTTGGCGGGCCACGGCACCACCTTGGGTGGCGTGGTGGTCGAAGGCGGCAAATTTCCGTGGGACAACGGCAAGTTTCCGGGCATGACCGAGCCGTCCAAGGGCTACCACGGCGTGAAGTTTTACGAGACCTTTGGCGACTTTGGCTTCACCATGCGCTGCCGCATGGAAAGCCTGCGGGTGTTTGGCGCGGCCCTCAGCCCCATGAGCGCCTGGCAAATTTTGCAAGGCGTCGAGACCCTGCCCCTGCGCATGCAAAAGCATTGCGACAACGCGATGGGCGTGGCGAAGTTTTTGCAGGCCGACCCGCGTGTGGCTTGGGTCAATTACCCCGGCTTGCCTGACCACCCACAACACGCGCTGATGCAGCGCCAGATGCGCGGCGCGTCAGGCCTGCTGTCGTTTGGTGTGAAAGGCGGCTTGGCGCAAGGCGTGACCTTCATCGAGTCGGCCCAGTTCATGAGCCACTTGGTCAATATCGGCGACACCCGCACCCTGATCAGCCACCCCGCCAGCACCACGCACCGTCAGCTCGACGAAGCCCAGCAACTGGCCGCAGGCGTGCCGCCCGACATGGTGCGCATTTCGGTCGGCTTGGAGAATCTGGACGACATCCTGTGGGACATCGACCAGGCGCTGGACCAAGCCAGCCGCTGAGCCATCAGGCCATCATGGGCCCTGATGGCTTAGCGCTTGAGAGCCGCAGCTTCGGCGGCGCAATCTTGCCGGTCTGATTTCAGGCCTTTGGCCCTGGCGGTGGCAATCTCGGCTTTTGCCAGTTGAGCTTGGGCCTGAAACACCGGGTCGGCTTGCAGGCGGGCCACGGCAGCAGCGCCGACCACGCGACCGGCTTCGATGTCACTTTGCCAATGCACGCCACAGACCATGCGGCTGTCACCAAAGGCGTGGCCGCGTTGCAGCAAAGCGTTGGCCTTGTCGGGGGCCAGGCCCGCCAAGATCAATCCCCATGCCCAGCCCAAAGCGGCGTGGCCCGAGGGGTAGGCCCCGTCCTTGGACAGGTGGGCTTCTTCTTTGGGGGCGCAGGTGGTTTCACCCAACTCTGCAAAAGGGCGCTTGCGGTTGTAGTGGTCTTTGGCTTTGTAGGTGGCAAAGCCCGCGTCCACCAGGCTGCGGCGCAGCAGCATGTTCAGGTGGGGCGTGGCCTCTTGCGAGATGGGCATGTCCAGGGCGCATGAAAACACCCCGGCCGCTTCTGGAAACTTCAGGTTCACGTCCTTGAAAGCGTAGTCCCAGCGCGGCGTATTGCGCAGGGCGCGGGTTTGCTGGTGCAGCTGCACATCGGCCGCATGACGGGCCGAGCCGGGGGCGGGTGGGGGTGGCACCAGTGCCAGGCTGTCGGGCAGTTCCTTGCGGTCGATGTAGCCGTTCAGGTAGCCCGTTCCTTTGCGGAATTCGCCCACCACTTCGGGCGAGGTCGGGGGCACGGCGGTTTGCACCGGTGCGGTTTGGCAGGCGCTGAGTAAGGCGGCAGCGGCCAGAGCGCTCAGTGTCCCAATGCGGGTGTTCATGGGTTGGTCTCCTCTTTTCGAATGTGCAGCGCCCATCCGGGATGGGACCCTTGGGATTTCAGACCCGGGCTCGGTTTCAAATCGTCTCCGTGGCGACTTTTTAAGTGAAAACACCGGGTGGGCTTTCTCAGCTGAGGCTGTGAGCCCGCCTTTTGGGCAGCGGCCTTGACCGATTGGTCACAATAGCAACTTATGTCTTTTTTCAAAAACATCCCCTACGAGCTGGTGCTGGGCTGGCGCTACACGCGTGCAGGCCGTGCCACGCGGCGAAACGGCTTCATTTCTTTCATTTCCGGGGTGTCCATGATGGGCATTGGTCTGGGGGTGGCGGCGCTCATCATCGTGCTGAGCGTGATGAATGGCTTTCAAAAAGAGGTGCGCGACCGCATGCTGGGGGTGGTTTCGCACATCGAGGTTTATGCCGCAGATAGCGCCGCGGTGGACCAGTTGCCCGCTTTGCTGACCCGCTTGAAGGCGCATCCGCAGGTTATGGGCGCAGCGCCCTTCATCACCGCGCAAGCCCTGCTGGCGCGGGGCGAGGACATGAAGGGCGTGTTGGTGCGCGGCATCGACCCGGCGCTGGAGCCTGAGGTCAGTGATTTGTCGAGCGACGCGCAAGCCGGAGTGTTGCAGCGCCTTCAGCCGGGCGAATTCAGCCTGGTGCTGGGCCGCGATCTGGCCAACAACCTGGGTTTGCAAAACGGCGACCCGGTCACCCTGGTGTCGCCTTCTGGTCAGGTCACGCCTGCGGGTGTGGTGCCGCGCATGAAACAAATGGGCGTAGTGGGCACGTTTTCATCGGGGCACTATGAATACGACTCTGCGCTGGCGCTAATGCACGTCGAGGACGCCGCCCGCATGTTCCGCCTGGAAGGCCCGAGCGGCGTTCGCCTCAAATTGCGCGATTTGCATCTGGCGCGTGAAGTGGCGCGCGACCTGCAGCTGGAGCTGGGCCCACAGTTTTTTGTACGCGACTGGACGCAGCAAAACAAGACCTGGTTTGCCGCCGTGCAGGTCGAAAAACGCATGATGTTCATCATCCTCACGCTCATCGTGGCGGTGGCGGCTTTCAATTTGGTCAGCACGCTGGTGATGACGGTGACGGACAAACGCGCCGACATTGCGATCTTGCGCACCTTGGGGGCCAGCCCGCGCAGCATCATGGGCATTTTTGTGGTGCAGGGGGCGACGGTGGGCGTGATCGGCACCATGAGTGGTCTGGGGTTGGGCTTGCTGGTGGCTTTCAAC
>JBIKSF010000099.1:0-7759 GCA_044348785.1 Limnohabitans sp.
TCATGCGCGGCTTGCCAAGCCACCACAAAACCCATGCGGGCCGGTGACTCCAAGCCACTCAAGCTGGCAAACAAGGCATCAGGCACCACAAACACCTGATCGGTCAGCCCCAGCCATTGTTCGCCCTGCTCGGCTTGAAACGACTCGGTCAGCACCACCTGCAGTGGACGCACGCCGCGCTCCAGCGCCGCGCGGCACAGGTGATCGCCCTCCAGCCAGAACTGCCCCGCCTTGCGGTAAGCCGTGCTGTCTTGGGCCAAACGCCGCCAGGCTTTGAGCTGTGGGTTCTCCCGGGAGCTGATCGATTTCATCGCACACTCCTGGCCACCGGGGCAAATGTCATGCGGTGGCAGTCCGCCGGGCCATGGGCTTGCAAAGCGGCCAGATGCTGCGCTGTGCCATAGCCCTTGTGTTGGTCAAACCCATACAAGGGGTACTGTTGGTGCATGGCTTGGCACAAGCGGTCACGGTGCACCTTGGCCAAAATGGAAGCGGCCGAGATGGCGGGCACCAGCGCATCGCCTTGAACGATGGCTTCGGCCCGAATGGACAAGGTGGGCAAGCGATTGCCATCGACCAGCACCAACTTGGGCGGTAGACGCAAGGCCTCTATGGCTCGTTTCATGGCCAGCAAAGTGGCTTGCAAGATGTTAATTTGATCAATTTCCTGCACGCTCGCCTCGGCAATCGCGAAACACAGGGCACGCGCCCGGATCTCATCAAACAGGGCTTCGCGGCGCTTGGCTGTGAGTTTTTTCGAGTCGTTCAGTCCGTGAATCGGGTTCAGATCGTCGAGGATCACGGCCGCCGCAACCACCGGGCCGGCCAGAGGTCCACGCCCGGCTTCGTCCACCCCGGCCACCAGACCATGGGTCTCCCAGTTCAAGGTTTTTTGCTCAAGCTGCAAGGACTTTTTGGATCGCATGACTGGCCAGCGTCGGCATGTCCTGACGCAGTTGAAGGTGCAGGTCGGCAAAACGCTGCTGGATTTTGGACACTGCCGCTGGATCGTCCAGCCAACGCAAAACAGCTTGGGCCAATGCTTGGGGCTGGACCTGCTCTTGCAGGAACTCGGGCACCAAGCCTTCGTTGCACAAAATATTGGGCAATCCAACCCAGGGTAACAAGCGCTTGCGGTTGGCAATTTGCCAGGACAGCCATTGCATTTTGTAGGCAATGACCATGGGGCGTTTGTGCAAAGCGGTCTCCAGTGTGGCGGTGCCACTGGCCACCAAAGCCACATCACAAGCGGCCTGCACATCATGCGAACGGCCCATCACCAAGCGGACATGCGCCTGCATGCCGGCATGGGCGATGGCCGCCTCGACCATGGGCTTCAGAGGGCCGTGGGTAGGCAGCACAAACTGCAAATCGGGTCTTTGCGCGCGCATGAGCCGAGCTGCTTCCAGAAAGGGCAATGCCAGACTCTTCACCTCTGAAGGTCTGCTGCCCGGGAGCAAGGCCACGATGGTGGCATCTGCAGTCAAGCCCAAGGCTTGACGCGCTTGCACGCGGTCGGGCTCCAGCGCAATCACATCGGCCACCGGGTGACCGACGAAGGTGCCCTCAATCCCATGTTGAGCCAACAACTCCGGCTCGAAAGGGTAAATGCACAAGACATGGTCCACGCTGTCGCGGATTTTTTGCACCCGCTCTGGCCGCCAGGCCCAGATGGAGGGACACACCAGCTGAACCGTGGGCACGCCTTTTTGCCGCAACAAGCGCTCCACGGGCAAATTGAAATCGGACGCATCCACGCCCACATACAGGTCTGGAGGCGAAGCCAGTAAATCCTGAATCAGGGCCATGCGAATGCGATTGATGTGGCGATAACGCCAAAGCGCCTCCACCAAACCGCGCACCGACAACTCGTCGCAGGACCAGCGCGACACAAATCCGGTCGCATCCATCTGCGGCCCGCCAATGCCAGAAGCTTGCAAGAGCGGCCAGGTTTTTCGCATGCCTTGCAACAACAAAGCCGCGAGCATGTCGCCCGAACGCTCGGCCGCGACCATGCTCATACGCAGGTCTGACGTGGCGGCGGCCTTTGTGGACAGTGCGTCCGTCATCACGCCTTCAAAGCCTGGCGAATCACGCCGCACACCTCGTCAATGGCTTCGTTGCTCAGCTCGGGATAGATCGGCAAAGACAGGCAGCGCTCAGCCACCGATTCGGTCACCGGGAAGCTGGCGCCAGTAGAGATCGAGGCAAAAACTTTTTGTTGGTGCAAAGGCACAGGGTAGTAAACGGCGCTGGCGATTTGATGCGCGGTCAAGGCTTGCTGAATGGCCGCACGGTCATCGGTCAGCAAGGTGTACTGGTGGTAGACGTGCAGGCCCACACCATCTTCGCAGGGCGTTTGCAAGTTCAGGAGACACAAGCCTGCGTTGTAACGCTGAGCAACTCGACGTCGCTCTTGGTTGTAATGGTCAATCAACGGCAGCTTGGCACGCAGCACCACGGCCTGCAGTTCATCAAGTCGGCTGTTGTAACCCACTATGTCGTGGTAATAACGCACCTTGCTGCCGTGGTTGCGAAGCATGCGCAGGGTTTCCGCCATGTCGTCCGACTGCGTTGTGATCATGCCGCCGTCGCCAAAGCAGCCCAAATTTTTACTGGGGAAAAAGCTGAAAGCGGCCACATCACCCATCGCGCCAGTCTTGATGCCACCGATGTCGGCACCAAAAGATTGAGCGCAGTCTTCCACCAATTGAAGCTGGTGTTCTTTGGCCAAGGCCATCAAAGGTGCCAAATTGGCCGGCTGTCCAAACAAATGCACCGGTAACAAGGCTTTGGTCTTGGCGGTGATGGCGCGCTCGGCCTGCGCCACGTCGATGTTGAAGGTGCAGGGATCGATGTCCACAAATACGGCTTTGGCCCCCACATAAGCGATGGCCTCTGCCGTGGCGATGAATGTGAAAGGCGTGGTGATCACTTCGTCGCCAGGCCCAATGCCCGCAGCCAACAAGGCCAAGTGCAATGCATCGGTGCCGTTGGCACAAGTAATGGCATGGGCCACACCAAGGTACTCGGCCGCCTCTTTTTCAAAGGCTTGAACGTTAGGGCCCAAAATGAACTGCGCAGCCGTCAATGCTTTCAAAAATGCAGGTTCCAACTGGGGCTGGAGATCGCGGTATTGCGCGACCAGATCGACCATAGGAATGGGCATGGTGGTCCTTTCAAACTGGCTAAAAACAGAAAATCAAGAAATCAGGCGGGTGGCTTCGGTGATGCGCTGAACGGCTTCCAGCGCACGCCGGCCAGCCTCACCACTCACCTTGGGCGAACGGCCCTCTCGAATGCTCTCGACAAAGTCGAGGATTTCGGAAAACAGTGGGTCGGCTTCGCCAAACGACTGCTCGTGTCGTTCAATGGCCTGTTCGGGATCGGCCAAGGGCGTGGTGGCGCCGCTGTAGGTCGTCAACGTGCGGGCCTGAAAGTCCAGAGAATGGCAGGCCTGATGTTGGAAGACACGCATTTTGCGCTCGCTCTTGGCGCTCACGCGGCTGGCGGTCACATTGGCCACACAGCCGTTGGCAAAGCGGATGCGGGCATTGGCAATGTCGATGTCGGATGTCAGCACCCGCGCTCCGGAACACTCCACACTTTCCAGCTCACTGTCGACCAGCGACAAAATCAAATCCACATCATGGATCATCAAATCCAACAGCACACTCACGTCGGTGGCGCGAGGTTTGAATGGGGCCAGGCGGGAGCTGTCAATGAACCGCGGGTTAGACAACAAGGGCTCCAGCGCCAAAGCGGCCGGATTGAAGCGCTCCAAATGGCCCACCGCCAAGACGCATTGGTTTTCTTTCGCCAAACGGATCAAGTCATCGGCCTGCGCCAAGGTGGTGGTCATGGGCTTTTCGACCAAAACATGCACGCCGGCCCGAAGGAATTCAGCGCACACGTCGTAATGACCCTGTGTGGGCACCACGATGGAGACCGCGCCTACCTGACCGATCAATGCACGGTAATCCGTCAGCGCCGCACACCCCAAAGGCCCGGCGACAGCATCTGCCTGCTCCTGCCGACTGTCTACGACCGCAACGAGCTGACACTCGGGAATCTTGGCGTACTTTTGAGCATGAAATTTGCCCAGATAACCAACGCCAATGACGGCGCAACGCAACAGGGTCACAGGGCCCTCCTTTCATGCTCGGGCCAGGAAAGACCAGGCCCTTGGGTTGTTCAATCGACCGAGCGGCGACGCGAACGCACAATGCCCACTTTGGGCGAAACGCCCGACAAAAAGCCCAGCATCATGTCCACATCGGCCTGAACCTCGGGTTTGTCCTTGGCGATTTGCAAAATGCGCTCTTTGGACGCTTCCAGCGTAAGATTTTCTCGGTACAAGGCTTTGTGCATGGCCCGTACGGCAGCGATTCGGGTTGGCGAATAACCGCGCCGGCGCAAACCTTCGGCGTTCACGGTGCGGGCAGAAGCCGGCTGGCCTTGGCACGTGACATAAGGCGGCAGGTCGGCAAAAAGCAACGTGCACATGGCCGTGAAGCTGTGCGCCCCCAGACGCAAGAACTGACGCACCACTGTAAAGCCGCCCAAGATGACCCAGTCGCCCACCACCACATGACCTGCCAATTGCGAGTTGTTGGCAAAAATCGTGTGGCTGCCAATTTGGCAATCGTGCGCTAAATGGACATAAGCCATGAACAAGTTGTCATCACCCACTTGGGTCACACCTCCACCATTGACGGTGCCAGCATTGAAGGTACAAAACTCCCGGATGGTGTTGCCGTTGCCGATCACAAGACGCGTCGGCTCGCCCGCGTATTTTTTATCCTGCGGCGCAGCGCCCAAGGAGGTGTAGCTGTGGATGTGGTTGTTCAGTCCGATGGTGGTGTGGCCTTCGATCGTGCAATGCGAGCCCACAGTCGAGCCCGCGCCGATCACCACGTTTGGGCCAATGATGGTGTAAGGACCAACGGTCACGGAGGTGTCCAGCTGAGCAGCCGGATCGACCAAAGCGGTGGAATGGATAGTCGCCATATGTCCTCAGGCAATTTTGCGCATGGTGCACATCAATTCAGCCTCACAGGCCAGCTCGTCACCCACCTTGGCCTGGGCTTTGAACTTGAAAATTCCGGCTTTCATGCGGTCCAGCTGCACATCCAGCGTCAACTGATCGCCCGGCTCGACCGGGCGCTTGAAACGCGCACCATCTATGCCCGCAAAGTAATAAACCGTATTGTCATCCGGCGCTGCGTCCAGGGTGTCAAAAGACAACAAAGCGGCCGCTTGGGCCAACGCCTCCAGCATCAGCACACCCGGCATGACCGGACGGTGCGGAAAGTGGCCCGTGAAAAAAGGCTCATTGATTGTGACGTTCTTCAAAGCCTTGATGCGCACGCCTTTTTCGAGCTCCAGCACTCGGTCCACCAGCAAAAAAGGGTAGCGGTGCGGCAGCTGCTTGAGAATTTTGTGAATGTCCATCATGGTCAGTTTTCCTTGTTGTTTTGAATGTCCGCCTCAAGGGCTTTGATGCGATCGCGCAAGCGGGACAGTTGTTTGAGGCTGGCGGCGTTCTTTTCCCAGTTGACGTTGCTGTCCAGCGGAAACATCCCGGTGTAATGGCCGGGTTGCGAGATGGAACGCGTGACCACCGAGGCCGCAGAGATGTGCACATGGTCTGCCAGGCTCAAATGCCCCAGTACCACGGCGCCACCACCCACGGTGCAATGGGCACCAATCTTGGCACTCCCAGCCACGCCGACACAACCGGCCATGGCGGTGTGCTTGCCAACATGGACGTTGTGTCCTATCTGGATCAGATTGTCGAGCTTGACGCCATCTTCAATGACCGTGTCCTCCAAGGCACCCCGGTCAATGCAAGTGTTGGCCCCGATTTCCACATCGTCGCCAATGCGCACAGCCCCGAGCTGCTCAATTTTTTCCCAATGACCTTGGTGAGGCGCGAACCCAAATCCATCGGCCCCAATCACCACGCCAGAGTGCACCAGGCAACGCGCACCGATTTTGCAATCTTCACCCAAGGTGACATGGGACTTCAACCATGTGCCAGGGCCGACTTCGGCACCGCGCTCGACCACACACAACGGGCCAATCACAGCATCCTCTGCAATGCGGGCTTCGGGGTCGATCACCGCACTCGGGTGAATCCTGGGGCCAGAAGGCTGGCGCAAAGTACGCTTCCACAAACGGGTCAAGCGGGCAAAGTACAAATAGGGATCATCGGTGATGATGGCCGCTGCCCGCTGGGCCGCCTCGACTTCGAAAGCCGGGCTCACGATCACGCAGCCCGCCAAGCTGGCAGCCAGTTGACTCTGGTAACGAGCTTGGCTGAGGAAACTGATCTGGTCGGGCTGAGCACTCAGCAAAGGTGCCAATCCAGACACCAACATGTCGGAGGGGCCTAGCAGTCGCCCTCCCAAGCTCTCAACGATAGCGCCCAGGGTCAGCGACACGGTTTCAAACAGGCTGGACGCCTGTTATTTACCCACCGAGGCGTTGAGGGCCTTGATGACTTTTTCTGTGATGTCGTGCTTGGGATTGAAGTAGGCAGCATCCTGCAAGATCAAATCGTACTTCTCGGACTCGGCCACTTGCTTGACCGCACGTCCAGCTCTCTCGAACAGCATCTGGTTTTCTTCGTTTTTGCGGGCACCCAGATCCTCCTGGAACTCACGCTGACGCCGCTTCAAGTCGCGGTCTTGCTCGATCAACTGCTTTTGCTTGGCCACACGCTGCGGCTCAGACAAGGTGGGTGCATCGCGCTCGAACTTTTCAGCCGCTGCTTTGAAGGTATTGATAGCGTCGTTGAGGTCTTTTTCGCGCTTCAGAAACTCCGACTCCAGTTTGGCCTGTGCCGCTTTGGCCACGTTCGAATCCCGCAAAATGCGGTCCGTGTTGACAATGCCGATTTTGAAATCCTGAGCCTGCACCAAGCCTGTGAAAGCCGATGCACCAGCCAGCAGTGCTACGAGAAGGTTCTTGCGAATCGTTTTCATTAGAAAGAGGTTCCGATCTGGAATTGGAGTTTCTGGATTTTATCGCCTGTCTCTTTGCGAATGGGCGTCGCATAGGAGAAGCGCAAGGGGCCCATGGGAGAGATCCAGCTCAGGCCGATACCGGCTGAAGCACGCAGATCACCCAAGGAGATTTTTTCGTTGTCGCCAAAGGCACGGCCGATGTCTGTGAAGCCAAACAACCGAAGGGTTTTGTCGTTGCCAGCGCCTGGGAAGGGCACCATGAACTCGGCGTTCAAAACCATTTTCTTGGGGCCACCCAGATAAACAAGTGCCGAGTTAGACGAACTTGTCACGCGTGATGGCCCCAAAGTCGATTGTTCAAAACCACGAACACTGCCCAAACCACCCACATAGAAGTTCTTGAAGATGGGGAATGGCTGACCGCTCAGGCCTTGACCCCAACCCAAATCAGCGTTCAAAGCCAGCGTGTATTTCTTGCTGAGTGGGAAATACTGCTGGTATTGGTAGTTGCTGCGGAAATAACGTACATCACCCGCGATGCTCAAATCCGCATTCAGTCGCTGGTAAGTGCCCTTGGTCGGCACCAAAGCGCTGTCACGCCCGTCCCTAGCCCAACCTAAAGTCAGCGGTATGGCCGTACTGGTGGCGCCAAAACGGTCCGCATATTCCTTGTACGGATCAGGTAACCCCGTTCCGGCCTTGATTTGGGTCTGCTCTGCGTTGGCACCCACAAAAACTGTGTCTGTCTCGGTCACGGGCACGCCAAAACGCAGGCCCAGACCTGAGTT